>DASWLY010000030.1:0-4249 GCA_036400035.1 Allosphingosinicella sp.
GGTTGCGCGAGGCGGGATTTTCGCCCACGGTCGAGCATCGCGACCTCGCCTCGCCGCCGCGCGAGGGGGTCGAAGGCGGCGGCGGCGGGGGCAAGCCGCAGGATTGGGAAGTCTGATGATTGGTCTGGTTTTGGTGACCCATGGCCGGCTGGCGGCTGAGTTCGTCCGGGCGATGGAGCATGTGGTCGGGGCGCAGGAGCGGATCGAGGCGATCTGCATCGGCCCCGACGACGACATGGAGGGCCGCCGCAACGACATCGCCGAGGCCATCGCCAAGGTCGACGACGGCAGCGGGGTCATCATCCTCACCGACCTGTTCGGCGGCACGCCCTCGAACCTCGCCATCTCGCTGATGAAATCGGAAAAGATCGAGGTCATCGCCGGGGTCAATTTGCCGATGCTGATCCGGCTCGAGGGCGCTCGCAAGCTGCTCGACGTCAAGGCCGCGGTCGCCGCGGCTCGGGAGGCCGGACGCAAATATATCTCGGTCGCTTCGGAGATACTCGGGGAGACCGTCTGAGCGTGGCCAGCCGGACGGTCGAGATGAAGAACAAGCGCGGGCTCCACGCCCGCGCCAGCGCCCGTTTCGTCACCCTCGCCGCCGGCCTTCCCGCCGCGGTCGAGGTCGAGAAGGACGGCAGCCGGGTGTGCGGGACCTCGATCATGGGGCTGATGATGCTCGGCGCGGCTTTCGGGGACTCGGTCACCATCCATACCGAGGGCGACGGCGCCGACGAAGCGCTGGAGGCCCTCGTCGCGCTGGTCGAGGACCGCTTCGGCGAGGAATGATGGCCTGCGCCCTTACCCGTCATCCCGGGAGGGACCCCATCGAAGTAGTACTTCGATGGGAACCCGAAAGCCGGGACCTCAGGACAAGAAGTCTCAGTAGGTCTCCGCGAGATCCCGGCTTTCGCCGGGATGGCGTCCGATGAGACAGATCACCGCTTTCTCCAACCCGCTGGTCAAGGACGTCCGGGCGCTTCGCGAGAAGAAGGGCCGGCGGCGGCAGGGCATGTTCCTGGCGGAGGGGCTGCGAATCCTCACCGAGGCGCGCGAGACGGGCAAGCTGCCCGCGATACTGTTCTACGCCGAGGGCATTTCGCACCCGCTGCTCGACACGCTCATCGCCGAGGTCGAGGCGGCGCATGGCGACGTCGTCGAGACCAACACCGACATCCTCCACAAGCTTTCGGGCAAGGAGAATCCGCAGACGGTGCTCGGCGTCTACCGCGGCTTCGACACGAGCCTGGAGCGGATCGACCGGAGCGCCGCGCCCTTGTGGATCGTCGCCCAGGCGCTTCGCGATCCCGGCAATCTCGGAACCATCCTGCGCACCGGCGACGCCGTCGGCGCCGGCGGGCTGATCCTCGTCGACGATTGCGTCGACCCCTTCTCGACCGAAGCGGTTCGTGCCTCGATGGGCGCCCTGTTCACCCAGAAGATCGCGGCCGCGCCCTGGCCCGAATTCCTCGCCTGGCTTCGCTCCGGCGAAGGCCAGCTGATCGGAACCAGCCTTCGCGCCGAGCTCGACTACCAGGCGCCGAGCTATTCGAAGCCGTCTTTCCTCCTCGTCGGCAACGAGGCGCAGGGCCTTCCGCCCGCCTATGAGTCGGAATGCGACCTGCTCGTGAAGATGCCGATGCACGGCAAGGCCGACAGCCTCAACGCCGCGGTCGCGACCGCGGTGATGGCCTATGAGGTGATCAACCAGTGGAGGAGATCGTCATGATCCGTTTGCTCCTACCGTCAGCCGCTGTGCTCGCCGCCGCCTGCTCGACGGACGAACCGCCCGCGTCCGCATCCTCCCCGGCGCTGGAGCATTACGAGGCGCGCGGTCAGGAGCCCGGCTGGCACCTCGTCATCCACGGCGGCCGGATCGACTATAGCGGCAATTACGGAGACAAGAAGATCACGGTCGCCCGTCCCGATCCGCGGCCGAGCTTCAACGGGCGCCGCTACGAGACTCCCCGCCTCACGGTCGACGTCACTTATTCGCGCTGCAACGACGCCATGAGCGGCTTCGGCTTCGAGCACCAGGTGAGCGTCACCGCCGACGGCGAAAGCTTCAAGGGCTGCGGCGGGGCACGCAAGTCCGAATGGGACCAGTGATGCGCGCCCCGCCGGCGGCAAATCAGGAAACCGGTTCCATTCCGCCCTCGCCGCAATAGCCGACCAGTTCATCCACCGCATACACGGTATTGGTGCCACTCAGTGCATAGGTAGGCTGGCCCCAACGGTTGCAGCCGGTCCAGTAGATATAGCCTACCTGGGTGGTGTACGTCGCATCGCTGTAGGTCGTTGTATTGTACGCTGGCGTCCCTTGCTGGGCGCTGGCGGGGCTGGCGCTCAGGAACACGGCGGCGACGGCGATCGAGCTGAGTATCCTGCTATGCTTTTTCATGAGTTCCTCCACGGTGACGTGTCCCGGCTCCCATCGCCGCAACACGAGTCGCAGTAGAACCGGACTACAGGACTAAATCCACTCGGGAATATTACGAGGTATATGCTTGCTCCGTCATGCTGAACTTGTTTCAGCATCCAGGATGGAACCGCCTCGCGGCTGGAGAACTGCACCCTGAAACAAGCTCGGGGTGACGCCTGAGCGTTACTCGGCCGCTTCCGGAAGCTCGGTCGGGTCGAGCTTGGTGAGCTGCCTCGGGGTGGTGTCGATCATCGGCACCGGCTCAATCGTCCTGCCCCCCGTCTCCACTTTCAACGTCTCGAAGCGCTTGGCCTGGGTCAGGACTTGGCTCTCCAAGCTTCCGACGAAATCGTTGTAGGCGCCGGTGGCCTGGCCGAGGTTGCGGCCGAGCTTGGCGACGTGGCCGCCCATCACGGTGAGACGCTTGTAGAGCTCCTTGCCGGCCTCGGCGACTTCCTGGGCCTGGGCCGCCAGCGTCTCCTGCCGCCACATGCCGGCCATGATCTTGGCGAGCGCCAGCATGTTGATCGTCGAGGCGATGATGACTCCGTTGCGGAAGGCGGTCTCGATCAGGTCGGGCGCGCGCTCGGCGGCCGCGGAGAGGAAATGCTCGCCGGGGATGAACATGATGACGAAGTCCGGCGACAGGTCGAACTGGCGCCAATAGCCCTTGCGACCGAGGTCCCCGGCATAGGTGCGCATCGCCGCGGCATGCTGAAGCAGGAAATCGCCGCGGCGGACCTCGTCCTCCTCGTCATAGGCCTGCTCGAACGCGACCAGGGGGCATTTGACGTCGATGATGATGCAGCGGCCGCCGGGAAGCTTGATGACGCAATCCGGGCGAAGCTGCCGCTCGCCGTCGCTGACCGACGCCTGAAGCTCGAAATCGACATTTTCAGCGAGGCCCGCCGCCTCCAGGATCGTGCGCAGCTGCTCCTCGCCCCAGCGCCCCCGCGCCTTCGGGCTGGAGCGCATGACGTTGGCGAGCCGCTGGGTCTCGCGCCGGACGGTCTCGTTGCCCACGGCAAGCTGAGTCACCGCCTCGCGCAGCGCCTCGTAGGTGCCGACCCGCTCCTTCTCGACCTGGGCAAGCCCGGCCTCGTACCGCTGGAGCGTCGTCGCCACCGGCTGGAGCAAGGCCTTCAGTTTCTCCTCGTGCTTCTCGCCCGCCTGGTTGAAGCGGGCGTCCGCGCGCTCGAGAAAGTTCTTCTGGGCCTCGCCGAGCAGCTTGCCGCCGATCTCGCTGAACTGCGCGGACAAGGTTTCGCGCGCGTCCCTGATCTCCGCCAGCCGCTCCTGAAAGCTTCGCTCCTGCGCCTCGCGGGCGGCGGAAAGCCCGGCGCATTGGGCGCGGGCGTCCGCGCAGGCCTGGCGCGCCTCGTCGAGCTTCTCCTGCAGCCCGGCGATATCCGTGATCGCCTTTCGGAAATCCTCCGTCCGGTCGTCGCGCTCCTTTCGGTAGAGCGCGGCGTTGCGGGTGCCGAGGAACCAGCCGAGGCCGGCGCCCGCGACGAGGGCGAGAAGGATGAAGAGGAGGAGTGAGGAGTCCATGCCGCGCCCTTGGAACGAAGGGCGAACCTAGGCCAGGTGCCGGAAATGGTAAAGAGGGGGGATGACCTAAGCTGTGGAAAACCTTTCCGTCATCCCGGCGAAAGCCGGGATCTCAGGGCGAGAAGTCACCGTGGTTCTCCACCAGATCCCGGCTTTCGCCGGGATGACGGGTAACCTTCGCCCCACCAGATCCCGGCTTTCGCCGGGATGACGGTTGTTCCGGGCGGCGCTGAGGCGGAAACAACCCCGTCATCCCGGCGGAAGCCGGGATCCCAG
>DASWLY010000031.1:0-19604 GCA_036400035.1 Allosphingosinicella sp.
CCCCGTCATCCCGGGAAAGCCGGGACCTCGGGGTGGAAAATGCACGTCGTCCCAGCGAAGGCTGGGACCCCAGCGGGTGAAGAACGCGGCGCCTTTCACCCCCTGGGGCCCCAGCCTTCGCTGGGGCGACGGACTAGCGCAGATCCGGCGGCAGCGCTTCCTTGGCCAGCCGCGCCACCGCCTCGTCCAGCCCGAGCACCTCCTGCCGGGCGCCCTCCCCGAGCGGCCGAAGGGCCACCGTCCCCTCCTCCGCCTCGCGCTTGCCGAGGACGAGCAGATTGGGGACCTTGGCGAGGCTGTGCTCGCGAACCTTGTAGTTGATCTTCTCGTTCCTGAGGTCGGTCTCGACGCGAAGCCCCGCCGCCATCAGCTTAGCGGCCACCTCCCGAGCATAATCGTCGGCGTCGGAGACGATCGTCGCCACCACCGCCTGGACCGGCGCCAGCCAGAGCGGGAAACGGCCGGCATGATGCTCGATGAGGATGCCGATGAAGCGCTCGAACGAGCCCAGGATGGCGCGATGGAGCATGACCGGCCGGTGCCGCTGGCCGTCCTCGGCGACGTAGCTCGCGTCGAGCCGCTCGGGCAGAACGGTATCGGTCTGGATCGTGCCGACCTGCCAGGTGCGGCCGATCGCGTCGGTGAGGTGGAATTCGAGCTTGGGGGCGTAGAAGGCGCCTTCGCCGGGCAGCTCCTCCCAGCCATATTCCTCATTGTCGCGCCCGGCCGCCTTGACCGCGTCGCGAAGCGACTGCTCGGACCAGTCCCACATCTCCTCGCTTCCGAACCTCTTCTCCGGTCTCAGCGCGAGCTTGATCGCATAATCCGGAAAGCCGAGATCCTTGTAGACCGTGTCGAGCAGGTCGATGAACAGTCGCACCTCCTCGACCAGCTGGTCCTCCCGGCAGAAGATGTGGGCGTCGTCCTGGGTGAACTGGCGGACGCGCAGGATACCGTGGAGCGCGCCGTGCGGCTCGTTCCTGTGGCACACGCCCATCTCGGCCAGCCGGATCGGCAGGTCGCGATAGCTCTTGATGCCCTGGCGGAAGATGAGGACGTGGGCCGGGCAGTTCATCGGCTTGAGCGCCATCCAGTCGGCGTCGCCGGTGATGACCGGCCCCTCCTCCTCGGTGTTGGGCACCTCGTCGGGGATGACGAACATGTTCTCGCGATATTTGCCCCAATGGCCGGACTGCTCCCACTGGCGGGCGTCCATCACCTGCGGAGTCTTCACCTCCGCATAGCCGGCGGCGTCGAGGCGGCGGCGCATATAGGCTTCGAGCTGGCGCCAGACGACGAAGCCGGCGGGGTGCCAGAAGACGGAGCCGTGCGCTTCGGCCTGGAGGTGGAACAGGTCCATGTCCTGGCCGATCCGGCGATGGTCGCGCTTCGCCGCCTCCTCGAGCCGGGTCAGGTGCGCGTCGAGCTGCTTCTTGTTGAGCCAGCCGGTCCCGTAGATTCGGCTAAGCATCGCGTTCTTCTGGTCGCCGCGCCAATAGGCGCCGGAGACCCGGGTAAGCTTGAAGGCCTGCGGATCGACCTTGCCCGTCGAGGCCAGATGCGGCCCGCGGCACAGGTCGAGCCACCCGCCCGAGCGGTACATGGTGATCGTCTCGTGCTCGGGCAGCTCCATCACCCACTCGGCCTTGAACGTCTCGCCCTGCTCGAGGAACAGCTTGCGCACGTCCTCACGGCTCCACACTTCGCGGATCAGAGGCTCGTCGCGCCCGATGATCCGGCGCATCTCCTCCTCGATCGCCGGCAGGTCCTCCTCGGTGAACGGGCCGCGCTCCGGCGCCGGTGCGAAATCGTAATAGAAGCCGTCGTCCGTGGCCGGGCCGAAGGTGATCTGGGTCCCCGGGAACAGGTTCTGGACCGCCTCGGCGAGGATGTGCGCGTAATCGTGGCGGACCAGCTCGAGCGCGTCGGCCTCGTCGCGGGCCGTGATCAGCGCCAGCTCCGAATCGCCCTCGAGCGGCCGGTTGATGTCGCGCACCTCGCCGTTGATCCGCGCCGCCAGCGCGGCCTTGGCGAGCCCCGGCCCGATCGCCGCCGCGATGTCGGCCGGAGTCGTGCCCGGCGCGACTTCGCGGACGGATCCGTCGGGAAGCTTGATCTTGAAATGCTCTGTCATGACCGGGCGCATGTAGCGGCACCCTCGCGCCTTCTCCAGCCCCTGGTGCGCCTGTCGGCCCTTCAACCGTCATCCCGGGCTTGACCGGGATCCATGAACACCGCGCGTTTCCGATCGGCCGCGTTCATGGATCCCCGCTTTCGCCGGAATGACGGCAGGGGGAGGGTGACAGCTTCGTCGCCTTTGCTAGAGCCGGACCATGGACGGTCCCGACTATCTTGACGCCGGCGGCGATCGCCGGCTGGCCTTTCGCCGCCGCGAGGGACGAGGCCCGACGATCCTGTTCCTGCCCGGCTACATGTCCGACATGGAAGGCGGCAAGGCCACCGCGCTCGACTCCTGGGCACAGGCGAAGGGGCGCTCCATGATCCGCTTCGACTATGGCGGATGCGGCCTCAGCGACGGCGAGTTCGAAGCTCAGACCCTGGCCGCGTGGCGCGAAGACGCGCTGGCCATGATCGACGGCGTGGAGGGGCCGCTCGTCCTCATCGGCTCGTCGATGGGCGGCTGGCTGATGCTGCTCGCGGCGCTGGCCCGCCCCGAGCGGATCGCCGGCCTGGTCGGGATCGCCGCCGCGCCGGACTTCACCGACTGGGGCTTCGACGAGGCGCAGAAGAGGACGATCCGGGACGAAGGCCGGCTGGAGGAGCCTTCGCCCTACGGGCAAGCGCCCTACGTCACCACCCGCGCCTTCTGGGAGAGCGGGGAGACGCTGAAGCTGCTCGGCGGCGACATCGCCATCCGCTGCCCGGTCCGTCTCCTCCACGGCCTCGACGATCCGGACGTGCCCTGGCAAATCTCGGTCAGGCTGACGCAGAGGCTTCGTTCAGCGGACGTGCAGACGCTTCTGGTCAAGGGAGGCGACCATCGTTTGTCGCGCGAGGCGGACATCGCCCTCCTGCTTCGGACGCTCGCCGCTTTGTTGGAGGAATTGTGAGCTTCATCCTGCTGGCGCTCGCCGCGGCCGCCCAGGTTGCCGGTCCCGTCGACACCCCCGCCAACCGTTATCGTTCCTGCCTGGCCCTCGCCCGCTCCGAGCCCGCCAGGGCCGCCGGACAGGCGCAGGCCTGGCTCGGCTCGGGCGGCGGAATCATGGCGGCGCAATGCCTGGGCCTCGCTCTGTCGGCGCAGGAAAAATGGCCCGAGGCCGCCGCCGCCTTCGAAGCCGCGGCCAGGGATGCCGAGGCGCGCCAGGACCGCCGCCGAGGCGACCTGTGGGTCGAGGCCGGCAACGCCCGGCTCGCCGCCGGAGACGCGGCCGCGGCGCGCAAGGCGTTCGACTCGGCGCTGGCGACCCGGATGCTGATCCCGCAGCTCGAAGGCGAGGTCCATCTCGATCTCGGGCGGGCGGCGGTGTCGCTGAATGATCTCGGCGCCGCTCGCACCCATATCGACAAGGGCCTCGCCCTGGTCCCCGGGGACCCGTTCGGCTGGTACCTGTCCGCCGCGCTGGCCCGCAAGCAGAACGACATCGCCCGAGCCCGGGAGCATATCGCCAAGGCGGTCTCGCTCGCGCCCGACGACGCCCCGATCCTGCTCGAGGCAGGGAACATCGCCGGAGTCTCCGGGGAGAAGGAGGCGGCGCTGGGCCTCTACGCCCGGGCGGAGCGGGTCGCGCCCAACTCGGACGTGGGCAAGGCGGCGCGCGCCGCGATCGCCGCCAACGAGGCGCAGGCGAAGCCGCGCTGAACTTGCCTCCCCACCGCCAGATGGGGAGGGGGACCACCCGAAGGGTGGTGGAGGGGTAGAAGGCGCGGACGCTGCGGTTCGCGTCAGAACCTCCGATGCGGAGCCAATTACCCCTCCACCATGCTACGCATGGTCCCCGTCCCCACCGCTCGCGATGGGGAGGCAAGCCTAACCGGCGCCTTCATTCCCGCCTCCCTCAATTTAGGTAGAAATCCACCGTCGTCACCACCCGCACCTTCTGGAAGGGCGAGTCCCCCGCCGACGAGCCGCCTTCGCCGTCGACGTCGCCGTCGCGCGCACCGATCGAGAAATAGCCCTGGGTCGCCGAGCGGATTCCGCCGACCCCGGTGCCGCTGTCGCGGGCGAACTGGAGCGCGCTGTCGCGGGCGTTGCGGGTCGCCTCGGCGATCATCTCCGGCTTGACGGCGTTGAGCTTGGTGAAGCTGTAGACCATGCCGCTGCCCTCCTCGAGCGCGACCCCGCTCCGGATCAGGTCGGCCTGGCGGGCGAAGGCGGAGCGCGCCTTCATCACCTCGCCGGTGCGAAGCTGGATGCGCTGGCGGACGGTGACGCTGTTCTGGCCCCGATTAGCGTCGTAGAACTGGTTCACCGAGGCGCCGGTGTCGCTCAGGTCCTTGTCGGCGAAGCCCTGGCGCCTGAAGAAGGCGCGCACCGCCCGGCTCTTCTCGTCCACCGCCGCCTGCACCGGCCCGAGCTCGGTGCCCTGCTCCGAATAAGCGATCGTCCAGGTGGAGAGATCGGCGGTGACGTTACGCTCGGCCAGCCCGCGCACGGTAACCGCCCGGTCCGCCATCCGCGCCCGCCTCAGCCCGTCGCCGAGCAGATAGCCGCCGACGATGATCGCGAGGGCCAGGATGAGGGCGCCGATGAGCAGCACATTGTTGCGGTTATCGGTCCAGCGCTCAACCATCTCACCCTCCTGCGGTCGACCGCCGCAATTTGTCACTTCGGCGATGAACTGTGCGTTTATAGAGATGAGCTGAGCGTTGGCAACGGAATCGAGATCCCGCGCTTCCGGCGCGCCTCCGCCGACCGCAGGTCAATTTTCTTTTTGAGAGAAGGCGCAAAGGCGCGAAGGCGCGACGTAGAAGAGCAATCCAGCGCGGGTGGCGGGCATCTCGTGCGAAGGGTTACATGGCCTTCGGCCAAGGGCGCTCTACGTCGCGCCTTTGCGCCTTCTCTTGAAAACGGAGCTCGCACCGACTCGTCGAATGGAGCGAACGAACCTCACTCCTCGGCAGAGAGCATCCGGGTCCGTTTCTCGGTCAGCCAGGCGGCGAGGCTGTCCCGGGACGCCTTCGGGAACTTGACCGCCGCGAAGGCGAGCGCGGCGTCGCGGTAGCGCAGCCAGGCGCGCTGCGCGTCGCGAATGCCCTCGCGGGTGACGGCGCCCGGCCATTCCGCCGGTGCCGTGGCGCGCATCAGGCCGCGATAGGCGGCGTTGAGCCTCGAATCGGCGAGGCGATGGGCGCCCGCGTCGTAGCGCGGCGCCCGACCGGCGGAGAGCTCCCTCACCAGGCCCAGCAATTCGTCGCGCAGCGCCTCTTCCGCGGCGATCGCCAGCGCCCCGCGCGCCGTTCCGGACAGGTCGATCTCGCCCGAGCTGTGCGCGTCGGCGAAGGCCTCGTGGGCCTGACGCAGCCGGGCCAGCGCCTGCTTCTCGGCGGCCGTCCAGCTTGCGCTCAGCCGAGCCAGCTCCGCCTCGCGCTTCGCGCCCTCGATGGTCGCTCCGTGATCGGCGCAATGGCCCATGGCAAGGCCGCTGGTGATGTCGTCGCAATAGTGGAAGTCGTCGCCCTTCCAGCCCTTGGCCTTGAGCTCCGCCAGGCGGGTCACCCGTCCGTGCGATTCCATCGGCGCGCCTTCCAATCCGCAGGCAAGGTGAATGGCGACGTCGAGGTCGCGCCGGGCGCCGCGGCCGTTGGCGTAGATGGTCATCAGCATCGACCGTCCGGCGAACGGCGAGCCCTCTTCCGTCTCCGCCTCCAGGAAGGCGCATTGCCGCGCCCGCACCGGATCGGCGGGCCTGCCGATGCCGAAATAGAGCGCCTCGGAGCTGCAGCCCTTGAGCGATTCGGCCGTGGCGGAATCGGGTCGGTCCGAAGCCGGCGGCTCTCGATCCCGGACCCGCCGGCACAGCGCCTTGGAAGATTCATATTCGGGCGAGCTCGCCCATTCGTCCCTGGCCTCCCCCCAATCCCAGGTCGGCTCGGCGGCGACGGCGGCGACCGTCAGGACGACGGCGAGGAGTGGGAAGCGCTTCATTGGCCCAGCCTATGACAGCGGCGGCGCGCCGCCAAGCCGCTTCACGGGCCTCGCGGCGGGCTGTAGGGCGGCGGCATGAAATACCTCCACACCATGATCCGAGTCTCCGATCCCGAGGAGACGGTCCGCTTCTTCGAGCTGCTCGGACTGAAGGAGATCCGCCGCTACGACAACCAGGCCGCCCGCTTCACCCTCATCTTCCTCGCCGCCCCGGGCGACGAGGAGGCGCAGGTCGAGCTCACCCACAATTGGGACGAGAAAGGCTATTCGGAAGGCCGCAATTTCGGACACCTCGCCTACCGGGTCGACAATATCTACGAGAGCTGCCGAAAGCTGATGGAAGGCGGAGTCACCATCAACCGCCCGCCTCGCGACGGCCGGATGGCTTTCGTCCGTAGCCCCGACAACATCTCGGTCGAGCTGCTCCAGGCCGGCGAGGCGCTGCCGCCCGCCGAGCCCTGGGCATCCATGGCGAATACCGGCACATGGTAGAGATCGTCCGGATCCCCGTCCTTTCCGACAATTACGTCTGGCTCGTCCACGAGCCCGGCTCCGGCGAGACGGTGGTCGTCGACCCGGCCGTGGCCGAGCCGGTGCTCGCCGAGGCCGAGGCGCGGGGCTGGCGGATCACGCAGATCTGGAACACCCATTGGCATCCCGACCACACCGGCGGCAATTTGGGGATCAAGGCCGCCACGGGCGCCTCCGTCACCGGGCCCGCGGCGGAGGCTGAGCGGATCCCGACGCTCGACCGGCAGGTGCGCGAGGGCGACAGGGTGGCGCTCGGCCTGATCGAGGCTCAGGTGCTTGAAGTCCCGGCCCACACCGCCGGCCACATCGCCTATCACCTGCCGTCGCAAGAGGCGATCTTCGTCGGCGACACCCTGTTCGCCATGGGCTGCGGCCGGCTGTTCGAGGGCACGGCCGAGCAGATGCACTCCAATCTCCAGCGCCTGGCGATGCTTCCGCCGCAGACGCTCGCTTATTGCGCGCACGAATATACGCTCTCCAACGGCCGCTTCGCGGTGACCGTCGAGCCGGACAACGATGTGCTCGCGCGGCGGATGATGGAGGTGGAGGCGGCCCGGGCGGCGGGCGAGGCGACGGTGCCGACGACGATCGCCCTGGAGCTTGCCACCAATCCGTTCATGCGCGCTTCATCGGCGGCGGAGCTTGCTGAGCGGCGCCGGGCCAAGGATAATTTCCGCGCTTGAGGGACCGCCCGGCGCGTCGGGCGTTGAGCCCGCAGGAGGCCTTGGGATGAAATATCTGATCTTGCTCGCTTCAGCCTGCCTCGCCGCGGGCTGCACCACCGAAACCGACGAACGGGTCGACATGGCGGCCAATGACGAGGCCACGCTCGCGGCCCAGCTGCGCGGCTTCGAGCCGGACGGCGCGCCTGTCCAATGCGTCAACTCGCGCGACCTCAAGGGCAACCGCTCCGCCGGCGAGACCGCGATCGTCTTCACCGGCACCGGCGGCCGCCTTTGGGTCAATCGCCCGGCCGCGGGCTGCCCGGATCTGCGCTCCAGCCGCGCGCTGAGGACCCGTACCCCCAGCACCCGGCTGTGCCGCGGCGACATCGCCACGGTCTTCGATCCGGTCTCACGCTTCGACTTTGGCGGCTGTGCCCTCGGCGACTTCGAGCCGTATCGGCGGGTTCGCGGCTGACGTCATCCCGGCGAAAGCCGGGATCTCGTCGAGACCCGCACCCGTCATCCCGGCGAAAGCCGGGACCTCGTGGAGACCCGCCGAGCCTTCTCGACCTGAGGTGCCGGCTTTAGCCGGGATGACGGGGCGACCTCTACTCCGCTGCCTCACTTCTTGTACAAGGCATCCAGCCGCTCGCCATAAGCGGCGCGGATGACGTGGCGGCGGATCTTGATCGACGGGGTCAGCTGCTCGTTCTCGGTCGAGAAGGGCGAGTCCGCGAGGATGAAACGGCGGACCTTCTCGATCACCGACAGGTCGGCATTGACGCGGTCGACCGCCGCCGACAGCGCCCGCATGTAGAGCGGGTCGCCGCGAAGCGACTCATCGTCCTTAGGCTTGCCGTTCGCCGCCGCCCATTCCGCCGTCCATTCCGGATCGGGGACCAGCACCCCGACCAGATAGGGCCGCCGGTCGCCGACCACCATCGCCTGCAATATCTCGGGCTGCAGGGTCAGCATGCCCTCGACCTTCTGCGGCGAGACGTTGTCGCCCTTATCGTTGACGATCAGGTCCTTCTTGCGGTCGGTGATGACGATCCGGCCGGCCTCGTCGACATGGCCGACGTCGCCGGTGTGAAGCCAGCCGTCCTGGATCGCCTTCTCGGTCTGACCCGGATTGCGCCAATAGCCCTTCATGACCAGCTCGCCGCGAACCAGTATCTCGCCGTCCTCGGCGATCCGGACCTCGGTGTTCCTGAGCGGCGGCCCGACCGTGTCCATCTTCACGCCCGCCTTCGGGCGGTTGCAGCTGATCACCGGCGCCGCCTCGGTCTGGCCGTAGCCCTGGAGGACGGTGAGGCCGATCGCGTGGAAGAATATCCCGACCTCCGGATTGAGCGGCGCTCCGCCGCAGACCATCGCCTTCACCCGGCCGCCGAAGCGGGCGCTGATCTTGGGCCGCAGCAGCCGGTCGAGAACGAGGTCCATCGGCCGGTCCCACAGGCTCTTGGTGCCGGAATAATCCCTGGCGCCGATCTCGAGCGCCCTTTTCATCAGGTAGTTGGCGAGCCTGCCCTGCTTCTCGACATTCTTGAGGATTCGCTGCCTCAGCACCTCCAGGAGCCGGGGCACCACGATCATCATCGTCGGCCGGACCTCCTCGATGTTCGAGGCGAGCTTCTCCAGCCCCTCCGAATAATAGATCTGGGCGGCGATCCCGATCGGGAAGAACTGCCCGCCGCTATGCTCATAAGCGTGGCTTGGGGGGAGGAAGGAGAGGAACACCTCCTCGCTTACGCCGAAATCCTCGGAGATCACCTCGATGCAGCCCTCGACATTGTGGAGGATGCCGCCGTGATGCTGCATCACCCCGCGCGGGGCGCCGCCGGTGCCCGACGTATAGATCAGGCAGGCGAGATCGTCGCGGGTCACCTTATCCGCGGCCGCGGTGCAGGCGGCGACGTCGGGCGCATGGGCGGCGATCAGGGTCTTCCAGTCGTGGAAGCAGACGTTGCCGGACTGGCCGCCCGGCAGCGCCTCGATGCCGATGACATGCTCGCAGACGTTCGAGCGGATCGCCGCCGGAAGCAGCGGCCGGGCGAGCTTCTGGGTGGAGACGATGACGGCCCGGGCGCCGCTGTCGTCGAGGATGTGCTGGTGGTCGCGCTCGGTGTTGGTCGTGTAGGCGGGGACGGTGACGCAGCCGGCCGTCATGATGGCGAGATCGGCGATGCACCATTCCGGCCGGTTCTCCGAAACCAGCATCACCATCTCGCCGGGCCTGAGCCCGATCGCCTTCAGGCCGGCGGCGAGCGAGCAGACCTGGTCGGCCGCCTCCCGCCAGCTGATCGGGCGCCACGCCCCCTCACGCTTGGCCCACAGGAAGGGGGAGTCCCCTTTTTCCCTGGCGCGCGCGAAGAACATGGCGACGAGGTTTGGGAAATGTTCGAGCAGCCGCATTGCTTCTCCCGACGTCACTGGGCCAGCGCCACGCCCTCGCTGCGCGGGTCCGCGGCCCCCCGCCAGGCGCCGTCCACCCATTCGATCGCATTGGCCTTGAAGCCCGGGTTCATCGGCGCCGCCTTGTTGCCGAGCGCCTGAAGCGCCGGGATCATCGCCTCCAGGCGGGTTCCGCGCTCGACCATCAAGGTGTCGCCCGGGGCGAAGATCGTGGGGAGGGCGATCGCCTCCTGCGCGCTCAGATCCCAGTCGATCACCGCGATGATCGCCTTGGCGACCTGGGCGATGATCGTCGGCCCGCCCGCCGCCCCGACCGCGAGCCGGACCTTGCCGTCGGGCCCGTAGACGATGGTTGGAGCCATCGAGCTTCGCGGCCTCTTGCCGCCCTCGACCCGGTTGGCGACCGGCGCTCCGTCGACCTGCGGGGCGATGCTGAAATCGGTCAGCTCGTTGTTGAGGAACATGCCGTTCACGGTCAGGCCCGAGCCCCACCCGCCTTCGATGGTCGAGGTCACCGAAGCGACGTTGCCGGAGCCGTCGGCGGCGGCCATGTGCGAGGTGGACGGAACTTCCATCGCCGTCGCCGCCGTCACTCGCGGCGCTCCCGGCGGAGTGCCGGCGAGCGCCTTTTCGATCGCCCGGTCGGCCGAGATGAGCCTCGAGCGGGAGGCGAGATAGGCGGGATCCGTGAGGCCGGCCACCGGGACTCGGATGAAGTCGGGATCGGCGAGATAGGCGTCGCGATCGGCGAAGGCGAGCCGCATCGAGTTGCCGATCAGGTGCCAGGCGACAGGGCTGTCCTTGCCGAGCCCGCGCAGGTCGAAGCGCTCGATCTGCTTCAAGGTCGCGTAGACCGTGGTCGCTCCGGACGAAGGCGGCCCCATCCCGCAGATACGGTAGCGGCGGTACATCGCGCAGACCGGCGGCCGCTCCTTCGCCTCGTAGGCGGCGAGGTCGCCGACCACCATCTCGGAAGGGTTGCGCGCCGCGCCGCGGACGGTTCGGACGAGCGCCTCCGCCGCCGGGCCGACGTAGAAATAGTCCGGCCCCCGCGACGCCACCTGTTCGAGCAACCGCGCCAGCTCGGGGTTGCGAAGCACCGTTCCGACCGCCTTGGGCTCACCGTCGGGACCGAACAGATGGCCGCGTCCCCACTCGCTCATCCCGGCCAGGTCGCGGCTGTTGGCGATCGCGTTGCGCATCCGCGGGGTCAAGGCGAAGCCCTCGCGCGCGAGGCGGATGGCCGGCTCGAACAATTTCGCCCAGGGCAGCTTGCCGTGGCGGCCGTGGGCCAGCGCCATCAGCCGGATGTTGCCGGGCACTCCGACGCTCTTGCCGCCCGGAATCGCCTGGCGATAAGGCAGCGGTTTCCCGTCCGGGCCGAAGAACCAGGTGGGCGAGGCGGCGTCCGGCGCCTTTTCGCGGCCGTCATAGGTGAAGACCCGGCCGCGCTTCGAATCGTGATAGACGAAGAAGCCGCCGCCGCCGATTCCCGAGGATTGCGGCTCGACCACGGTCAGGGCGATCTGGATGGCGATGGCCGCGTCGGCGGCATTGCCGCCCTGGTTCAGGATCCAGCGCCCCGCTTCCGCCGCGCGCGGATCGGCGGCCGAAACCATCCCGCCTGCCGCCTGTGCGCCGGCCGGGGCCGGTTCGGGAGCGGTGGCGCAGGACGCGAGGACGAGGAGGAGCGGAAGGAATAGCCGGCGGAGCATCGGCCGCGACACTAGTCCCCTTCGCCCGCTCCGCAAGCGCTAAAGAGCTTGGGTTCCTACGCGGCATTTGCCGAGCCGTCATTCCGGCGAAAGCCGGCATCCATGAACACGGCAGCTTCGAGGCGCCGCGCGGCGGTGTTCATGGATTCCGGATCAAGTCCGGGATGACCGCCCCTGCAAACGCAAGGGGGGATTAGGCCGCCCCGACCGCGTCGGCGAGCCTCACGAAGCCGTCGCGCTCGAGCAGCGACCTGAGCTCCCCGGCGATCGCGCGGGCGACTCCGGGGCCCTGGTAGACGAGCGCCGTGTAGAGCTGGACCAGGCTGGCGCCGGCGCGGATCCGCGCATAGGCGTCCGCTCCGGTCTCGATCCCGCCGGCGGCGATCAGCGGCATCGCGCCGCCGGTGGCCGCCCGGAAATCCTTCAGCCGCTGCAAAGCGAGGTCCTTGAGCGGGGCGCCCGAAAGCCCCCCCGCCTCGCCGCCATGCTTCGATCTCAGCGGCGGCCGCGACACCGTCGTGTTGGCGACGATCAGGGCGTCGATCCTCGCCTCGGCCGCCGCTCGGGCGACGTCGTCCACCTCCTGCGCCTCCAGGTCCGGCGCCACCTTGAGGAAGACCGGCAATCCGTCGCTTCGCGCCTCGCCGACCGCGGCGAGCAGCTCCGCAAGCGCCCCCTTGTCCTGGAGCGCCCGCAGGCCCGGCGTGTTGGGGGACGAGATGTTGACGGTGAGATAGTCGGCGAGCGGCGCCAACTCCCGAACCCCGGCCGAATAATCGCCGATCCTGTCGGCGCTGTCCTTGTTGGCCCCGATATTGACTCCGACAAGCCCGCGCCGCCGCCCCTCGAGCCTCGCCCTGGCCGCCTCGAAGCCACCATTGTTGAAACCCATCCGGTTGATCACCGCCCGGTCCCGCGCCAGCCGGAACAGCCGCGGCCGCGGATTGCCGGCCTGGGGCTTCGGAGTCACGGTCCCCACCTCCACGAATCCGAAGCCGAGGCCCAGCATCTGCCCGTGCACCTCGGCATCCTTGTCGAAGCCGGCGGCGAGCCCGATCGGGTTGGGGAAGTCGAGCCCGGCGACCCGGATGGCGAGCTGCCTGTCCTCCTTTGCCGGCTCCCCCGCCGGGATCGCCTTGAGCGCTCGGATCGTCAGCCGATGCGCCCGCTCAGCGTCGAGCGCGAAGAAGAGCGGCCGGACCAGGGGGTAGATCGCCATGGGCCGGCCTATGGCATAGCCCCCGGTCATCCTGAACTTGTTTCAGGATCCAGTCCGGGAGACCGCGGGCGGCCGAGCGCCGGACCCCGAATCCAGGGTGACAGGGAGTTGACGCCGCTCCGCCCCGCGATCGTCGCGTGAGTCGCTAGATCTGCACCCACACGCCCGGCTTGATCCGGCGCTCGCCCCAGCGCAGGCCGTCGCCGCCGCCATATTGGCCGTCGGCGAAGATGCGAACCGCCGTCAGGCTGCCGTAGCCGCCGTCCTGGCGCGGGCAGACCCAGCTTCCGGCGCTGGAGTCCCAGATCTTCACCTCGTCCTCGCCGACGAGGAGCGCGGTCGCCTCGTGATAGATGTGCTCGCCATCGAGCCAGTGGCAGGAGACGTCCTCCTCGGTCCACTTGCCGCGCCACTGCTCGGTCGCCTCTTCGCTGTAGCGCTGCACGAGCTGGGCCGGAAAGGCGGTCAGGCCGCGCGCGGTGAAGGCTTCGAGCGCCAGGGCCGCGTGGGTGCCGCAGTCGATCGACTTGCGCTTGACCGCTTCGCACCAATGCATCGGCCAGGGCGAGGGGCCCCATTTATATTTCTGCCGAAGCCAGCGCGGGCCGCTGGTCAGCTCCGCCCCGTTCAACTGGGCGAAGTCCATCGCGATCACCCATTGGCGGGCTATCTCGCAGCAGGCCCCGCCGTGATGGGAAAGGGCGCTGTACGGGAAGTCCTGCCAACGGTCGCTCGCGAGCGCCTCGGGCCCACGCGATTCCGGCCGAGCGTCGATCCGGGCCTCAGCCTCTGCCAAATACATAAGACATGCTCCTGTCATAACCGCCGGCGTCGCAGAAGATGAGCATGTCGCCGGCCCGCGTGCCTTCCGGCAGCGAGACGTTCGAGGCGACGATGTCATGCTCCATGCAGAGCCGGCCCATCAAATGGGTCTTGCCGCGCCCGAGCGGCTGGAGGGCGCCGGTCTCTCCGCACTGGCGAAGGATCCGGTGGGGCTGGAAAGCGTACATCGGCAGCTCGGCGATCGAGGCGTCCACCACGGCTTCGACCATGTCGTCCTCATGCTCCTGGATCTCGAGGATCCGCATGGCGAGCGCCATCGAGGGCTGGGCCATGGCCTTGCCCGGCTCGGATACGATCTGGCGCACCCCGGGCAGCATCGCCCGGACCGTCTCGACCGCGCGCGCGAACTTGCTGTCGTCGTCGGCGTGCCAGTCGTCGGGGAACCAGCCGCCGCCCATGTCCAGCAATTCGATCCGGCGCCCCGTCAGCGCCTCGATCGAGCGGCACCATTTCAGCATCGATTCGAACAGGTGCCACCACTGCGCGACCCCGATGTTCGAGCTGGCCATATGATAGTGGATCCCGAACGCGCTGTCGGTCGGCAGCCGGCCGACGGATTCGACGAGCTTGGCGAAGGTCTCCGGGCTGTCGAGCGGTATTCCGAAGCGCGAGACGACGTTGGGGGTGCGAAGGCGGATTCCGACATGCCTCGACGACATCTCGCCCGCCTCGATCGCGGCGACGCAACGGTCGAGATCGGCGACGCTGTCGCAGAAGACGGCGTGCATCCGCTCCTTCGGCATCATCCCCTGCGGCCACCACTTGCCGGGCCCGTTGAGGATCACCTGGTCGGTGCGGAAGCCGACCTCGATCGCCTTTTGGGCCTCGGCCAGGCTGATGCATTCGGCATAGAAGCCGTTCTCCAGCGCGAGGCGGATCAGGCGCTCGTCCGGGTTGGTCTTGATCGAATAGCCGCTCACCACCTGAACCTCGTTGGTGCTCAGCCGGTGGGAGCGCTCGGACGCCTTTTTGAAAAGACCCTCGGCGGTCTTGCCGAGGTAGAGGAATTGGGGAGTCTGCAGCGCGTCGAGCTCCATGGCGCCGATGTCGCTGAGATAGACTTCCGGAACGTCCGGCTTGCCGTCCGCCTCCCGCTCGGCCTCGCCGCTCACCAGGCCGATCAACTCCGCGTCCGCCTTGTGAAGCCGCTCCGCGAGGGAGGTGAGGCCGGAAGGATGCTTCATCGAATGGCCGACCGCCCCGGCGAAGGGTTCGGGCAAAGCCGGGAGCGGATAGTCCGGGCGCACCGGGACTTCGAGGACGACCCGGGTGAACTCGGCCGCCTCCGCTTCCGCCGGCCGCGCCCTGACTCCGGTGGCGCCCTGCACCAGCAGGGCGGGAAGGTTGTGGCCGCCGATGGTGGCGCCGTGAACCCAGGCGGGGAAGCGCGGGTTCATCTCGAGCAGCCAGCATTGATCGGCCGCGTCCCGGACCATCTCCAGCTCGCCGCCGCCGGTCCAGTTCAGGTCTTTCACGATCCGCCGAAGAACTTTCTCGAACGCCGAGTCGACGGGGCCGACGTCGCCGGCCCAGGTCTTGCCCTCGGCGGTGACGTCGCGCTTGCGCATGGCGACGCAGCCCAGCAGCTCGCCCCGATAGGCGGCGAGCATGACCGATTCCTCGTAACCGCTGACATGGGCCTGGAGGAACAGCTTCTCCGTCGACCAGACCTTGGTGAGCGCGGCCCGGGCGGCGACGAAGCTGTCCCAGCCGGGGACCCGCGCCGCGTCGTAATAAGGGCCCTTCAGCCAGACCCGCCAATTATGCTCGCGGCAGAAAGCGTGCAGCTCCCAGTCGGAGAGATCGCTCGACACGAAGGGCGGGATCTTGACGGGAAGCCCCTGATGGGCCTCCACCGCCGGCTTGGCGATCCGCTTCAGGGCGGCCGCGGGCGGGGCGAGCAAATTGGGGTGGCCGTCGGGGAAGACCGAAGCCAGCCACATCGCCTCGAGATCGCTTCCGGAGATCCAAAGCGCGCCGCCGTCGAGCACCTCGCGCACACGTTCCGCATACAGATCGAGGTCGAGCTCGTCCCAGGGGCGCTGAATCCACAGATCGTCCAGGTCCCGCCAGTGGATGCCGGAGACCCGGTTGGTGTATTCCACGCCGACCAGAGTGGCGTTCGGATAGCCTTGGCGCAGCGACCTGACGATACCGACGCCGGGCTGCGGATTGCCTCCTGAATAGAGGCCGCTGATATATATTTTCATTAATTTTTCCAGGCAGCAATGATCGTCGCGCGCCGGCGACATGACGTGGGAACTTGTGCTATTTTATGGTTGTTCAGCTCGGGAAGCCGCAGTGATTATTTAACGGAACCAAGACATTAACCAGGGTTAAGATGGGCGATTATTTTATAAAACAACAAAGCAACGGCCATGCGGTTCCGTCGCCGTCACGAACGGCCCTCTACCCCAGCTATGTCGACTTCGATCCGTATCTCGATGTGGAGCGCCTGAAATCGCTCGACGGCTACATCCGCGACCGCCTTCAGCGGCGCATGGACCGGGCCCGCGACCTCCAATTCTATACCGGGCCGTTCCTTCTGGACGGGCGAGCGCCCGACCGGCCGGGACCGCGCATGGTCTACCTCGCGCATTCGTCGCGCGGCCACGGCCTGGAAGCCTATTACGACCTCGACGACACCGACGTGTGGCAGCCGAGCGAGGAGGCGGAGGAGTTTTCCGAGCTGATGGATTTCCTCGCCACCCTGCCTTTCGCGGCGACGGGCCGGATGCTGATCATCTACGACGATTCAGGCCGCGAGGTGCCCGCCCATCGCGACCATGACAGCCCGGATCTGTGCCACGAGTTCATCTGGATGCGGACCAATTTCGACAAGCCCTTCTACATGCTGGATCCGGGCACGGGCGAGAAGCTCCACGTCTCCTCCCACTCCGCCTGGTTCGACACGGTCAACCAGTTCCACGGCGCCGACTCGACCGGCGGCCTCTCGTTCAGCATCCGGGTCGACGGCCGCTTCAGCGACGACTTGCGCCGCCATATTCCCTTCCCCGCGAGCGGGCGCTCCGCGGCGCCGGCGCTGTGGGCCGGGGCCGGAGCGCGCTGAGCGGAGTGCAACAAAGGGCGGCGCGGTCGGTTCTCGTTCCTGACAGGCAGTGGCGGGCGGGTGCCGAAAAGGAACCCTGAAATGTTGCGTTATGTGATGGCTGCACTTCTCGCCGCCGCGCCGCTCGGCGCAGCTTCCGCCCAACCGGCGAAGACGGAAGGCTGGGCGCTGGCCGCAATGCCCAACGGCTGCATGCTCCAGGCGGTGTCGCCCAGGGGCACGATGCTCTCCATCTGGGCCTTCGCCGGCGAGAAGGAGCTGGGCTTCCTCCTCCAGAATCGCGGCTGGGAAGTCGAGGACGGCAAGAAGACGCCGCTCCAGGTCGAGTTCAAGGGCGCCCGCGCCTGGCCGGTCGAAGCCACCGCTCGGGCCGAGATCGACTCCGACGGTCCCGGCCTCTTCTTTACCGTGGAGCCGGGCGGACGCGGCAATTTCCTCGCCGCCTTCACCAGCGCCGAGGGCATGAGCATCCGCCGCGAAGGCGCCGGCGTGGAGACGGTGCCGCTCGCCGGCAGCCGTGTCGCCATGGCCAGCCTCGCCAAATGCCTAGCCGACCGCTGGAACGAGGCCGGCCCGGCGCCCGAAACGGCCACCGGGGACTCCGCGCCCGAAGCGCAGTCGGCGATCTGAGCTGGACAGTCAGGACAAGCGTCATTCCGGCGGAACCCGGAAATCCATGCATACTGGCGGTGCCGAATGCCCCCGATCGGTGTTCATGGATCCCGGATCAAGTCCGGATGACGGCATTTACTTGAAGTAGCTCTGCCCCGGCCGCGCCGGCGGCGCCTGCTTCTCGGGCTTCGGCTTGGGCGGCGGGCGCATCGAGGCGCGGGCGGCGGCCTCGGCGCCGTGGGTGGCGAGCTTGAGATAGGCGCCGTGCGCCCGGCGCAGCCGCTGCCGCTCCGCCTCGCTCGTCGCCTCGCCGAGCTGGCTCAGCGCCTCCTCGGCTTTCGTCTGATATTCCTCGGCCGTGCTCATCGGAAAATTTCCTTCGGGAAGGGGAGCCCAGCCGCTGCCGGGCGCTTGCCGCGAGCGTGCGCCCTTAAGCGGACACTGGCAACCTTATTCGCGGAGGCGATCCCCGGGACTGAAGTAGAAATCGGGGCATGGTTCGCCGTCCGTTCGCGGGCGACGGCGACTAGTCAAAAGCCTCGCCGGCGAAGCGGAGTTCGTTCCACGTGGAACATTAAGCGAACACCTGTTTTTTCCACATAAGGCGCGCAATCCGTCTGTCCAACTTTCCTAAAGCGACTTGCCCTTGCCCTGCCCTTCGATGCCAAGTCTTTGATTCACAAAGGAAGATAAAGGGCGCCAGAATCGGGTAAGATCGACCCGTTTCGCCACGAATCGCCTGGAATCGCCACGAACCGCGTCATTTCACCACGGGGCCCATCAAACCTCCTGTACGGGACCGAAATCCCAGCGCGTCCGTCCCCGCCCCCGCCGTCACCGGTTGCAAGCGCCAGCCGGCGGCCCTGGTCGACTCAGGCCCCCGCCAGCCGCCGCGCATCCCCCCGGATCGCCGCCAGCACCTCCTCATCCACCGAATGCGGCTCGACCTCATGCTCGAAGAACAGCTCCAATTTGGAGGCGGACGCCCCGAAGTCCGGAGCCGCCGCCAGGATCACCCCCCTGACCGCCCCACCAAACGCATCGAGCCGAGCCCGATAGACGGGCAGCCAAACCTCCTCCGCCTCGGCCGACGAACCCGCCGTCGCCCGCTCCACCGCCCGCACCTCCGCCTCGGCGGCCCGAAAGGCGGCGATCGCCCGCTCCCAATCCACCCCTGCTTTTGCAGGGGAGGGGGACCGGGTGAAACCCGGTGGAGGGGCTCCTTGTGCATCCGCCGCGCTCAGAAGGGGCAACCCGGCCGCCCCGCCCAGCAAGCACCGCCGCGATATCTCGCTCCCGCTCACCGCACGTTGCCTCTTATTGCGCTCATCCTGAGGATCGGGTGAGCCTGTCGAACCGGCGTCTCGAAGCACGCGCTTTGCCCTTTCGCCCAGCGTCGATTGAGCCGCCCAGCAGCCATTCTTCGCCTCCTTGCGGGAAAGGCGTGTGGTGGTCAGAGCCGGAGCAAGGGGTCCAGCCCTCTCCGGTTCGTAATGGCAGCATGCAAAAAAGGGGCGACGCAATAGCCGGAACCGAAAAAGAGGCCGCGGACGCCCGAAGACCGGCATAGGCCCCAGCATCAGCCTCCACCTATACCCGAGCTGAAGGAGGCCCTGGACGCGTGGATCGCGCAGCAGCCGGACCCGAAGCCTTCCAAGCCTGAGGCGATTAGGAGGGTTCTGAGAGACGCGCTTAGAGTTCCTGCAGGCCAGTCTGATAAATCGACGCTACTGGCTAGCGGCTACAATGTGGCTGCTTCCTGAGGTGAGTATACAGGCACCTCGTCGGGACTCATCCAAAGCCACCGATCGTCCGGCGCAGGAGCCAGATCCATTCCGTGATCGCGGGGGTTAAGCCCAATGGCCTCGAGAAACTTACTGAAATTCGTCAAGCTTTCCCTTGGAACCCGTATATTGTTATCATGCCGCTGACCCGCCGGACCCGTCAAAATACGATGTTGGCCCTCGGGCATGGCAGACATCTTATCGAGGAGAGAGGCGCTCTCCTTAAATTCGGTGGCCATGGCGCCATCGACCGGCACCGCCAGTCCCGTGAGTGCGATAGATGCCAGCTTTGTCAGAGGCTTCACCCATTTTATCCATTCTCGGGTGAATACGAACTCCGCACTGGCGACTTTCGTGCCGCTTAGCTCTGATACCAGCGTCAGCTTGAAACGTCTGCCGAGAATGCTAGCCCAACTCGTCGGCTTTAAGAACTCCTTATCCGCCGGCTCCAGGAGAAATGTCCTCGGACAGGGAATCTGATCCCGCCGGTAAAGGTGATTTAGCATGTAGCTATCATTGCTAGATAAAGCACCGAACCCAAGGATCAGGCGTTCTGCTGCCCAAACCGAATCACACTCCTGGCAGTCAAACTTCGCGTCGATGCGCTCTTCGATCCTGCGAACTATCGCATCGTACTTAAA
>DASWLY010000032.1:0-17997 GCA_036400035.1 Allosphingosinicella sp.
GCGCCGAGCACCCAGGGCCGCATCGCCCGGGCGAACGCCGGGCCGACGTCGCGGGTGACCAATGCCCCAACCGCGAACGAAAAGGCGATCGAGATCCCGACATAGCCGAAATAGAGGGTCGGCGGATGGAAGGCGAGGCCCGGATCCTGAAGCAAGGGGTTGAGGCCGTTGCCCTCGATCGGGACCGGGGCGAGCCGCTCGAACGGGTTGGAGGAGAAGAGCAAAAAGGCGTAGAAGCCGAGCCCGATCGCCGCCTGGGCGACCAGCGTCGCGATCAAGGTCCGCTCCGGCAGCCGCCGCTCCAGCAGGGCGACGGCGGCGCCGGCGAGGGCGAGCACCGTCACCCAGAGCAGCATCGAGCCTTCATGATTGCCCCAGGCGCCGGCGAATTTGTAGAGCCACGGCTTCAAGGAATGGCTGTTCGCCGCCACCAGCTTGACCGAAAGGTCGGTGCGCAGGAAGAGCTGGATGAGGACGAGGAAGGCGAAGCCGACCAGGAGGCCCTGCACGACGGCGATCGGGCGGATCGCGCGGGCGTAGATATCTTGCCTCCCCATCGAAGATGGGGAGGGGGACCCCGCGAAGCGGGGTGGTGGGGTAAGTGGCGAGGCCTCGTCAGCTACCCCTCCACCATGCTGCGCATGGCCCCCCTCCCCCCGAGCTTCGCTCGCGGGGAGGCAAAGCGAAGCAATTCCGAAGCCGAGCTGGAGCAGCGACAGCGCCGCCGCCAGCCAGAGGGCCGCGAGGCCGGCCTCGGCTATCATTTCAGGCTCTCGCTCTTGTGCTCGCCCTTTTTCGGATCGAGCTGCGGCGGCATGTAATTCTCGTCATGCTTGGCGAGGATGTTGTCGGCGACGAAGAGCCCGCCCGCCTGAAAGCGGCCCTCGGCGACGACTCCGCTATTCTCCTTGAACAGGTCCGGCACGATGCCGGTGAAGCGGACCGGAATGGTGTGCGGAGTCTCGTCCTTGACCGTGAAGTGGATCGTGACCCCGTCAGGCGCCCGCTTCAGCGAGCCCGCCTGCACCATGCCGCCGATGCGGACGGCTCGGCCGACCGGCGGACCTTCCCGTGCCACGTCACCTGGAGCGTAGAAATAAGCCGCCTGGTCCTTCAGGGCCGACATGGCGAGCAGCACCGCCGCGAGCACGGCGGCGATGGCGAGGACGAGCAGGGTGAGGCGCTGGTTCTTGGCCTTCACCGGCGGTCCTTCAACGAGTCCGCCTCGCGTTCCGCGCGGCGCATCGCGGCGAAGCTCCACCCGGTAAGGCCGAAGGTGGCAATGAGAGCCACGGCATAGGCGCCGGCGATGAACGGCCAGTGGGTCATGCCGCCATCCTGCGCATCCGCGCCTCGACCTTCTGCCGTGCCAAAGCGGCCCGCATTCGCATCAGCACGACAGCTGCGAACAGGAGGGAGAAGCCGAAAGCGGCGACGAACAGGGGCCAGAGCATCGAGCTGTCGATGCTGGATCGGGTAAGGCCGATGCTCTGCCCCTGGTGCAGGGTGCGCCACCAGAGGACGGAATAATGGATGACCGGCAGGTTGACCGCGCCGACGAGGCCGAAGATCGCCGCGAGCCGCCCCTCCCCGCCCCTCTCGCGTTCGGCGTCGGCCAAAGCGATAAAGCCGATATAGAGGAACAGAAGGACCAGCATCGACGTCATCCGGCCGTCCCATTCCCACCACGTCCCCCAGGCCGGCCTGCCCCAAAGCGAGCCGGTGGCGAGGCAGACGAAGGTGAACACCGCGCCCGGCACGGCGAGCGCGCGCGCCGCCACCCCGGCGAGCGGGTGGCGCCAGACGATCTGCATCAGCCCGGCGACGGCGATGCCGGCCCAGCCCGCCATTCCGAGCCAGGCGGCGGGAACGTGGATGTAGAGGATCCGGACCGTGTCGCCCTGGAGATAGTCGGGGGGCGCGAAGAACAGGCCCCAGCCGAGCCCGAGGGCGATCAGCAGCGCACCGCACCAGCCGAGCCATGCGGTGAGCGGCCGCGCAAGCCGCAGGAAGCGTGTCGGATTCGCGAAGATATGCATTGCCCGCGGCGTATGTAGCGTGGGCACTGCGTCATTGCGAGCGAAGCGAAGCAATCCAGAGGCTTCGAAGCGGGAAGCGGGATTGCTTCGTCGCTCCGCTCCTCGCAATGACGGCCCCATGGCCACCGACCGCCCCCAGCAGAACCGGCTCGTCGGGATCGCTCTTCGGGTCGGCGCCGTCGCCGGTTTCGCGTTCATGGCGGCGATGATCAAGCTCGGCCATGCCGCCGGAATTTCCACGGTCGAGCTTACCTTCTACCGGTTCGCCTTCGGCCTGCCGCCGCTGCTGCTTTGGATCGCCTGGAGCCGCAACTACGCCATGTGGCGGACGGCGCGGCCCCTCGCCCACGCCTGGCGCGCCGTGGCGGGCCTGACCACGATGGTTCTGGCGTTCAGCGCCCTCAAATACCTGCCGCTGGCTGAAGCGACCACATTGAGCTTCGCGGCGCCTTTGTTCGCCGTGATCCTGGCGGCGCTGGTTCTCGGCGAAAAGGTGGGGCGGCACCGCTGGAGCGCGGTCGCTTTGGGTTTCGCCGGAGTGCTCGTGGTGATTCGGCCCGAAGGAAGCCACCTGCCGCCCACGGGGCTTCTGCTCGCCGGACTGGCGGCGTTCGGAGTGGGAGTTACCACAATCACCATCCGCCAGATCGGCAGGACCGAGAGCACCCAGACCATTGTCCTGTGGTTCTCCCTGCTGTCGCTCGTCGCGGTCGGCGCTCTGATGCCCTTCTACGGCCGCGCCCATGACGGGAGGGAGTGGCTGACCCTGTTCGCCCTTGGAAGCTTCGGCGGCATCGCGCAGCTGCTGCTCACCGCCTCGCTTCGCTTCGCCCCGGTGCCCGTGGTCGTGCCGTTCGATTACACGCAATTGCTGTGGGCGGTGCTGCTCGGCTGGCTGATCTTCGCCGAGGAGCCGGCCTCGACGACCTGGATCGGAGCGGCCGTCATCATCGCCAGCGGTCTCTACACTTTGTACCGCGAGCACCGGCTGGGGCGCGAGGCGGCGCGCGAGGCGGCGGCACTCTAACGTCATGCCAGCGAAGGCTGGCATCCCAGGGGGTGAAAGGCGCCAGTGTTCTTCACCCGCTGGGGCCCCAGCCTGCGCTGGGGCGACGCTACCTGCCGATCAACCGCACCGCCATGGCGTCGGCGACCTCGGCCGGGTTGCGGCCGGTGGCGGCGCTTTCGGTCCAGATCTGCTCGAGCCGGACCGGTATCTGCTCGATCCGGCCGCGGACCGTCTCCTGGTCGCCGTCCTTCAGATATTCGGTCGAGACGTTGATGATGCCGCCGGCATTGATCACGTAATCGGGGGCGTAGAGGATTCCGCGCTGGTGGATGCGCTGGCCGTCCGCCGGAGTGGCGAGCTGGTTGTTGGCGCCGCCGGCGACGACCGCCACGTTGAGCGCCGCGATCGATTCCGCCGTGAGGACCGCGCCGAGCGCGTTCGGGCTGAGCACGTCGGCCTCAAGAGCCATGATCGCGTCGGGCTCGACCGTGTCGCCGCCCACTTCGCCGGCCAGCGCTTCGGCGCGGCCGCGGTCGATGTCGGTCAGAGTGATCCGGGCGCCTTCCGCCGCCGCCCGCCGGGCGAGGCCGGAGGCGACGCTGCCGGCGCCCTGGATGGCGATGTGCACTCCCGCCAGGCTGTCCTTGCCCAGGGCCTGCCGAACGGCCGCCTTGACGCCGAGGAAGACGCCGTAGCTGGTATGCGGCCCCGGATCGCCGCCCACCGAACCTTCCGCCACCGGCAGGCCGGCGACGTGCCGGGTGTGGCTGGACAGAGCGACCATGTCGGCAACGCTCATCCCGACATCCTCGGCGGTGACGTAGCGGCCGCCGAGACCCTCGACCTCGCGGCCGTAGGCGGTCAGCATCTCGGGCGTCTTGGTGCGGTTCCCGTCGGCGAGGATCACCGCCTTGCCGCCGCCGAGCGGGAGGCCGGCCATGGCGTTCTTGAAGCTCATCCCGCGCGACAGGCGCAGCGCATCGCGCACCGCCTCCCCCGGCTCGGAATAATGCCAGAAGCGCACGCCTCCGCCGGCGGGGCCGAGGAAGGTCGAGTGGACGGCGATGACGGCGCGAAGGCCGCTGGCGCGGTCGGTGACGAAGTGGACGACCTCATGGTCGTCGAAATCGGGGAACTCCCACGGCGAATGCATTGATATATCCCGAAAATTACGGGCGCAGGTGGGGCGATCGACGGGGCTTGAACCCGCGACCCCCGGTACCACAAACCGGTGCTCTAACCAACTGAGCTACGATCGCCACTGCGCGCCCGAAGGTGCGCGGCGCACATAGGAGGCGAGGGCTTCGACCGTCAAGGGACGTGTCACGGCGGAGCTCGCCTTCTTTCCCCGGATCAGCCGAGGTAGACCATTCCGGCCACGCCCATCGCGGATAGGCCGAGCATGAGCAACACGGGGACGATCAGCATCTGAACCAGGGCGTCGCGGCCTCCGCAGCGTCCCGTCAGAGTATCGATGCCGCCCCGCATGAAGCGCCCCATGCTCGGCTTGACCGCGGAACCCGCCTCCACCGCCAGGAACGTCCTGGCGACGGCGAAGAACATGGCGACGAAGAAGGCGCAGATGACGAGGCAGAAGGTCGCCAGCGGGGAGCCGGCGAAGAAGGCGAAAAGAACTCCCACCAGCCCGAAATAAGCCGAAACCACCAGCCGGGCGGCGCCGACTGGAAGGTCGGGCATGGCTGCTGCCGGCTGCGGGACCGGGGCGGGCGCGGAAGCGGACTTGGACGCGGCGAGCGCGGCCTGGAGGTTCGGCCAGACGGCCGCGACGCTGTGGGTGTTCGAGCGAAGATCCTGATGGCGCATTATCGTCCTCCTTGATGATGGGAAGGAGGATAAAAGCTGCGGGCGGACCGCCGACATTCCGATCTTGTACCTAAGGGATTTCCCTTACCCGCCCCGCCACCAGCGCCATCCGGACGAGCTCGGAGAGGCTGCCCGCCTGCATCTTGGTCATCACATTGGCCCGGTAGATCTCGACCGTCCGGGCGCTGATCCCCAGGTCGAAGGCGATGATCTTGTTCGGCTTGCCCTGGACGAGACCGTCGAGCACCTGCTTCTCCCGCTCCGACAGCGCCTCGATCCTCTCGAGGATTGCCCGGCGCCTCTCCTCCTCCGCCTTGCTTCCACTTCCCTTCTCCAGCGCCGCCTCGATGGCGGAGAGAAGGGTTCCCTCGGCGAACGGCTTTTCGATGAAGTCGCTCACGCCCGCCTTCATCGCCTGGACGGCGAGCGGGACGTCGCCGTGGCCGGTGATCACTATCACCGGATCGGTCACTCCAATCGCGTTCAGCCGCTCGACCAGCTCGAGCCCGGAGAGCCCCGGCATCCGAACGTCGGTGACGATGCAGCCGCGCTCCATGCCCGGAACCGCCTCGAGGAAATCGACGGCGGAGGCATAGGTCCGAACCCGGTGCCCCGCCGCCTCGAGCAGGAAGGCGAGCGAATGCCGCATCGCCTCGTCGTCGTCCACGACGTGCACCGTTCCTTCATTCGCCACCGTCCTCGACCTCCCTGTCGACCAGCCTCAAAGTGAACCGGAATATGGTGCCGCCGCCGGCCGCCGGCTCGGCCCAGAGCCTCCCGCCATGCGCCTCGACGATCGTTCGAGAGATGGACAGGCCGATCCCCATTCCGCTCGCCTTGGTGGTGACGAAAGGCTGGAACAATTGTCCCGCAATCTCCTCGGCAATCCCCGGGCCGGTGTCGGCGACGCTGACCTCCGCCATTCCCTCTTCCACGGGCCGGGCCGCGATTCGGATCTGCCGCCTCGGCGAATCCTCCATCGCGTCCATCGCGTTGCGGATCAGGTTCAGGACGACCTGCTGCACCTGAACCTTGTCGGCGAGCACCAGCGCCGCTCCGGGATCGACGGCGAAGCGGATGTCGATGCCATGCTCCCTCGCCCCCACCAAAGCGAGCGCGCTGGCGTCCTGGAGCAGCCTTGGAAGGCTCTCGACACGCCTCTCGGTCTCGCCTCGGGCGACGAAGTCGCGAAGGCGGCGGATGATCTGCCCCGCCCGCAAGGCCTGCTCGGAGGCACGCTCGAGCGCATCCCTCACCTTGGCCGGATCGCTACCCTCCCGGGCAAGCAGAGCCCGCGATCCGGTGACGTAGTTGGAGATGGCCGACAGCGGCTGGTTGAGCTCGTGCGCCAGGGCCGAGGCCATCTCGCCGAGCGCGGTGAGGCGCGAGACGTGGACCAGCTCCGACTGAAGCTCCTGGAGCCGGCTTTCCGCCTGCTGCCGCTCGGTGAGGTCGCGGACAAAGCCGGTGAAATAGCGGCCGTCGCGCCCCTTCACCTCACCCACCGCCAGCTCCATCGGGAAGGTGGAGCCATCGCGGCGCTCGCCCACGACGACCCGGCCGATGCCGATGATGCGCCGCTCTCCGGTGCAGTAGTAGCGCTCCATGTAGCTGTCGTGAGCCTCGCGGTGCGGAGAGGGCATGAGGATGTCGACGTTGCGCCCGGCCGCGTCGGCCGCGGTCCATCCGAACAGCCGCTCGGCGGCGGGGCTGAAGCTCCGGATGAGGCCGGCTTCGTCGATGACGATCATGGCGTCGGGGATGGTGTCGAGGATCGAGCGCAAATGCGCTTCCCGGTCGCTCAGCTCGGCATGGGCCGAGGCGGCGCGCTCGCCGGATCGCTGGAACCACTCTCCACCGACGGAAAGCGCGGCGCCGATGGCCAAGAAGAGGCCCGCGCTCGTCGCCGACTCCAGGCCGGAACCGGTCAGGAGAAGCCCGGCGGAGGCGCCGAGAGCGGCGGCGAGCAGCCCCGGCCACAGGCCGCCGAGAGCGGCGGCGCCGACCACCGCCGGGATGAACAGCAGATCGTCATTCCGCCCGAGGGACTGGCGCGCCAGCAGACCCGCCGCGACGCCGAGCACGGCGAAGGCCAGCGCGGTCGCGGTCCTCCGCCGGGGGAGCGGGAGCAGGGAGGCAGCTTTCAGATCCACTTTCTCATCTTCAAGGCATGATCATCTTCGCTTGCCTCGTCATTGCGAGGAGCGAAACGACGAAGCAATCCAGGTTCCGACACCTGAGCCGCTGGATTGCTTCGCTTCGCTCGCAATGGCGGTGAAAACTCTTCGCGAGGCGATCACGCTTTAGCGGAGCGCCTCCCCAGCCCGACCTACGGGATTGTACCTAGGGGCTTCTCCTGAATGGGAGCAACCGGCGATGGCTTCTAGACCGGCAGGCATCGAAACCAGGGAGACTTGAAATGAACCCGCCGCTGATCGACCTCAACGTCCACCATGCCCCCAGCGGCCTGTCCGACCGGGTGGCGTTCGGCTTCACCAAGATGCTCCGATTCTGCGCCGACACCTTCTTCGCTAGGCGCTACGGCCACCGCGCCGTCGTCCTGGAGACGGTGGCCGCGGTGCCCGGAATGGTCGGAGCCACCATCAACCACCTAAATTGCCTGCGGCGCATGTGCGACGATCGCGGCTGGATCCGGACCCTAATGGACGAGGCCGAGAATGAACGGATGCATCTCATGACGTTCATCGAGATCAGCAAGCCCACCTTGTTCGAGCGATTCGTCATCATCGCCGTGCAATGGGTGTTCTATCTCGCCTTCTTTGCTCTCTACCTCGTCTCCGCCCGAACCGCTCATCGGGTCGTAGGCTACTTCGAGGAGGAGGCGGTGATAAGCTACACCCACTATCTGGCGGAGATCGACGAAGGCCGCTCCGCCAACGGCCCGGCGCCCGAGATCGCTAAGCGCTATTGGGGGCTCGGGGACGACGCGACCCTGCGCGACGTGGTGCTGGTGGTCCGCGCCGACGAAGCCCACCACCGCGACGTCAACCACGGCTTCGCCAACGAGCTCGCCGGCCTCGAGCCGGGGGAAGTCGCTCCCTGCCCGCCCCATGTCGCGCTTCAGCCCAATTGGAAGAAGGCGGCGTGAACGACCCCGACTCGATCACCGAGGAAGCGCTCGCCCGGTTGGTCGAGCGCTTCTACGCGAAGGTGAGGCGGGACGCCCTGCTCGGCGCGGTCTTCGACTCGGCCGTGGAGGATTGGCCGGAGCATCTCGAGCGGCTCCAGGCCTTCTGGTCCTCCGTCATGCTGACCAGCGGCCGCTACAAAGGCCGTCCGCTTCCAGCGCATCTGAAGCACGGCGCCGTGATGACTCCCGAGCGCTTCCACCGGTGGCTGGCGCTGTGGGAGGAGACGACCTCCGACCTGTTCCCGCCCGGGGCCGCCGCCGCCCTCCAGCTCAAGGCCAAGCGGATCGCCGAAAGCCTCTCGCTCGGGATCCGCTGTGCGGCCGGCGGCGAATTGCCGAGGGGCGCGGCGTGACGGACCTGCCCTACAAGGTCACGCCCGTCTTCGACGGAGCGACGCTTCCGGAGGGGCTCCGGCGAGTCCATTCGACCAAGGCGAGCACCTGGGGCGTGGTGCGCGTGCTCGAGGGGCGGCTGAGGCTGTTCTTCCCGGAATCCGGCCGGGACCTGGTGTTGACGCCCGACGCACCCGGCTTTCTGGAGCCCTGCGAGCCGCACTTCGTCGAGCCGCTCTCGCCGTTCAGGATGCAGGTCGAATTCTACCGGGCTCGTCCGTCCAGAGCAGCAGCCCCAGCCGCTCCCGCCGGGTCCAGCGGATGAGCAGCATGAAGGCAACGGCCGCGAGGCCGGCGGCAAGGCCGATCCAGATGCCGACCCCTTCCCAGCCGAAGCCGAAGCCAAGGCCGACCCCGGTCACGAGGCCGATCACCCAATAGCCCAGGGCGGCATAGATCATCGGCACCTTCGTGTCCTGGAGCCCGCGAAGCATTCCGGCCGCGACCACCTGCGCTCCGTCGAATATCTGGAAGAAGGCCGCGACGATAAGGAAGGACACGGCGAGCGGGATCACCGCCTGGTTGGCGGCTAGCGCGGGATCCAGGAACATCGTCACCAGGGAATAGGGGAAGGCGAGCATGGCGAGCCCCGTCAGCGACATGAAGCCGGTGCCGAGGGCAAAGGCGGTCCAGCCGGCGCGGGCGATTCCGGCCCGGTCGCGGCGGCCGTAGGCGAGGCCGACCCGCACCGTCGCCGCCTGCGACAGTCCCATCGGCACCATGAAGCTGAGCGCCGCCAGCTGGATGGCGATGGCGTGGGCGGCGATCGATTCGGCGCCGATCAGTCCCATCAGGAAGACCGCCGCGTTGAAGATGGTGATCTCCAGCGCCAAAGTCACCGCGATCGGCAGGCCGAGCCGCCACACCTCCCGGAAGCGGGGCCAGTCCGCCCGCCAGAAATGGCCGAACAGGCGGAAGCGGCGGAAGCGGCGGTGCATGAGCACGACGAAGGCCATGCCGACGAACATCAGCGTGTTCGCCATCGCGCTCCCGATGCCGGCGCCGACGATGCCGAGCCTGGGCAAGCCGAAGTGGCCGAAGATCAGCCCGTAATTGACGACCCCGTTGAAGACCACCGCGACCAATCCGACCACGAACGACCAGAGCGGCTTCTCGAGCGCCGAGATGAAGGAGCGCAGGACCAGGTACCAGAGGTAGGGGAGGAAGCCCCATTGCAGCGCCCGAACGAAAAGCTGGGCATCCGCGGCAAGCGCGGCATCCTGGCCGATGGCGACCAGGATCGAGCCGCTGAACCAGAGGATGACCCAGACCGGCAGGGTCAACGCGACCGCCGCCCACATGCCCTGGCGCACCGTGCGGCGGACGTCGCGCACACTGTGGCGGCGCTCGCCCAGCTCCTTGGCGATCATCGGGGCGGTCGCGGTGACGAGGCCGATGCCGAAGATCAAAAAGGCGAAATAGATGTTCACGCCCAGCGTGCCGGCGGCGAGCACCGACGGCCCTGCCCAGCCGAGCAGGACGACGTCGGTGACGTGGATCAGCGCCTGGGCGATGTTGGTGAGGACGAGCGGCCAGGCGAGCGCCATCGTCGCGCGAATCTCGTCGCGCCAGAGGCGGCGGTTTTCGGAGTTCCGGTGAAGCACGGTAGGTGCCCCTAGCCCCTGCGGGCGCGCCCGTCATCCCGGCGGAAGCCGGGATCTCGGGGAGACCCACCGAGACTTCTCGACCTGAGGTCCCGGCTTTCGCCGGGACGACGGAATACCCATCTACCGTGCATGACACCCCTCTCCGTCCTCGACCTCGCTCCCGTGCCGGAAGGCGCCGACGCCGGGCAGGCGCTTCGCAACTCGCTCGAGCTCGCTCGGACGGCCGAGCGACTCGGCTATCGCCGCTTCTGGATGGCCGAGCATCATTCGATGCCCGGCATCGCCAGCGCGGCTACCGCGGTCGCCCTCGCCTTCGTCGGCGCCGGCACCTCCTCCATCCGGATCGGCGCCGGCGGGGTGATGCTTCCCAACCACGCGCCGCTCGTCATCGCCGAGCAGTTCGGAACGCTGGAATCGCTGTTCCCGGGCAGGATCGACCTCGGCCTCGGCCGCGCCCCGGGCACAGACCGCGCCGCCGCTTTCGCTCTGCGCCGGAACCTGGCCTCGGACGAGAACCAGTTTCCCAGGGACGTCGTCGAGCTGAGGGATTATTTCACCTGGAGGGAGGGCCGCGCCGTCCGCGCCATCCCCGGCGAAGGGCTGAACGTCCCCCTCTGGATCCTGGGCTCCAGTCTGTTCGGCGCTCAGCTCGCCGCCATGCTCGGCCTTCCCTACGCCTTCGCCTCCCATTTCGCGCCGGCGCAGATGATCGAGGCGATCGGCGTCTATCGCGAGAGCTTCCAGCCGTCGGCGCAGCTCGACCGGCCTTACGTCATGCTCGGCTTCAACGCCTTCGCCGCGGACAGCGCCGACGAAGCCGAGCTGCTCGCCACATCCGTGCAACAGGCCTTCGTCAACCTGCGCAGCGGGACGCCGGCCAAGCTGCCGCCGCCCGTGGCGAACTATGCCGAGACCCTGCCGCCGCAGGCGCGGGCGATGCTCGACCAGGTGCTCACCTGCTCGGCGATCGGCGACGCCGCGATGGTGGCCGAGAGGATCGAGGCGTTCGTGGAGCGGACCGGGGCGGACGAGCTGATGATCACGTCGCAAATCTACGATCACACGGCGCGGCTGCGCTCCTATGAGATCGTGGCGGAGGCGATGGCTTAGACCGTCACCCCGGCGGAAGCCGGGGCCTCGGGACGAGAAGTCTCGGCGGGTCTCTTCGAGGTCCCGGCTTTCGCCGGGACGACGTCACCTAGAATCCAGCGCCTTGACCAGCCGCTTCGGCGCCTGCGCCCGGTAGCTTTCGTCGATCCAGTCCTTCATCTGCTCCAGGCCCGGCATCTCGGTTTCCGACGGAGTGAAGCTCACCCATCCCGACTTGCCGAGGCCGTAGGCGGTCGGCTTGGCATAAGGCAGGTCCAGCGCGGCCTCGCCGGTATAAGGAAGCTTGACCGACAGGCTGAACGGCTGCCCCGCCACGGGCAGGTAGGCGAAGGTCTTGTCGTTGACGGCGAGGTCGTCATGCTCGGGCCAGGGCGCCTTGGAATGGGCGCCCGGATAAGCGAGGCCGAAAGCCCGAAGCTCCCGAAGAATCGCATCGCCCGCCTCGCCCATCGCTCCTCCTTCGCGGGAACCTCGTCCCGGCCGCTTCATTAGCACAGGCAAGGAGACTCACCATGGACGACAAGGCGAAGATCAGCACCGGCCCGAACGAGCGCGCCCGCAACGAAAGCATCGCGGGCACCGGGCCCGGAGTGCCCGACGACGCGCGGGGACCGGGCGAGGAGCTCCCGGAACCGCCCAGCGAGGAGCAGGTGCAGCGGGCCGCGGAGGCGCTTGGGGTGCCCGGCGCGAGCCAGGAAAAGCTCCCGCTCGAAGGGCAGTAGCTCCCGTCATTGCGAGGAGCGCAGCGACGCGGCAATCCAGCTGCTGCGCCTTATACAGACTGCGCACTGGATTGCTTCGCTGCGCTCGCGCTGACCAAGGAAGGCGTGGTGGGCGCGGTAGGGATTGAACCTACGACCCCACCCGTGTGAAGGGTGTGCTCTACCACTGAGCTACGCGCCCGCGCCGTGCGGAAGGCGGCGTCCTAAAGCGCTGTCGCCACCCTGTCCAGACGCCGAATTAGCGGCCCACGCTATCCTTGAGGACCTTGCCGGCCTTGAACTTGGGCTGGGTCGATTCCTTGATCTGCATGGGTTCGCCGGTCCGTGGGTTGCGGCCGGTGGAGGCCTTGCGCTTGGAGCAGGAGAAAGTGCCGAAACCGACCAGCCGGACCTCGTCGCCGCGCTTCAACGCGTCCTGAATGGTGTCGAACACACCCTCGACCGCCCTGGTCGCATCGCCGCGGCTGAGGCCGGTGACATCGGCGACGGCCCCGATAAGCTCCTGCTTGTTCATCTCTCCCGAACCCCCTTTATTCCGATTGAGTCGCAGTTGGCGCTTCCCTCCATCTAACGGCAGGAGCGGAGAGGGAGTCAAAAGGAAAGCGCGACTTTCCGCGGGAAAATCGCGCCTTCCTGACCCATATTCGCTTAGGTGCGGCAGCGATCAGTGCCGGATCGAAGCTCCCACCGTCTCGTCGGGCGCCGTCGCCAGCTCCGGAGCCGGAACCGCCGCCAGGTCGTCGGCGTCGGTCCAGTCGATCGGCGCGACCGGCGTCGCCAGCGCGTGGCCGAGCACTTCGTCGACATGGCTGACGGGTACGATCTCGAGCCCGTCGCGGATCGCCGCCGGGATCTCCACCAGGTCCTTCTCGTTTTCCGCGGGGATCAGCACCTTCTTGATGCCGCCGCGCAGCGCCGCGAGGAGCTTCTCCTTGAGCCCGCCGATAGGCAGCACGCGCCCGCGCAACGTCACCTCGCCCGTCATCGCCACGTCGCGGCGCACCGGGATCCCGGTCAGGGTCGAGATGATCGCCGTCACCATTCCGACGCCGGCCGACGGACCGTCCTTCGGGGTGGCGCCTTCGGGCAGATGGACGTGGATGTCCTTGCGGCCGAAAAGGCTCGGCTTGACCCCGTAGCTCGGGCTCCTCGCCTTGACGAAGGAGAAAGCGGCCTGGATCGACTCCTGCATGACGTCGCCGAGCTTGCCGGTCGTCTTGATCTGGCCCTTGCCGGGCACCGTCACCGCCTCGATCGTCAAAAGCTCGCCGCCTACCTCGGTCCAGGCCAGGCCGGTGACGGCTCCGATCTGGTCCTCTTCCTCGCCCATGCCGTGGCGATGGCGGCGGACTCCGGAGAATTCGGCGATGTTCTCGGCGGTGAGCTCGACCCGCTCGGTCTTGCCTTCGAGGATCCGGCGCAGCGCCTTCCGCGCCACCTTGGCGATCTCGCGCTCGAGGGTGCGCACCCCCGCCTCGCGGGTATAATGCTGGATGAGACTCCTGAGGCCGCTCTCCTCGAAGACCAGCTCCCCTTCCTTCAGGCCGTGCGATTCGATCTGCTTGGGGATGAGGTGGCGGCGGGCGATCTCGACCTTCTCGTCCTCGGTATAGCCTTCGAGGCGGATGATCTCCATCCGGTCCAGGAGGGGCTGCGGCATGTCCATCGTGTTCGCCGTGGTGACGAACATGATGTCGGAGAGGTCGTAATCGATCTCGAGATAATGGTCCTGGAACTTCGAGTTCTGCTCCGGATCGAGCACCTCGAGCAGAGCGGAAGCCGGGTCTCCGCGGAAATCCTGGCCGAGCTTGTCGATCTCGTCGAGCAGGAAGAGCGGGTTCGAGCTGCCGGCTTTCTTCAGGTTCGAGATGATCTTGCCGGGCAGCGAGCCGATATAGGTGCGGCGGTGGCCGCGGATCTCGGCCTCGTCCCGGACGCCGCCCAGAGACTGGCGGACGAACTCGCGCCCCGTCGCCCGCGCGATCGAGCGGCCGAGCGAGGTCTTGCCGACGCCAGGGGGCCCGACGAGGCACAATATCGGCCCCTTCAGCCGGTTGGTGCGAGCCTGGACGGCGAGATATTCGACGATGCGGTCCTTCACCTTTTCCAGGCCGTAATGGTCCTCGTCGAGGATCGCCTGGGCCTCGGCAATGTCCTTCTTGACCTTCGATTTCTTGCCCCAGGGCAGGCCGAGCAGGACGTCGAGATAGTTGCGGCTGACGGTGGCTTCGGCCGACATCGGCGCCATCGCCTTCAGCTTCTTCATCTCCGAAGTGGCCTTGGAGCGCGCCTCCTTCGACAGCTTCGTCTTGGCGATCTTGCGGGCGAGTTCGGCGAGCTCGTCGCCCTCCCCTTCCTCGCCCTCGTTGCCCAGCTCGCGCTGGATCGCCTTCAGCTGCTCGTTGAGATAATATTCGCGCTGCGTCTTCTCCATCTGCCGCTTCACCCGGCTCCGGATTCGCTTCTCGACCTGAAGCACGCCGAGCTCGCCCTCCATGAAGGCGAACACCATCTCGAGCCGGCGCACCGGGTTCAGCTCGGCGAGCAGGGCCTGCTTGTCGGACACCTTGATGTTGATGTTTGCGGCGACCGAATCCGCGAGCTTCGAGGCTTCGGCGATCTGCGCCAGCTGCACGGCCGTCTCGGCCGGAAGCTTGCGGTTGAGCTTGGAGTAATTCTCGAACTGCTCGACCACCGAGCGCATCAGGGCGGCGACCTCGGCGCCTTCCGGCTCCTCGACCTCGATGGGCTCGATACGGGCGACGAGATGCTGGTCCTCCATGGCCATCGAGACGAGGTTCGCGCGCTGCTGGCCCTCGACCAGCACCCGCACCGTGCCGTCGGGAAGCTTGAGCAGCTGGAGCACCGTCGCCACCACGCCCATGTCGTAGAGCGCGTCGCGGTCGGGGTCGTCCTCGGCCGGATCGAGCTGGGAGACGAGGAAGATCTGCTTGTCCGTCGCCATCGCGCTCTCGAGCGCCGCCACCGATTTGTCGCGGCCGACGAAGAGCGGCACGATCATCTGAGGGAACACGACGATGTCGCGAAGGGGAAGGACGGGATAGGATTGGGTCATCTAAGCTCCACGTGCGGGCCGCTCTGGCCTTCTCCCAGCCTATATGGGGAGCGCGCCACCGTCATCAATGCGAGAGGCGGCTGGTCGCGCATCCGCCACCGCCTGGGCCGGATCGGAGCCGCTCGCCGCGACAATTGACACACAGGCGCGGAGCCCGCGGCATGAAGCCGCAACAGGACTGGAGTAGCGCCCATTCGAGAGGCCGGTCAGGCATATCGGGGAGTAATCTTATGCGTCGGTACATGTTCGCGTGCGTTCCGCTACTTCTGCTTTCGGTCCAGCCGCCGGTCTTCGCCGAGGAGCGCGGCTCCGACTCGCCCGCGCAGAAATGCACGCCCAAGAAGAAGAGAAGCGGCGGCATGTTCGGCGCGATCGCCGGCGGCATCGCCGGGACGGCGCTGGGCCATAGCGGCGTCGGCAGCACCCTGATCGGGATCGGCTTGCCGGTGACGTCGCTTCTCACCGACGCGATCATGCGGAAGCTCGACTGCAAGGAGCAGGTCAAGGCCGCCACCGCGACCGACAATGCCGTGCGCGGCGGAGTGGGAACGACCTCGACCTGGGAGAGCGACACCCGGCCCGGGGTAAAAGGCTCCTCGACGGTGCGCGATCAAAGGGCCTCGGCCGACGGCGGAAGCTGCATGTTGATCACTGACGTCGTCATCGTCGACGGCGAGGAGACGACGGTCGACAAACGCATGTGCCGCAAGCCCGGCGGCGGCAATTACGTGCTGGCGGCCTGAGGCGATGCGGAGGGGCATCACCTGTCTCGCTCTGGCGGGCCTGCTTTCGTCGACGGGAGCGCAGGCCGCCGACCCGGCGAATCCGACCTGTCCGAAGGAGCTCAACGTCTCCGCGCACAAGACCATGCAGCTCACCCTTCGCGAGGAGAACGGCCAGCGCGTTCTTCTCGCCGAAGGCGCGATCGACAGCGGCCTTCCCGCCCGGCTCCAGGCGGCGCTCAAGAAGCACGAGCCGATCGACCAGATCTGGCTCCGCTCGCCCGGCGGCGACGCCCGGGCGGGGACCGAGGCCGGCAAGCTGATCCGCCAGTCGCTCGCCTTTACCCGAATCCCCGAGGGCTGGGCCTGCTTCAGCGCCTGCAACTTCGTCTTCATGGGCGGCCGCGGCCGGATGATCGACCCGGGCGGGCTGTTCGTCGTCCACATGTTCACGCATACGAGCGACCGCGGCGCGATTGAGGCGGAGGTGCTCCGCGGCACGGAGAGCACGGTCGGCCTGATCGGCGATATCGAGCAGGATTCGGCCCTGCTCGCCAGCGAGGACAACGACTTTCTCATCCGGATGGGCGTGTCGCGCAAGCTGCTGACCGACATCATGTACCGCCAGAAGGCGGTCAAGGAGCAGGGCGGCGACGGCTCGACCCGGCGCTGCCTCACCCAGGCGGAGGTGTTCCAGTACAAGGTCGCGAACGCCAGGGCGGAGGCCAAGTAGGCGCCGTCATTGCGAGGAGCGTAGCGACGAAGCAATCCAGTGGGCCTCGGAGGCCGCTCTGGATTGCTTCGCTTCGCTCGCAATGACGGGGCGGGCCGTCAGCCGGACAGCAGGATGAGCAGCACCGCGAAGCCGTTCTGGAGCGCGTGCATCGCGAAGGCGACGCCCATCGCCAGGCCGAGGCCGCGCGGGCGCCACGTCAGGAAGGCGATCGACATGATCAGGAACGGCCACCAGATCACCAGGCCCCAGATCGGGACGTTGAGGCTGTGCACCAGTCCCCACAGCGCCGCGCTGCCGACGACCGCCGGCCCAGGTCCGAACAGGCGGTTGAGCGCGAGCAGGGGCAAGGCCAGCAACAGAGTCTCGAGGGCTGGCCCGACGAAGACGACGAGCAGGATCAGGAGCTCGGTGTCCCTCGGAAAGCTCGGCGTCGCCGCGTCGGCGGCGACGTGCCGGACCAGCGCCGACAACGCGATGCTCGGCAGCAGCGCCAACAGCCAGCCCTTGGCGATGTAGCGGGGAAGGACGGAGTCCGTCTCGAAGAGGAAGCGGGGCAGCCACGCCAGATAGGCCGGCCGCCCCGGCAGCGCGCAATCCGCGGTCATCCTTCAGCGACTCCGCTCAGGCGGCGTCGCCGGTCTTTTCCTTCTCGGCATAGACTCGGATCGGATCCTTGCGGCCTTCCACGACGTCCTTGTCGATCATGACCTCGTCGACTCCGTCCATGGACGGCAGGTCGAACATCGTGTCGAGAAGGATGTTCTCGAGGATGGAGCGCAGGCCGCGGGCACCGGTCTTGCGCTCGATCGCCTTCTTGGCGACCGCGACCATCGCGTCGTCGGTGAAGCTGAGCTTCACGTCCTCCATGTCGAACAGCTTGGCATATTGCTTGACCAGCGCGTTCTTCGGCTCGCGCAGGATCTTGACCAGCGCCACTTCGTCGAGGTCCTCGAGAGTCGCGATCACCGGCAGGCGGCCGACGAATTCGGGGATCAGGCCGAACTTCAGAAGATCGTCCGGCTCGCCCTGGCGCAGGATCTCACCGGTGCGGCGCTCTTCCGGAGCGGCGACATAGGCGCCGAAACCGATCGACTTGCCCTGCAGACGGTCCGCGATGATCTTCTCGAGGCCGGCGAAGGCGCCGCCGCAGATGAAGAGGATGTTGGTCGTGTCGACCTGAAGGAATTCCTGCTGCGGATGCTTGCGCCCGCCCTGCGGCGGGACGGAGGCGGTGGTGCCCTCCATCAGCTTGAGCAGTGCCTGCTGGACGCCCTCGCCCGAAACGTCGCGGGTGATGGACGGATTGTCCGATTTGCGGCTGATCTTGTCGATCTCGTCGATGTAGACGATCCCGCGCTGCGCCCGCTCGACATTGTAGTCGCTGGCTTGGAGCAGCTTCAGGATGATGTTCTCGACATCCTCGCCGACATAGCCGGCTTCGGTAAGTGTCGTCGCGTCGGCCATCGTGAACGGCACGTCGAGCAGGCGCGCAAGCGTCTGGGCGAGCAAAGTCTTGCCGCAGCCGGTCGGACCGACGAGCAGGATGTTCGACTTGGAAAGCTCGACCTCGCCGGTCTTCGAGCCGTGCGCCAGCCGCTTGTAATGGTT
>DASWLY010000033.1:0-6034 GCA_036400035.1 Allosphingosinicella sp.
AAGCGAAGGCCGCCCCATCGGGAGCGGCCCTCGCGGTTCGAGCGGAACGGCGGGAAAGGGCCGGAGCGGCTGCGCCCCGGCCCGTCCCGATCAGCGCGAGCGATCGCGCTCGAAGTCGGCCTTCGCGGAATCCGAGGACGAGGCGCCGCTCTCGCCGCTGCCGAAGCCGCCGAAGGCCGAGCGGTCGCCCGCGCCTTCCTGGACATCGACCTCGGTGTGGCGGACGGTGTCGTGGACCTGCTCGACATGCTCCTCCGCCGTCTTGCGCACGACCACTTCCTCGCGGACGCTGGCGACCTTCTGGACGACGGCTTCCTCCGCCGTCTCGCGCATCTCGATGTCGCGATCCTGGAGCAGCTCGTCGGCATTGCGGACCGCCTGCGCGCCCTGCTGCCCCTCGACCGGACGGCGCTCGACGGAGACATGCTCCTCGCGCAGCGTCACCTGCTCCTCGACCGGGATCTCCCGGACGTAGGAGCGGACCCGGGCGCCGCCGCGGGTCACCTCGCGCTTGCCGACCCGCAACTCCTCCTCGACGATAGGGATATGCTGCTCCTCGACGACGTTGCCGCTGCCCTTCGCGCCGCCGCCCGTCGCCGACTGCGCGACACCTGAGGACTGGCCTGAAGACTGACCTGAGGCCTGGCCTGAGGACTGGCCGGAGAACGGTGCCCAGCCTTCCTTCTGCCAGCTCTGCTGACGCTCCTCGAGATCGACTCCGGCCGATTCCTCGAGCAGGGCGACGATGCGCTCGTGATCCTCGCCGCTCTCCACCTCCGCGCAGAGCAGGAAGCCGCCGCGGCGAAGGCCCTCTCCGTAAGCGTGGCGGTCGTCGTTCGACATATAGAGGCTGTCCAGGGACCGGCCGCCGCCATTCCCCGAATTCTGGTCGATGATGTTGATCCGCTCGATCGCGACGGCGGAGGACAGGCGCTGGCGCGCCGCTTCGGCTTCCTGGCGGGTATCGTAGAGGGCGGTGACGGTCCGGGACATAAAGCTACTCTCCTTCAGTGTTTTCCCCGCTCGTTTCGGTCCGCGGCGGCACGGCCGCCGCGGCAATCTCATCGGCGCGGCGGCTCAGCGCGCCCGCACGTCTCCGGAATCACCCCCGCCGTCGCCCGGCTCCGGCCCGGCCTCGAGCTGCTCGACGTCCACCTCGGTCCGGCGCAGCGTCTCGGAGACCCGCTCCGTTCGCTCTTCGATATCTTTTCGGACCACCAGCTCCTCGCGCACGATCGCCTGCTTCGTGACCACCGCCTCCTCGCGCATCTCGCCGATCTCAATCACCCGCTCCTGCAGCAGGCCGCTTTCGGCGACCTCGGTGTCGCTGAGCACCCGGCCGCGATCGCGCGGCGGTTCGTCAGCGGCGGGCGGTTCTTCGGTGAAGGCTGAAACCTTGGCGCCGCCTCTCACCAGCCGGGCGTCGCCGATCCGGGCGTCTCCGGCGGGAGTCTCGGCGTCGACCCAGACCGCGCTCTGACGCGGGGCGCCGTCATCCTTGCCGTGACCGACGTTCCCGCTCATCGCTCCAAGCCTTCCGGAACGTCGCGATCTTCGCGCTCGACCTCGGCCCGCTCGGAGCGAAGGACCACCGGAATCTCGTCGACGCTCGTCCGGGTCCGCCGGAGCACATGTATCTCCTCGACCAGCACCAGCCTCTTCTCGACGACCAGCTGCTCCTCGACGACGGGGATGATGGTGGTGTCGCCCTCGAGCCGGACTCCGGGAAGCTCGGTCACCGCCACGTTGCGCGGCACCCGGCGGACCTCGACCTCATCGTGGCGGAGCTCGGCGGGCACGATCTCCTCGCGCGAATCGACGGCGACTCTCACCCTGACCCGGCCGCTCTCGACCTGCCTCTTGCCGACCTCCAGCCGCTCCTCGACAAGCGGGATGGCCGCGATCTCTTCAGCTTCTGTCATGGGGTTCGCCTCGACGCCTACACCGCCCCGCCAAACCTCCGGCGACGGCGGTCGTTCCGGCGCATTCTCGATATGCGGCAAGCGGTTGCGCCGGCGTGCCGCGTGGCGATTGAACTAACCTATGTACGGGACATGAGACGGAACAGCACCCTGCCCCGCCCGTTGCCGCACCGCTCGGAGATTATCGGGCCAGTCAAAACAGGAGGAAATCAATGCGAAATTCGGTCTTGAAGCATGCGGCCCTGGCGGCGGCCCTGGCGCTGAGCCCGGCGGCGGCGCTCGCTCAGAACGATACCGGCACCGGCACGACCACCGGCACGACCACCGACACCACCTACGCGCAGCCGATGCAGCAGGAACAGGACGACGATTTCCCCTGGGGCCTTCTCGGCCTGCTCGGCCTGGCCGGCCTCCTCGGCCTCAAGAAGCGCGAACGCGACATCCACGTCGACGCCCGCCGTCCGTAAGCCTCCCTCCAGCTCCTCCCCGAGCTTGTCTCGGGGAGGAATTCGCGAAAAACCGAATACCGCTCAGCGCGCCGCCCAAGGCGCCGGCGGCGGCGCCACCGGCTTTGCCAGATCGAACTCTACCCGGAAGAAGCGCCCCGGCCGGCGCAGCTCGTAAGCGAAGGCTTGGCCGTCCGCCTCCATTGCCCAGACATTGGCTATCGAGGCCGGGATGTTCTCGCGGGTGAACAGCGCTTTCGAAAAGGCGTCGGCGGGGAATTCCTGCCGCCGCGCCGTGCCCTCGCGGATCGGGTCGCCGCCATATTGGGTGAGCTTGTCCTCGCTTCCGTCCGCGTGGCGGTGGTCGTGCTTGAGGCGAAGCCCGGAGCCGGTGCGGGTGATCACCCAAGTGCGGGAACGATCCTCACCGACGTGGAAGGGGATCCGGATCTCGCCGTCCGTGCAGCCGCGCACATGCATCACCAGCCGCTTGCCGGCGAATGCGGAGTCCGACTCGACCGGCGGACTGGCTATTCGCCCTTCGAACGCCTTACCGCACAGCGCCGCCAGGGCGCCGAAGAATCGGTCCTGCGGTCCCTCGACCGCCGCCGGCGTGGCGCAGCCGGCGAGGGCGGCGGGAAGGAGGAGGACGGCGATCTTCACGCGCTTGCGGTAGCCGCATTCGCGGCGCCCGGCCAGCGGGAGCAGCAGCCGGGAATTCTTTGCCGAGGCAGGGGGTTCGTGGTTGTCCTGTCGAGGCGCTTGGCCGTTGGAGGAGGAAGGGGAAGCGTGGGCGGCGGTTAATCGGCTGAACCGATCAATTCGGGCCCTACTCGCCGAAAGGCCCGAACCGGTTCGGGCCGAAGCCGACAGCGACAGGTGCCATGTGTATGATACGCAAGCTTTACACGGCCGCCGGTTCGGGCAACGGCGTGGCGGAGCCCGCGCGCCGCGCGGCCGGACCGCATAGGAGTTCGTGATGCGCCTACTTCCCCTTCTGCTCCTCGCCTCGTGCAGCGCTTCGTCCAGCGCCTCCGACGGAGGCGCCTCCGCCGGCGGCGACGCCGCGGCCGCCCAGCGGAGCGGCGGCCGGCCGTTCGCCGTCCGCCCGATCGCCACGTTCGACGAGCCTTGGGCGATGGCCTTCCTTCCCGGCAACGGCGCGAAGGCTCTGATCACCGAGAAGAAGGGTAAGCTCAGATTGCTGTGGAGCGACACCGGCCGGGTCGGCGACGTCGCCGGTGCGCCGGCGGTCGATTATGGCGGCCAGGGCGGCCTGGGCGACGTCGTCCTCCACCCGCGCTTCGGTCAGAACCGCCTGGTCTATCTGAGCTGGGTCGAGGCGGGCGAGGGCAAGACCCGCGGCGCCGTCGTCGGCCGGGCGCGCTTCCGCGAGGACGGCAACCGGCCCCGGCTCGAAGGGCTCCAGGTCATCTGGCGGCAGAGCCCGAAGCTCAGCGGCCGAGGCCATTTCGGCCACCGCATAGCCTTCGGGCCTGACGGCAAGCTCTACATCTCGAACGGCGACCGCCAGGAATTCACCCCGGCGCAGGACATGAGCGGCACCCTCGGCAAGATCGTGCGCCTCAACGACGACGGCAGCGTCCCCCGCGACAACCCGTTCGCGAGCCGCGGCGGCGCCACGGCCCAGATCTGGTCGCTGGGGCACCGCAACCCGCTGGGGATGGCCTTCGACGGCTCCGGCCGCCTGTGGGCGATCGAGATGGGGCCCAAGGGCGGCGACGAGCTGAACCTGGTCGAGCGCGGCAGGAATTACGGCTACCCGATCGTCTCCGACGGCGATCATTATGACGGCAAGGACATACCCGACCACCGCACCCGCCCAGAGTTCGCGGCCCCCAAGGTCGCCTGGACCCCGGTCATCTCGCCGGGGAACATGATCGTCTATTCCGGCGGCGCCTTCCCCGGCTGGCGCGGCGACGCGCTCGTCGCCGGCCTTTCCAGCAAGGCGCTGATCCGGGTCGACCTGAACGGCGCCAACGCCCGCGAAGCCGAGCGCTGGGACATGGGCAAGCGCATCCGCGAGGTCGAGCAGGGGCCGGACGGCTCGGTCTACCTGCTCGAGGACGGAGACGGCGCGAGGCTGCTCAAGCTCAGTCCGGCGCGGCGTTGACATAGGCCAACGGCCTATGCCAACCAGAGGCATGGGTGCCGAACGCCATGTGAAGCTCTTCCGCAACGGCCGAAACCAGGCCGTGAGGATCCCGCGCGAGTTCGAGCTGCCGGGCGAAGACGCGGTGATGCGCAAGGAGGGGGACAGGCTGGTGATCGAGCCGGTCGGTCGAAAGCAGAGCATTGGGCAGTTGCTCGAATGGTTGCGCGCGCAGCCTCCATTGGGTCCCGAAGAGGATTTCCCGGAAATCGACGACCCGCCGCCAGAGCCGATCGGCCTGTTCGACGACGATGATTGAGTACCTGCTGGATACTAACGTCCTCTCCGAACTGGTCCGCAACCCTTTCGGGCGGGTGGCCGGTCGCGTGGAGCTGGATGGGGAACGGGCCGGCCTGAGCTTGATCACAGTCGGCGAACTTCTGTTCGGCCTTCGGCTACACCCTTCCTTGAGGCTTTCGGAGCGGGTGTTGGAGACGGTACGGCGGTTCCCTGCGATCGCCTGGGATTCGCCTGCCGAGCGCCACTACGGAGAGCTCCGAGCCGACCTCGAGCGCCGTGGCGCTCCGATCGGCGGCAACGACATGCTGATCGCCGCCCATGCGCTGGCGCTCGACTGCACCCTCGTCACCGCAAACGAGCGGGAGTTCCGCCGAGTGGCCGGGCTGCGCGTGGAGAACTGGCTCGCCTAGGCCCGCCGGTAGCGGAAGTACCAGACTTCGTGGCCCTTCCTCCGCGCCTTGGCCTCGTAGCGGGTCTCGGGCCAGCCGCCGGGGCGGGTGAGGAAGTCCTTCGCGCTCTCGGCCAGCCACTCGAAGTCGCGGCGGGCGTTCATCACCATCATCGACCAGCGGCAATAGGTCGGGTCGTCGGTGCCGAGCCGGAACTCGCCGCCCGGCTTCAGCTTCGCGGCGATGAGGTCCAGCGGGCCGGGATTGACCATCCGCCTTTTGGCGTGCCGGGCCTTGGGCCATGGATCCGGGTGGAGCAGGTAGACCATGGTCAGAGCCCCGTCCGGCACCCGCTCCAGCACGTCGAGCGCGTCGCCCATATGGAGGCGCAAGTTGGCGAGCCGCCCGTCGCGGACATGCTGGAGCGCCCCGACGACTCCGTTGAGGAAGGGCTCGGCGCCGATGAAGCCGTGGTCCGGGAGCAGGTCGGCGCGGTAGGCGAGATGCTCGCCCGAGCCGAAGCCGATCTCGAAATGAAGTGGGCGGGAATCGCCGAACAGGGCTTCGGACGTGACCGGCCCCTCCTCCGGAACGCTCACCGCCGGAAGCAGCCGCTCGAGCAGGGCTTCCTGGCCGCCGCGCAGCTTGTGCCCGGAGCGGCGGCCGTAGAGCCGGCGGATGGTAGTGGGATCGTTCACGTCCATGCGCCTAGTCTTCGCCCGCCCAACAGCCAAGAGGCCCGCCATGAGATACGCCCTCGCCGCCGCCGCCTTGTGCGTCTCCGCCCCCGCTTTGGCGACGGGCGGCTTCCTCTGCTCGCCCGCCGACGGCAAAGGGCCGGCAATCAGCCTGATCATCGGCCAT
>DASWLY010000034.1:0-13303 GCA_036400035.1 Allosphingosinicella sp.
CGGGTCGATCCTGTTCATGTCGTCCATCTCCGCGCTCAAGGGCCATAACGGCATGACCGTCTATTCGAGCGCCAAGGCGGCGGTGGACGGGCTCGTCCGCTCCGCGGCGATGGAGCTCGCGCCGCGCCGGATCCGGGTCAACTCGATCCTGTGCGGCGCGGTCTATACCGAGATGTACGCCCGCGAAGTCGACCGGATGGGCCCCGAGTGGATTGCCTCCGTCGGCGCCAAGCACCCGCTCGGTTTCGGCCAGACGGACGATGTCTCGAGCGCCGTCATCTACCTGATGTCGGATGCGGCACGCTGGATCACCGGCACCGCGATGGCGGTCGACGGCGGGTATATGGCGCAATGACCGCCGCCGGGAGACTGATCGTCGTCGGCGGCGGCGGGTTCGGCCGCGAGCTGATCGGCCATATCCTGGACGTCCACCGCTCCGGCGGCGGCCCCGCGGCCGGCGGCTACCTCGACGACGGCGGGAGCGAGGTGCTTGCGCGGCTCGGCTACGATCTGCCGTGGATCGGATCGATCGCCGACTATGTCCCGGCCAAGGGCGACCGCTTCGCGCTCGGCATCGGCGGCCCCGAGGGCAAGCGGCAGGTGGTGGAGAAGCTCCAGTCGCGCGGCGCCGAGTTCGCGCAGGTCATCCACCCGACCGCCCTGGTCACGGCCCGCACGGAGATCGGCGAGGGCGTGGTGCTCGGTCCGTTCACCGGCACCGGCACCGAGACCCGGATCGGCCGTTTCGTGACCGTGAACTCCTATTCCGGCTTCGGCCACGATGCCGAGGCGGGCGAGTTCACGACGCTCAGCGCCCATGTCGACATCATGGGCTTCGCCAGGATCGGGAGCGGCGTGTTCATCGGCTCGAACGCGAGCATCATGCCCAACGTCAAGGTCGGAGACGGCGCCAGGATCGGCGCGGGCGCGATCGTGTACCGCAGCGTCCCCGCCGGAGCGACCGCCTATGCGCCGCCGGCCAAGCTGCTGAAGCGCCGCTGAGCCGACGGCTCGGGCCGCATCCTCGCCTCGTACCGCTCCATGAAGTGGGCGATCCGCACCTCCTCGTCGCCGATCGCTCCGGGCTTGTCCGAGAGGGCGATGCCGAGCTGCACGCTCTCGAGGATAGCGCGGTCCTCTTCGATCAGGGCCAGGCTGGTCCTGATCGTCCCCTCGTTGATCGGCTCCTGCCGAGCGCGGTGCTTCTCGCTCAGCTCGAGCGCGGGCTCGAAGATCCGCATCCGCAGCCGGGTCTCGGTCGGCGAGATCGGCAGCGGCTGGCCGACGTAGAAGGACAGCCCCTCTCCCGAGCTGATGAACAGATTGGGGAAGATGTGGATGTGGTAGAAGGAATTGTGAATGAGGCTGCGCCCCTTGAGGTGCGAGAGGTAGCGCTGGCGAAGATGCTCGCGCTCCTCGTCCACGCGGGGGAAATGCGAACTGGAATGATCCGCGCTCAGCACCACCTGGTCGATCGGCATCTTGCCGACGCCGAGCGGAACGAACGTCTCGCGGTGGACGGTGGCGCAATGATAGCATTCGAGCACGTTCTCGACGAGCAGCTTCCAGTTCGCGGCGTGCGGGACCGTGCAATTGTGGATTTCGGCGCCGATGTGCCGGCTCATATCCTCGAGCACGTCCCAGAAGGCGCCGAGATATTCCCGCAGGGTCTGCGGGCCGGGCGTCATCCGCACGAACACGAACTTGCCGCAGCTCTCGACCTCGTAGCGGGTGAGGCACAGGCGCTCGCGGTCCCGCGCGTCGTCGCCGGTGAGGAATTGCTGGCGCTTGGGCAGCCCGGCCGGGAAGCCGGTCCGGTCGTAGGTCCAGCCATGGTAGCGGCAGGTGAGCGGACGATTGCCGCGCTCTTCGGTCTGGATCTTGTTGAAACGGTGGCTGCAGACGTTCTGGAACGCCCTCAGCTCGCCCTTGAAATTCTGGACGACTATCGAGCAGTCATGCTGCTCCACCACGACGAAATCGCGGTCGCCGGCGAGCTCGGTGGCGAGGGCGGCGAACTGGAACCCGCCCTTGAACAGGCGCTGCATCTCCTCGTCGAGGATCGCCGGCGATTGATAATTGAGCTTGGGTATCATCCGTGCATCTCGGCTAAGGTCTTGAGACAGCGGGCCTCTTACCGCCTAAATCGGCTCCTGTCGCTGGCGAAGCGCAGCTTCGAGCGCGAGCAGGTCGCGCGCCCGCTCGCCCGTCGGCCTCGCCGGGTTGCCGGAACAGATCCGCCACTCCGGCAGGCTTTGCGGCACCAGCGACATCGCGCCGACCGCGGCCCCTTCGCCGATCTCGACCCCCGGCAGGATGATCGAGCCCGATCCGATCGGCACGTAGCGGCCGATCCGGATCGGCGCCGCCTGCACCCCCAGCAGCTCCTCCGGCACCGTCGAGTTCGTCATTCGCCTGCCGCTGAAATCGTCGATGGCGGAGAGCAGGCGCACTCCATGGGACAGGCTCGAAAAATCCCCGAGCTCGATTCCGCCTCGAGCCCCCAGGACGCACCCCGAGCAGATGTGGACATGGCTGCCGATGCGCAGCGGGCCGCCGGAAGCGACGATGGTGGTGAAACCGTCGATCCGGACGAAGTCGCCGAGGGTGATATTCTCAAGGCCGACGATCGTGCAGGTGCGCGCGATCGCGCTGCCCTCGCCGACTCGCGCGAAACCGAAGGCACGAAGCTCGTCGGACTTGAAATAACCTTGGTCGAAAGGGTTGTGCACGCCGACATTGTGGATCGCGCCCCTGGCGTTGTCCAGCGGGCCGGACCGACGGGCCTGCCCATCCCGGGATGTTCTCGACCCGAGGGGGGTCACGAAGCGATTCGGGCTCGCGACCTCGCGCGGCGAACGTTCAGCCACATCAGGATTCCGGTGACCGCCAGCAGCGCCGGGATCAGCCCCCCAATGAAGATGATGGTCTGCCACAGGGCGCCCATGCCGGTGCCGTCGTGGAGGCGCCGCATCAGCCGGGCGGTCGTCTCCGGCCGAGGGGCTTTGGGCGGGGCCGTCGCGGCGGAGCGGTCGTCGACCGTCACTTCGGCCGCGCCGCCCGGCCGGGCGAAGGCGATCTTCCATTTCGGCTCCGCCTCTGCGGGCCAGGTCAGAGTGACCGGCTGGCCGCTCGCCAGCGGCCGGGCCGCGGCCAGCGCCGAGTCGGGACTCATCCGGGTCTGGGCCGCGGGCAACGCCGCCGAGCGCCGCATCCGCTCCGCCATGGAGGGGCCCGGAGGGTCACCCGAAAGGGCGGCGAAAAAGGCCGGAAAGGAGATCCAGGCGCCGGTGAAGGACAGCATGGTCAGCGGAAGGACGATCCAGAAGCCGCCCTGGTGATGGAGGTTGGCGCTGGTCGCCGCCCGCCGCCGCCACTTCAGACCGCGGGTGAAGCGCCCGCTGAGCGGCCACCAAAGCCACAGGCCGGTCAGCGAGGAGAGAAGCATGGCCACTCCGACCCAGCCGACGATCTGCCGGCCGACGCCCGGCACCATCAGCGAGCCGTGAAGGACGTGCAGGACCCTCACGGCGCCTTCGTCGCTCGCGGCGCGGTCGAGCAGTCGCGCCGATCCCGGATCGAGATAGAGCAAGGTGCGCACCGGACGGCCGCCCGGCGGCTGCCCGGTCCTGGCGAGGGTGGCGACGACCGGCCCGCTCTCCCGGGGATAGGCGAGGCTCGACAGGCGCTCGTTGGGCCGGGCGAGGCGCCTCGCGGCGGCCGCATAAGCGGAAGGCGGGAGGGCCGGTGCCGCGGCGGTGGTCCGTTCCGGGTTCAGCTTTTCGTCCAGCCAATCGTGCCAGACCAGAGCGGACCCGGTCAGAGAAATGGGGACGATGAGCAAAGCGAGGGCGAGGCCGATCCACTTGTGGACTTGGAACCAGAGGCGGCGGAGACGGAATCGGGTGGGGGCGCTCATCGCTATGGGCTAAGCCACTTGCGAATGATTATCAATAGCGAGTATGCAGTCGGTCAACCGCGCTTGACCCACGATGGCGGGACGATCAGAGCGTCCAGCGCTCCACGCCGGGGAGCTCGCGGCCCTTGTAGAGGTGCTTCAGGTCGGCGAGCAGGCCGCCCTGTGCGACCAGTCCCGCCAGCTTGGAATCGTCGAGCTCGGCATAAGCGGCGTGGGGCACTGCGACCAGGACGAGGTCGTAGCTCTTGTCGAAGGCGTCGGCGGCGAGGTCGATGCCATATTCGTGGCGCGCTTCGGCGGCATCCGCCAGGGGATCGTGGACCGAGACCTCGTGGCCGAGCGCCTGCAGGCGGCGGACGACGTCGATGACCCGGCTGTTCCTGAGGTCCGGCACGTTCTCCTTGAAGGCGAGGCCCATGACGAGGGCGCGGCCGGGGCGGCCGATTCGGGCGTGAACGCCGTCGGCGACCCAGGCGCCCATGCCGTCGTTGGTCGAGCGCCCGGCGAGGATGACGTGCGGATCGAGGCCGAGCTGCTGCGCCCGGAAGCTGAGATAATAAGGGTCGACGCCGATGCAGTGGCCGCCGACCAGGCCGGGCTGGAAGGGCAGGAAGTTCCACTTGGTGCCGGCGGCGGCGAGCACGTCCCAGATCGAGATGTCGAGCTTCGAGAAGATCTTGGTGATCTCGTTCATGAACGCGATGTTGATGTCGCGCTGGGCGTTCTCGATCACCTTGGCGGCCTCGGCGGTCTTGATCGAGGCGGCTCGGAAGACGCCGGCGCTGGTCACCGCGCCGTACATCGCCGCCAGCCGTTCGGTCACCGCCTCGTTCTCGCCGGCGACCACCTTTATGATCCGGTCGACCGTATGCTCGCGGTCGCCCGGATTGATCCGCTCCGGCGAGTAGCCGAGGAAGAAGTCGCGGCCGCGCTGAAGGCCGGAAACCTCTTCGATCAGCGGGCCGCAAATGTCCTCGGTGACCCCGGGATAGACGGTGCTCTCGTAGACGATGATCGGCTTGCGCGCCGGATCGAGCAGGGTGGCGAGGCTTCTTGTGGCGCCGATCACCGGCCGCAAATCGGGGCTGTTGTCGCCGTCGACCGGGGTCGGAACGGTGACGATGTAGATGTCGGCGCCGGCGGCGTCGGCCGAGCGGCTGGTCAGCCTCAGCGGCGAGGCGGCGAGCGCTTCGCTCTCGACCTCGCGGGTCCGGTCGATTCCGAGCCGGAGCTCCTCGACCCGGCGCTCGTCTATGTCGAGGCCGACGACGCTGAAGCTGCGCGCGAGGGCGACGGCGAGCGGGAGCCCGACATAGCCCAGGCCGACGACGACGATCTGCTCGGAGCGGGAGGCGTTCATTGACGAGGTCACTCTGGGAAGGGGTGGCGGCGGGAGCGCCGCGGGTCACGCGCCGCTAACATTGGGCGGCGGCCGAATGTCAAGCGCCAGGGACGACCTTGGGGCCGGCACGATGCAGGGTCGCACTGCGGCTCGTCAGCCATGCCCGGTTCTGCGCGGTCAGCGTCTCGAGGAAGGAGCGCGGCTTCTTCATCAGCTTCTTCGTGTCGGGAGTCATCCCGATCGATCCCGCGAGCTCGGCGACGAAATGGACGCAATTATGCTTGTCGAGGTCGTAGGACGGCTGCTTCGCCGCTCGCCAGCGGGCGATCGTCGCCATCACCCGGTCATATTCCGAATCCGAGAGGGAGACGGTAAAATGGCGGTCGCTGCCCTTGACGTAGCTTGCACTGTGGTTGGTGATCACCTCTCCCGCCACCTTGCCCCACAGGATGGCGGGGCTGATCGTCTTGGCGGTAAAGCCGTAATCCTCCTCGATTCGGGCGCCGCCGCGGTCGGGCGTGCCTTCGAGGATGACGAAGGCGTGCGGGAAGCTCGCGCCCAGCTCCTTCGAATAGAAAGTGATCGAGACCGCCGCCCAGCCGGGAGTCGCGGACAGGGCGAGCAAGCCCGCGGCGAGCAGGGCGATCAGGCGCGGCAGACGAAAGACGGGAATCACCGGCTCCTCTCCAAGGTCGGGTTCCCGAACCCTCTGAAACAAAAAGCCAATTCGAGCAATCCCACTTAGTGTCGCTTGCAGGCAACAGTGCGGCCCGTTTCCGCCGTCGCCCTCGATTCTGCGGGGGAACGAGCCGGGTCCAGGTGCCCTAAGCGGTTGGAGAAAAAGGGAAGTTTCTACTTTTCGACGGCCGCGTTTAGGGGATAGACAGGCCGAAGCTGCTCGACTAGATAAGTCTCGAAATCGAGACGAAAATCTCGGGTACGAAGGGAGAAGCTGACGTGGCTTACAAGGGACTTATTGCTGCGGCCGCCTCGGTCGCCCTGATGACGGCGCCGACCGTGGCGGCGGCGCAGACTGCTGCGGCGACTTCCGCCGCTGTCGCGGCCGAAGTGTCGCCGGCCTCGGAAGAGGTTGATGGCGAGCAGCTTCGCGGCGGCTTCATCATTCCGCTGATCGCGCTCATCGCGATCATCCTCGGCCTTTGCGTCGCGACCGACCTGTGCGGCGGCGACGACGACGACCAGCCCACCAGCCCGTAAGCTGAGGCAGGCTGCTCGGCGGCCAATCTGAAAATTCGGCCGGGCGAAGCCAGTCTTCGCCCGGCCATTTTCGTCGACTCCCGCTGCGTCAGTGATGTCCCGGCGGTTGCACCTGGACGGGCCAGTTTCCGGTGATCTGCGCAAGCGCGGAAGCCGTCGCCGGCGAGCGGGAGACTTGCATCCGGACGACCGGACGGCCCAGTGCGTCCTGATCTCGGTTAAGAACTCCATGAAATCACGGCTCTTTTTTAGATTTCCGACGGGCTGTCGCTTTTGCGCAACAGCTGGGCTGGAACTCCCAGAGCGGTTGAACTAAATGGCGGGAGTGACGTTCGGGATCAGGCTTCGTAAACCTCTGTGAGGCTACGACGCCGAACGGGTTTTCAATCGGGTGGCCGTTTTCGAGGGTAGACAGTCTCGGAATGGCCGATTAGGTAGAACTCGAAATCGAGAAGATCAGGATCGAGTACGAAGGGAGAAGCTGACGTGGGTTTCAAGGGACTAATTACTGCGGCCGCATCGGTTGCGCTGATGACAGCGCCGACGATGGCGACGGCCCAGGCTTCGGCGGCGGCTGCGCGCTCCGCTGAAGTGGCGCCTCAGGCCGAGACGGTCGACGGCGAGCAGCTGCGCGGCGGCTTCATCATTCCGCTGATCGCGCTCATCGCGATCATTCTCGGCCTCTGCGTTGCCACCGACCTGTGCGGCGGCGACGACGACGACCAGCCCACCAGCCCGTAAAGGCTGGCGGCCGGTCGAGCCGTGCTAAGTTTTTGGCCGGATGAAGAGCTCCTTCATCCGGCCATTTTCTTGTCTGCGTGAGAGGTTGCCGTCGTGCGTGAAAGGTCAGGCCCCGCCCGCCGAACGGTCCGCCGGATCGCCTTCGCCGCCCTCGCGTCCTTCGCCTTCGCCGGCCCTGCCGCCGCGCAGGCCGGCCCGGCCCCGGTCGCCCCCGCCGCGGCGCCGTCGACCACCTTGCGGCAGGACGACCTTCGAGTGGCGCAGGTCGCCTATCGGCTGGCGCTCGCCGGAGCGACCTTGTGCCCCGTGCGCTACCCGCTCACCGGAATGCTCTTCCACCATCTCGCCGAATATGAGCCGAAGGACCGGCCGCTGATGGTCGCCCGCTACCGGCTCGACCGCGGCCCCGGAGTACTGACCGTCCTGGCCGGGACCCCGGCCGCCCGCGCCGGGCTCGTCGCCGGCGACGTGCTCATCGCGGTAAACGGCCGGCCGCTTCCGACCGGCGCCTCGGTCGCCGCCGAGCCCAAGCGCGAGAAATGGCGCCGGCTCGCCGACGAGGCGGAGGGCGAGCTCGAGACGGCGCTGCGCCAAGGCCCTGCCGACCTGAGGGTCCTTCGCCAGGGACGTGAGGTGTCGCTCCGCCTGGGCTCGGTCCAGGCCTGCCTCGGCCGGGTCCGCCTCGCCCGCTCTACCCAGGTCAACGCTTTCGCCACCGGGCGAACCGTGGTGATGACGGTCGCCATGCTCAACTTCCTGAGGAGCGACGACGAGCTCGCCGTCGTCCTCGGCCACGAGCTTGCCCACAACATCTTCGGCCATCCCGCGACCCGAAGCGAGGAGGGGATTTTGCGGGGCCTTGGAATAAAGGCGAGCGCCGCGTGGAAGCGGGAAGAGACGGCCGACCGATTCGGGCTCCGGCTCATGGCGGCGGCGCGCTACGACCTCGACGCGGCGATTCCCTTCTGGCGCCGCTACCTTCGCAAGTACGACTGGTTCCCCCAGCTTTTCCGAAGCCACCCCAGCCTCGGCGCCCGCGAGCGGATCGCTGCCGAGGAGATAGCGGCGATTCGGCGGGAGCAAGCGGGGCTTTAGGGGCCGGATGCACTGGAGCCGTCACTCCGGCGGAAGCCGGGGTCTCAGGGAGACCCGCGGTGACTTCTCGTCCTGAGGTCCCGGCTTTCGCCGGGATGACGTTAGTCTAGACCAAAGTCCGCAGCGACCAAAGCTCAGGGAATGCGCGCTTGCCCAAGGTCGACTGCAGGTACGCCACCCCGGCCGTCCCCCCCGTTCCGCGCTTCAACCCGATGATCCGCTCGACGGTGACCACATGCTTGTGCCGCCAGACGGCGAGCGCGTCGTCGATGTCGACCAGTTTCTCCGCCAGCTGGTAGAGCGCCCAGTGCCGCTCCGGATCGCGGTAGACCTGCGCCCAGGCCGCCTCCACCGCCTCGCTCGGCCGATAGGGCCGGCTCCAGTCGCGATCGAGGATTTCCGCGGGGACGGCGAGCCCCGCGCGCGCCGCGGCGGCATTGGCCTCGTCCCACAGGCCCGGCTGGTGGAGCGCTTCGAGCAGGGCCGAATAGGGGCCGCTGCCCTCGTCCTGGAACTTCAAGTGGCCGCCGTCCTTGAGACCGAGCCTGTATTCGAACTCCCGGAACTGGGCCGACTGGAAGCCGGAACTCGAGCCGAGCACCTCCCGGAAGCTGGAATAATCGGACGGAGTCATCGTCGCGAGCACGTCCCAGCTCAAGGTCATCACCGCCTGGATCCGGGATACCCGCGACAGCGCCTTGTGGACCTCGACCAGCCGGTCCTGCCGAATCATGTCCCTCGACAGCTTCAGCTCGTGGATGACCTGCTTGAGCCACAGCTCCTTGGTCTGGTGGATGATGACGAACAGCATCTCGTCATGGTGGTCGGAGATCGGGTGCTGGGCGCTAAGGAGCTGGTCTAGGGTGAGGTAGCCGCCATAGGTCATCGAGGCGGGCGTATCGGTCATCCGGGCTCAGCCGTGGGTCGCGAAGACGGACCGGCGGCCGGCCGGATCGAAGGCGAACACCTGGTAACGCTGGCGGTGGTTATGGCCGACGTCCATGCCCGGCGATCCCGCCGGCATTCCGGGTACGGCCAGGCCTTTGACGCCTTTGCGCTTCGAGGCGATGAGCCGCTTGATATCCTCCGGGGGCACATGCCCCTCGACGACCACGCCCTGGATCAGGGCGGTGTGGCAGGATTGGAGCGCCGCCGGGACGCCCTGCGCCTTCTTCACCGCCGCCATGTTCGGGGCGTTGACGACCGGCAGCTTCCTGCCGAACGCCGCCTCGATCCGCTTCGCCCATTCGAGGCAGCAGCCGCAGCCCGGATCGCGCCACATCACATAGCCGGGCGCCGCCGCCGCTTGCGCCTCGGCCGGCAGCAAGGGAAGGGCCGCGGCCCCGCCGATGAAGCCGATCATCGTCCGCCGGTCGATCATACCGCTCTCCTCACAAACGCTCCGCGCTCGACACCACGTCGGCGGCGCGAAGCGCCGCCAGGATCCGCATCAGATGCTGCACGTCGTGCACTTCTATGTCGAGATGGAAGGTGTGGAAGCTGCCGTCGCGGCTCGCCTGCTCCATCGACACGATATTGGCGCCGTGGCGTCCGAGGATCCCGGCGATGACGGCCAGCGACCCGGGCTCGTTCTTGATGACGACGCACAGGCGCGCCGTTCCGCCGTCCGATTCATCCCCCCAGGCGAGGTCGAGCCAGTCGGCATCGACTCCGTCGGCGAGGCTGTCGCAGCCGATGACATGGACCTCGATCTCCGTCCCCTCGCGCCTCAGGCCGACGATCCGGTCGCCGGGGATCGGATGGCAGCATTCGGCGAGCTGGAAGGCGACTCCCGGGGTCAGCCCCTTGATCGAGATGGCGGTGCGCTGCGGCGGCGGCTTCACGCCTTCCTTGCCGGTCGATCCCGGGATCAGGGCTTCCATCACCGCCACGTCGGTCACCCGCTTGAGGGCGATCGCCTCCATCAGGGCGGCATCGTCGTGGAAGTGGAGCCGCTTCAGGGCCTCGGTGATCGCTTCCCAGCCAAGCGGCTGAGGCAGGCGCTGGACGATCTCGTCGAAGATCTTGCGCCCCAGCTGGACCGTCTCCTCGCGTTCCTTCGATTTGACGAAGCGGCGGATCTTCGCCCGGGCCTTGCCGGTGACGACGAAGCTGAGCCAGCCGGGCTGCGGATGCTGCGCCTTGGAAACGAGGATTTCGACCTGGTCCCCATTCTCGAGCGGGGTCCTCAGCGGCATCACCCGCCCGTTGATCTTGGCCCCCACCGTCTGGTCGCCGAGGTCGGTGTGGACGGCGTAGGCGAAATCGACCGCGGTCGCTCCCTTGGGCAGCTGGAACAGCTCCCCCTTGGGGGTGAAGGCGAAGATCCGGTCCTGGTACATCGCCATTCTGGTATGTTCGAGCAGCTCCTCGGCGCTGGCGGCATGTTCGAGGATCTCGATGAGGTCGCTGATCCACGGATGCGGGTCCGCGGCATCCTCCTCGTCGCCTTCCTTGTACGCCCAGTGGGCGGCGACGCCCTGCTCGGCGGTGGCGTGCATCTCGCGGGTGCGGATCTGGATCTCGATCCGCATCTGCTCGTCGTGGATGACGGTGGTGTGCAGGGATTTGTAGCCGTTGCGCTTGGGCGTGGAGATGAAGTCCTTGAAGCGGCCGGGCACCACCGGCCAGCGCTGGTGGATGAGGCCGAGGGTGCGGTAGCAATCCTCGACATTCTCGACGACGGCGCGGAAGGCCATCACGTCGGAGAGCTGCTCGAAGCTGACGTGGCGTTCCGCCATCTTGCGCCAGATCGAATAGGGATGCTTCTCGCGGCCCTGCACCTCGGCCTCGATCCCGTTCGCCTCCAGGTGCGCCCGCAGGCCGCGCCCGATCCGGGAGATGAGATCGCCTTCGCCGTTGTGGAGCTGCTCGAGACGCCGGGAGATGGAGGCGTAGGCGTCGGGCTCGAGCTCGCGGAAAGCGAGAGTCTGCATCTCCTGCATGAACTCGTACATTCCGATGCGCTCGGCCAGCGGCGCATAGATGTCCATCGTCTCGCGGGCGATCCGCTTCCGCTTCTCGGCGGCGGGGATGAAGTGGAGGGTGCGCATGTTGTGCAGGCGGTCGGCGAGCTTTACGAGCAGCACCCTTATGTCGCCCGACATGGCGAGAAGGAACTTCCTAAGGTTCTCCGCCGCCCGCTGGCTCTCGCTCTGCGCTTCGATCTTGGAGAGCTTGGTCACTCCGTCGACCAGGCGGGCGACGTTGGGGCCGAACAGCTTCTCGATCTCCTCCGGCGTCGCCACCGTATCCTCGATCGTGTCGTGGAGGATGGCCGTGACGATCGTCTCGTCGTCGAGATGAAGATCCGTGAGGATTCCGGCCACCTCGATCGGGTGGCTGTAATAAGGATCGCCCGAAGCCCGCTTCTGCGAGCCGTGCGCCTTCATCGAGAAGACGTAGGCGCGGTTGATCATCGCCTCGTCGGCGTCCGGGTCGTAGGCCCTTACTTTTTCGAGAAGTTCATATTGCCTCAGCACCGCACCGACATTGGGTGGCGCGGTGCTGCGTTGCAACACTATTCGGGGGCACGAGGTCGTTTTGGCGGGGTAGGCCGCGCTCCCGTCATTGCGAGCGAAGCGAAGCATTCCAGTGCGGCTTCGGAGCCGGCTGAATTGCCGCGTCGCTTCGCTCCTCGCAATGACGGCGCGCCATCAGAACTCGCGCGCCCGGGCATTGCACTTCTCGAGCGCCGCCGGCTCGAGCGCCCGGCCGTCGGCCGCGAAGCTGCGGAGGGTGCCGACTTCCCGGGCGAGCGCCGAGCAGTCGATCGCCGGGCGGCTGTTGCCGCGCGCGGCGCTGCAGCCGGCGGCGCCGCACTTCCACACGATCCCCTTGACGATCAGCTTGGCCGAAGCGGGCGGACGGGCCGGCTCGGCGCGATAGCCGGCGCCCGGCGCGGCCATGGCGGCGCCGCTCACAAAGGCCAAGGCGAGCAGGAACGCGATCAGGCAGGAGGTGAATAACCGGAGCATGGCGGATCCCTTTTCAGTTTCTATATGAAACCTAGTAGATGGACCAGTTGCACTTTGCAACGGGAAAATTGTTTCTTATGTTGCGGCGAGGAAAAAAGCTAAGGTCGAGTCATGAGCCGGGCCGAACAATTGCGGGAGGTGTTCTCCGACTGCGGAATCTCCGCCGCCCTTGAGGTGGTGGGGGAGCGCTGGTCGTTCCTGATCCTTCGCGGCGCGTTCAACGGCCTGAGGCATTTCGAGGAATTCCAGACCAACCTGGGAATCGCCCGCAACATCCTCTCCAACCGCCTCGGCCGGCTGGTCGAGCATGGCATCCTGAGGCGCGATCCCGATCCGGCCGATCGCCGCAAGGTCACCTACCGGCTGACCGAGAAGGGGCTCGACCTGCTTCCCGTGCTGCTCGCCCTTCGCCAGTGGGGCGAACGCTGGATTTCCGGCCATCCCAGCAATCCGGTTCTCGTCGACCGCTACACACGGCAGCCGATCGCGCCGATCACCGTCCAGGCGGCGGACGGGCGTCCGCTCAGCCTGCGCGAGATGGAATGGGTGGACCGGGTCGAGATCGAAGGACCGGACGAGGCCGCGGCTTGAGCCGGGCGGCGCCGGTCAGGCGCATCGGCGCGATATTCGTGGGGTGGCTGCTGCTCGTCGCCGCCTGGGCCGCGCCCGGCCTCGCCGCACCCGCGGCCCCGACCCCGCTTGCGATCGGCAGCCAGGTCGACTGGGCGTTCGACGGACCGCCCCGGGCACTGCGTTATCGCGCCGGCGAGGTGACCTTGCGGGTGCGCGCCGTGTCCGATCCCGAAACCCCCGATCTCTTCCGCCTCCGGATGCTGGTGGAGGCGCCGGGCCGGCGCCCGCAGCTGATCGAATCCGCGCCGGTCTCGGCCGTGATGCCCCACAGGTTCGGCATCGGCCGGTTTGACCGCGCCGGAACCCCGTTCGTCTACGTCCAAAGCTATACCGGCGGCGCTCATTGCTGCACCGAGATCCGGGTCGCCATCGTCGAGC
>DASWLY010000035.1:0-3051 GCA_036400035.1 Allosphingosinicella sp.
GTCGTCGCCCCTCTCGCCGCGCCCGCGGAAAGTCACCGACTTCAGCTCGCCCATCGATCTGAAGAGGGGCTGCGTCCTGGGCAGGTCCCGGCGGACGACTTCGGCGAACTCAGGAGAGAGCCTGTCATAGTCGGGCGAGCCGCTCGCCAGCCCGGCGACAAGCCTTCGCAAGGCAGCCTCGGTGCCGGCCGCCGGCTCTCCAGGCGTCCCCACCGGTTGGAGAATGCCGCCGACCATCCTACCGTCGGCGTCGAGCGCCGCCGACATTATCACCCCGCCGTTGGCGAACACCAGGTGGTAGACGTCGTCGCTCATTGGCCCGCGCTCGCGGAAGGTCACCGACTTCAGCTCGCCCATCGCGCTGAACAGGCGATGGGTCATGGGCAGGTCCCGGCGGACGATTTCGGCGAATCGCGGAGAGAGCTTGCCGTAGTCGGGCGAGCCGCTAGCCAGTCCGGCGACAAGCCTTCGCAAGGCAGCCTCGGTGCCGGCGGTCGGCACCGCCCCGGGAGCGGATATCCGATCTCCAGGCGCCGCCGCCGGTTTGTTATCGGCCGCTTGCGAGAAGGTCGCGGACTGCAAAAGCAACCCGAGCACAATTGCTCCAACCAGGATCATGATGGCCACTCCGACGATTGTTGAACGAGTGAAGCCTGGATGCAGCGGGGGAGCATCGGAAACCAGGTCCGGCGATTGGGCTACGGCTTGACCGTACCCTTCGGCCTCACAGAGCATCCGAGCGGCTTCCAAGGACGACGTGGCGCCAAGCTTGGTGCGCGCCATCTTGAGGCGCTTCTCGACAGCATGGTGCGAAATGCCGAGATCTGCGGCGATCTCCTTGGCAGACTTATGGTTCAGCCATTGCCGCAGGCAAACCTTCTCGCGCTCCGTCAATCTCGAAAGTGAATCGCGGTCGTCCATTGATGAATGGTAAAGGTTGTCGCCGCTCGTCGATAGTACGGTCCGCTGGTAAAACCGGCAGAACGGCGTTCAACGCGTGTCCGCTTTCCACCCTTACCGGACATCCGCGAAAGCGGCTAAAGCGGGTCCATGCGTGACGTCATGAACATCGTCATCCTCACCGGCGCCGGCATTTCGGCGGAGAGCGGCCTCGCCACCTTCCGGGGGCCGGACGGGCTTTGGGAGGGGCACCGGGTCGAGGACGTGGCGACTCCGGAGGCGTTCCGGCGCGATCCCGAGCTGGTCCAGGCCTTTTACGACGCGCGCCGCGCCCGGCTGGGCGAGGTCGAGCCCAACGCCGCGCATCGCGCTCTCGCCCGGCTCGATTCGGAGTGGCCCGGAGACCTCCTGATCGTCACCCAGAATGTCGACGATTTGCACGAGCGGGCGGGGGCTCGGCGGCTGCTCCATATGCACGGCGAGCTCAGGTCGGCCTGGTGCCTCAGCTGCGGTGCCCGAATGGCGTGGGAGGCGGAGCTGTCGAGCGGACCTCCCTGCCCCGGCTGCGGCGAGCGCGGCCGACTCCGGCCCGACATCGTCTGGTTCGGCGAGATGCCCTACGAGATGGAGCGGATCGACCGCGCCCTGACGGACTGCGACCTGTTCGTCTCGATCGGCACCTCCGGCGCCGTCTACCCCGCCGCCGGGTTCGTCCAGACCGCCCGCTACGCCGGCGCCCGAACGCTCGAGCTGAACCTCGAGCCGAGCCTCGGGAGCGTCCTGTTCGAGGAGGTCCGCACCGGGCCGGCGGGGAAGCTGGTTCCGGAGTGGGTGGAGGAGGTGCTGCGCGCCTAGCTCGTCATCCCGGCGAAAGCGGGACCTTTGAGTAAGTGCGGTTGAACGGGTTTTTTGGTCTGAGCTGGTTTCGCTGCGGGGTGAGGGTTGGGCGGGGGGTAGGTATCGCTGCTTCTTTGGAGGCGGTTGGGGCCGCTCAGGCGGTTCTGGCGGCGGCTCGGGCGAGGTTCCAGGCGACGAGGGTGACGAGGGTGGCGGCGGCGTTCCGGGCCAGCCCCATGTAGCGCATTCGAGCCAGGCCGTAGGAGCGTTTGAGGGCGCCGAACACGCCTTCGATCCGCCCCCTGATTCGGCCGATGAGGACGTTTCGGCGAATCTCGATCGGCCTCAGCGGTCGGCAGCGGGCGGCGCGGCGCTGGACCCGGTCCTTGATCCCGCCGGTACCGAGCCGTTCGCGCATCCGGGGTCCGACATAGGCCTTGTCGGCATAGACCGACCGCTCGTCGCCGCAGACCAGCTCGTGTCCGATCTCGACCTCGGGCACGTTGGCCGGTGTGACCCGGGCCCTGCGCACGATGCCGGTGCCGTGATCGACCGCGGCATGCAGCTTGTAGCCGAAGCGGGCCGACCCCTTCGCGTTCTTCATCCAGCGGGCATCGGGATCGGCCTTCGAACGCCCGCCGCCCTTCTGGCGGGGCGGCTCGGCCGCAGCCGCATCGATGAGCGTCGCATCGATCAAGGTCCCGCTCTTCACCACCAGGCCCCGAGCCTCGATCTGACGAGCCACCTCCGCGAAGATCGGCTCAGCAAGCCCCCGATCCGCCAGAAGAGTGCGGAAACGGCTGATCGTCGAATGATCCGGAACGTCCTCGTCCAGCCCCAGGCCGACAAAACGCCGGAATGACAGCCGGTCACCCAGCGCCTCCTCCATCGCCGGGTCGGAAAGCGAGTACCAGCTCTCCAAAAGCAGCACCTTGAGCAAAACCAGCGGCCCGTAAGACGGCCGGCCCGTCGCCGAGCTGTACACCCCGCCAAGCAGAGCCTCCAGCCGAGCCCAGTCGATCAACCCCGATATCCGCTCCAGCCGGGCATTGCCCCCGCCCCGAACCAACGCCTCCGCAAACGATCCCTGACCAAACTCGCGACGCATCCTCGCCTCCACCGCAACAGCAGTAGAGAATCACATCCCGACAATTATGCAAAGGTCCCGCTTTCGCCGGGATGACGGGAGGCGGCCCGGATGACGGGAGGCGGCCCGGATGACGGGAGGCGGCCGGGATGACGGGAGGCGACACGCATCGGAGCGTCCACCGACACGTCATCCCGGCGGAAGCCGGGATCCGGTGGAGGCGCGCC
>DASWLY010000036.1:0-1922 GCA_036400035.1 Allosphingosinicella sp.
CCGCCCTTGCCCGGCTGGGTGTGCTGGATCTTGACGGCGCGCCAGATGCCGCCCTCATATTCGATGATGTTGCCGGGACGAATGTCCACGCCGCTGATCTTCATTTCTGTCTCTCTGGAGATAGTGGAAAAGAGCCGGGCCGGGCCTTAGCCGCCGGAGGGTGATGGAGCAAGGGAGGCCTCCTCCGTCATCCCGGCGAAAGCCGGGACCTCAGGTCGAGAAGTCTCGGCGGGTCTCCCCGAGATCCCGGCCTTCGCCGGGATGACGAGAATCTCACTTCTTCCCCGCGAGCAGCGGGTACGGATTGATCGGCGTGCCGTCGTGCCATTTCTCCCCCGCCGCCATCTTGTTGATCGCGAAATGGAGGTGCGGGCCGGCCGGGTTGGCGTTGCCGGTCGAGCCGACCGTGCCGATCGCGTCGCCCTGCCTGACCACCTGCCCCTCGCGAAGGCCCGGCGCATAGGCCTGGAGGTGGGCATAATAGAACATCCACCGTCCGTCGGGCGAGCGGACATAGGCGGTGATGCCGCCGCCGCCCTTGCTGTTGAACAGCTTCTCGACCTTGCCCGGCGCCGCGGCGACCACCGGAGTGCCATGCGCGGCCATGATGTCGATCGCGTTGTGGACCCGGGCGCCGCCGGAGCGGGACTGGGTGTAGGTATCCAGGAGATCGCCGGCCTTCACTCCGGCGACCGGGATCGCAACTCCGGTCGGGCCGAGCACCAGATCCGTGCGCGGCGTCGGATCCGGCACGGGCCTGGGCGCCGCGACCGGGCCCGCGGCCGGGCCGCCGCGCGGGCCGACCACGCTCACGCCGCTATACGCCATGAACCAGAAGGCGCTGGTCAGGGCGCAGGTCACGATCGCCGTGACGAGGACGATGACGAAGGTTCTAAGCCGTTCCACCCCCGCTCAACGCAACTTATTTCCTACCCGTTCCGTTTCGAGCCTCGAATGACGGGAAGTGTCCATATCGGCTGCTCGGGCTGGATCTACCGCCACTGGCGGGAGCTCTTCTATCCGGCGAAGCTCGCCCAGCAGCGCTGGTTCGCCTTTTATGCCGACACGTTCCAGACGGTTGAGCTCAACACCAGCTTCTATCACCTGCCAAAGCCCGAGACCTTCACCAAGTGGCGGGACCAGGCGCCGCCGGGCTTCCGCTACGCGGTCAAGGCGCCCCGCTTCATCACCCACATGAAGAAGCTGAAGGAATGCGGAGAGCCCGTCGAGGAGTTCCTCCGCCGGGCCCGCAACCTCGGCGCGACGTTGGGGCCGATCCTCTACCAGCTTCCGCCGCGCTGGGCCTGCAACACCGTGCGGCTCGAGGAATTCATCGCCCTCCTTCCCGCCGACCTCACCCACGTCTTCGAGTTCCGGGAGAAGAGCTGGCTGACGGCGGAGGTGCTGGCCCTGCTCGACTCGCGCGGCGTCTCCTTCTGCGCCCATGACATGCCCGGTTCCAGGACCGGGACGTGGGCGGCGGGCCCGATCGCCTACGTCCGCTTCCACGGCGGGGAGGGGAAATATTGGGGCCGCTATTCCGACGAAGGGCTGCTCGGCTGGACCGACTGGATCGTCGAGCAGGCGAGAGGCGGCCGCGACGTCTGGTGCTATTTCAACAACGATATCGAAGGCCACGCTATCCACGACGCCTTGACGCTTCGGGCGATGGTCGGACAGGCACTGCGGTGAGCCCCAACGCCCCGTCATGCTGAACTTGTTTCAGCATCCAGGTTGGAGCGAGGCTCTCACGTTCGCCGAGCCTCCCCAAGGCAGGGCCGCTTCCACCCTGGACCCTGAAAAAAGTTCAGGCCACGAGACATAATGTTCTTGACTTGTTCTTCTTCTCGCCCCACATAGCAACCCTGCCCGAGTCGGCCCGATCAACCGGCGGAGGCGGGAATCCGGCGTAAGGGGCTTGC
>DASWLY010000037.1:0-21897 GCA_036400035.1 Allosphingosinicella sp.
TGATCGACGCCAACAAGGAGGAGCTCGCGATCAAGGAAGCCAACGTGCTCGGCATCCCGGTCGTCGCCATCCTCGATTCCAACGCCAGCCCGCAGGGCATCGCCTTCCCGGTTCCCGGCAACGACGATGCCAGCCGCGCCATCCGCCTCTATTGCGACGCCATCGCCGACTCGGCCCTGGCCGGCAAGTCGGGCGGCGCCGCCGCTCGCGGCGAGGATATCGGAGCGATGGACGCGCCGCCGCCCGAAGCGGCGCTCGCGGACGCTTAAGCCTGTGTGTCCCGGCGAAAGCCGGGACCCAGCACCACCCCCACTGGACCCCGGCCTTCGCCGGGGTGCAACGACAAGGATATGCGAAATGGCTGAGATCACGGCCGCCACCGTCAAGGAACTGCGCGAGCGCACCGGCGCCGGCATGATGGATTGCAAGAAGGCCCTGGGCGAGACCCAGGGCGACATGGAGGGCGCGATCGACTGGCTTCGCGCCAAGGGGCTCGCCGCCGCCGCCAAGAAGGCCGGCCGGACCGCCGCCGAAGGGCTGGTCGGGGTTGCCGTCGCGGGCAATCGCGGCGCTGTCGTCGAAGTCAATTCCGAGACCGACTTCGTCTCGAAGAACGAGCAGTTCCAGGAGTTCGTGAGCGCCGTCACCCAGCTCGCGCTCGACGGCGTCGGAACGGTCGAGGGCATCCTCGCGGCCCAGTATCCGGGCGGCGGCACCGTGGAAGAGAAGCTCACCGCCAACATCTCGACGATCGGCGAGAACCAGTCGCTTCGGCGCTCGGCCGTCCTGCAGGTGCCGCAAGGCGTGGTGGTCTCCTACGTCCACAATGCCGTGAAGCCCGGCCTCGGCAAGATCGGGGTCCTCGTCGCGCTCGAGAGCGAGGGCGATCCGGAGGCTCTGACCCAGCTCGGCAAGCAGCTCGCCATGCACATCGCCGCCGCCAACCCGCAGGCGCTCACCGGCGAGGAGCTGGACCCGTCGCTGATCGAGCGCGAGCGCGCCATCGCCGGCGAGAAGGCGGCCGAAAGCGGCAAGCCCGCCGACATCGTCGCCAAGATGGTCGAGGGTGCCATGGCCAAGTTCCGCAAGGAGAATGCGCTGATGAGCCAGCTCTTCGTCATCGACAACAAGACGAAGATCGAGGACGTCATCGCCGCCGAGGCGAAGCGCACCGGAAGTCCGATCAGCCTCAACGCCTACGTCCGGTTCCAGCTCGGCGAAGGCATCGAGAAGAAGGAAAGCGACTTCGCCGCCGAAGTCGCCGCCGCTTCCGGTGTCGGCAAGCCCGAGCCGGCCGACGCCTAACCTGCTTGGCAGGGTGGCGCGCCCCGATTAAGGTGCGCCACCCCGCCACATTCTCCTGCCGATCGGACCTGAAAACCCCATGCCGCGCCCGCGCTTCAACCGGATCCTGCTGAAGCTGTCGGGCGAGGCGTTGATGGGGGAGGGGGCGTTCGGGATCGATCCCGACACCACTTCGCGGCTCGCCAGCGAGATCGCGGCCGCCATGCAGGCGGGGCACCAGCTCTCCATCGTCGTGGGCGGCGGCAACATCTTCCGCGGCCTGGCCGGCGCCGCGAAGGGCTTCGACCGGGCCAGCGCCGATTACATGGGCATGCTCGCCACCGTCATGAACGCGCTCGCCCTGCAGAACGCACTCGAGAGAATCGGCGCCGACACCCGCGTTCTCTCGGCCATTCCGATGGCGACCGTCTCCGAGCCCTACATCCGTCGCCGCGCTCTGCGCCACATGGAGAAGGGGCGGGTGGTGATCTTCGCCGCCGGGACCGGCAACCCCTATTTCACCACCGACACCGCGGCCGCCCTTCGCGCCGCGGAAATGGGCTGCGACGCCCTGTTCAAGGGGACCAGCGTCGACGGCATCTACGACGCGGATCCGAAGAAGAAGCCGGACGCCAGGCGCTACGAAAGCCTTTCCTTCCAGCGGGTGCTTGCGGACGACCTCAAGGTCATGGACGCCAGCGCCGTCGCTTTGTGCCGCGACAACAATATTCCGATCGTCGTCTTCAACATCCGCGAGCAGGGCAATCTGGCCCGGGTGCTGAGCGGCGAAGGCACCGCGACGATCGTCCAGAACGAGGAGTGAGACCATGCCCGCGTACGACAAGGCCGACATCCAGCGCCGAATGCACGGCGCGGTCGAAGCGCTGAAGCACGATCTCGTCGGCCTGAGGACGGGGCGCGCCTCGACCAGCCTTCTCGATCCCATCCAGGTCGAGGTATATGGCGCGAACATGCCGCTCAACCAGGTGGCGACGGTGTCGACGCCGGAGGCACGGATGCTTTCGGTCCAGGTCTGGGACCGCTCGAACGTCACGCCGGTCGAGAAGGCCATCCGCAATGCCGGCCTCGGCATCAATCCCATCGTCGATGGCCAGACCATCCGTCTCCCGATCCCGGATCTCACGCAGGAGCGTCGCAAGGAGCTTGCGAAGCTCGCCGGCCAATATGCTGAAAAGGCCCGAATTGCCGTCCGCAACGTCCGCCGTGACGGAATGGACGCGCTGAAGCAGGACGAGAAGAAGCACGAGATCAGCGAGGATGAGCGCAAGCGGGGCGAAACCGAAGTGCAGAAGCTGACCGACGACACGATCAAGGAGATCGACGGCGTGGCGGCGGGCAAGGAGAAGGAAATCCTTCAGCAGTGACCGTCCGCCCCGCCCCATCGGCGCCGGAAAGCTCCGGCGGCGGCGGCCCCAGCGTTCCCCGGCACGTCGCCATCATCATGGACGGCAACGGCCGCTGGGCGAAGGCGAGGGGCCTGCCCCGCGCGGCCGGCCACCGGCAGGGCGCCGAGGCCGCCCGCCAGGTGCTTCGCGCCGCCGGCGAGGCGGGGGTGGAATGCCTCACCCTCTACGCTTTCTCGTCGGAGAATTGGCGGCGGCCGCAGGACGAGATCAACGATCTGATGGGGCTTCTGCGCTTCTACATAACCCGGGAGCTCGACGCGCTTCACCGAGAGGGTATTCGCCTGAAAATATTGGGCGATCACAATGCCTTTCAGGCAGATGTTGCGAAACTGGTGGACCATGCGGTGGATCGGACGGCCGGCAACCGGCGGATGACCGTGGCGATCGCGCTCAATTACGGATCGCGCGCCGAGCTGGTCGAGGCGGCGCGCGGCATCGCGGCGCGAGTCGAGGCGGGCGAAATCCGTTCCGCGGACGTCGACGAGGCCATGCTGGAGGCCTCCCTGGATACCGCCGGGCTGCCGCCGCTCGACCTCCTCATCCGAACCTCGGGCGAGCAGCGCCTGTCCAACTTCCTGCTCTGGCAGGCGGCCTATGCCGAATTGCTGTTCGTCGACACGCTCTGGCCCGACTTCGACGGCGACGCGCTTCGGGCGGCGCTCGTCGATTATGCCGGGCGCGAGCGCAGGTTCGGCGGCCGATGAGCCCGACGCCCCCCTCGGCGCCCCAGTCGGATCTCCTCACCCGCTTCGCCGCGGCGGTGGTGATGATCGCAATCGCCTGCGTCGCCATCTATGTCGGCGGCTGGCTGTTCCGCCTGCTCGTCGCCGCCGGCGCGGTCGCGATGATCGTCGAATGGGGCGACATGCACCGCCTCAAGCGCGCCTGGAGCTATTTCGCTTCGGCCCTGCTCGCTTTGGTCCTGCTCGTCGCCGCCCAATATCTGTACCCGGTCGGCCAGGTCGAGGTCGTCGGCGACGTCGAGGCGATCACGGCCGCGACTTTCAAGGACTCCTGGCTCGGCTTTGCCGCCGTGGCGGCGGCGGCGGTCGTGACCTTGCTCGCCAGCCGCCGCCTCAGCCTCGGCTGGGGAATGCTGTACGTCGGCATTCCGTCCTTCGCCCTGCTCGTCATCGAATGGGCGAGCCTCTACCTCGTCTTCTGGCTGATGCTGGTGACCTGGGCGACCGACATCTTCGCCTATTTCGCCGGCCGCTCGATCGGCGGGCCCAAGCTGGCGCCGAAGATCAGTCCCAACAAGACCTGGGCGGGCCTCATCGGCGGGATGGCCGGGGCCGCCGTCGTGGGCGCCCTCGCGGCCTGGCTGTCCGGCATTTCGGCCGAGCTTCCGCACTTCCTCTGGCTGGGGGCTCCGATGGGCCTTCTCGCCCAGCTCGGCGACCTCTACGAAAGCCGGGTCAAGCGCCGGCTCGGCGTCAAGGACAGCGGCGCCCTGCTGCCCGGCCATGGCGGAGTCCTCGACCGGCTCGACGGCCTGCTGCCGGTGATCCTCGCCACTCTGCTCGTCCTGATCGTCAGCCTCGCGTGACCCGGCGAAGAAGCGTCACCATCCTCGGCGCCACCGGCTCCGTCGGCCGCTCCACGCTCGACCTTATCGAGCGCGATCCTGAGCGCTACGACGTCCTCGCCGTCACCGCCCATCGCGACGTCGAGGGGCTGGCCGACGCCGCCCGGCGCGCGCGCGCGCGCCGGGCCGTCATCGCCGACGGAACCCTGCTCGAGCCGCTGAGGGCGGCGCTGGCGGGAAGCGGCACCGAAGCCGCGGCCGGGGAGCGAGCGATCCTGGAAGCGGCGGGCGCGGGCGCCGACTGGACGATGGCGGCGATCGTCGGCAGCGCCGGGCTGGGCCCGACGATGGCGGCGATCCGCGGCGGCCGAACCGTGGCGCTGGCCAACAAGGAGGCCCTGGTCTCGGCCGGGCACCTGATGATCGAGGCCGCGAAAGCGAGCGGGGCCGAGCTTCTGCCGGTCGATTCCGAGCACAACGCCATCTTCCAGTGCTTCGACCGGGCCCGGCCCGAAGCGGTGCGCCGGATCATCCTCACCGCAAGCGGCGGCCCGTTCCGCGACAAGAGCCTGGAGGAGATGCGCTCCGCAACGCCGAGCCAGGCCATCGCCCACCCCAATTGGTCGATGGGGGCCAAGATCTCCGTCGATTGCGCGACCTTGATGAACAAGGGGCTGGAGCTGATCGAGGCCTTCCACCTGTTCCCGCTGCCGGCCGAGGCCTTCGACATCGTCATCCACCCGCAGTCCGTGGTCCACAGCCTCGTCGAATATATCGACGGGTCGGTGCTGGCCCAGCTCGGCTCTCCCGACATGCGGATCCCGATCGCCTACACCCTCTCCTGGCCGGAGCGGATGGCGACCCCCTGCGAGCGGCTCGATCTCGTCAGGACCGGGACCTTGAGCTTCGCCGCGCCGGACATGGAGCGCTTCCCCGCCCTCGCGCTCGCCCGCCAGGCCCTGACCGACGGCGGCGCCAGGCCGGCGATCCTCAACGCCGCCAACGAGGTCGCCGTCGGCGCTTTCCTGGGCGGGAACATCGGCTTCCTCGACATCGCTTCCATCGCCGCCGAGACTCTGCAATGCTATGCGCCGGCGGCGCCCGGCTCGGTCGAAGAGGTCCTGACCATCGACAAGGAGGCACGCGCCGCCGCCGAGGCGATCGTGAAAAAGGTGACGCGTTGACCGACAATCCCGGCATTCCCTGGACGATATTGAGCTTCCTGCTCGTCATCGGGCCGCTGATCTTCGTCCACGAGCTCGGCCATTATTTCGTCGGCCGCTGGTTCGGCGTCAAAGCGGACGTCTTCTCGATCGGTTTCGGACGCGAGATCCTGGGCTGGACCGACCGCAGGGGCACTCGATGGAAGGTCGCCTGGCTGCCGCTCGGCGGCTACGTGAAATTCGCCGGCGACATGAACGCGACGAGCCAGCCTTCGTCCGAATGGCTGGCCCTGCCGGCGGAGGAGCGGGCGCAGACCTTCCAGGCGAAGCCGGTCTGGCAGCGCTTCCTCATCGTGTTCGCAGGGCCCGCCACCAACTTCCTGGCGGCCATCCTGATCCTGACCGGATTCCACCTCGCTTACGGCGACGCTCGGACCCCGCCGGTCATCGGCACCTTCACGCAAGGCTCCCCGGCGGCGGCCGCGGGGGTCCGGGTAGGCGACCGGATCGTGAGCATCGACGGCAAGGCGGTGGAGCGGTTCGAGGATATCCTGCCCGTCGTCGCCCTCAAGATCGACGGGCCGCTCAGGCTCGACATCGAACGTCAGGGACGCCGGTTCCAGGTCGACGTCCAGCCGCGCATGCTCGTGGAAAAGGATCGCTTCGGAAACGAGTCGCGCCGTGCCTTCCTCGGCATCGGCGCGGGGGAGCAGATGCTGACCCCGGTCTCGCCGCTCGGCGCCGTCGGGGCCGCGGTGCGCCAATGCTGGGTGGTCGTGGCCACCACGGTCAGGGGGCTGGGCCAGATCGTCACCGGCCGCCGCTCCGTCAAGGAAATGGGCGGGCCGCTCAAGATCGCGAAATTCTCCGGCGAGCAGGCGAGCATGGGGCTGCTCGCCTTCCTTTGGTTCCTCGCCGTCATCTCAATTAATCTGGGATTCATCAACCTGTTGCCAATCCCCATGCTCGACGGGGGCCACCTGTTCTTTTACTCGATCGAGGCCATTCGTCGAAAACCCTTGCGGCCGGAGGCACAGGAATGGGCGTTCAGGACCGGCTTGGCGGCTTTGCTGACGCTCATGATCCTGGTGACCTTCAACGATTTGGCGTCTTTTGGCCTGTGGTCGAAGCTTGGCGGGTTGATCGACTGAGCATGATCGGGCAGGGCAGGGGCGACAGGGAAACAGGACGGCCGCTTGCGCCGTCCGTTGTCTAAGGGCGGGGACGCGTGACACCCAAAAATTCATCTACCAAGGGCCGGCGGCTTTGCTCTGCCTTGCTCGTCGGCACCATCCTTGGCGGAATGGCGCTTCCCGCTCATGCGCAGGAAGCGACTCCGCTGCCGCCCGAGCCGGCGGCGCCGATCGCCGCCGCGCCCCAGCCGGAGGCGTCGGTGGTCCGCTCGATCGGGATTACCGGCAATCAGAGGCTCGAGCCCGAGACCATCGTCTCCTACGTGAAGCTGCGCGTCGGCGAGCCCTACGACCGCGAGCGGCTCGACGAGGCGCTTCGCGACCTTTACGCGACGGACCTGTTCGCCGACGTTGCGATCCGCGACAATCAGGGCAATCTGACCATCGAGGTGCGCGAGAGCCCGGTCGTCAACCGAATCGTCCTGGAAGGCAATAAGCGGCTCAAGTCGGACAAGATCACGCCCGAGATCCGGCTCGCGCCGCGGCAGATCTTCAGCCGCGCCAAGGCGCGCGCCGACGTCGCCCGCATCATCGAGCTCTACCGCCGCCAGGGCCGCTTCGCCGCCACGGTCGAGCCCAAGATCGTCCAGCTCGAGCAGAACCGCGTCGACGTCGTCTACGAGATCGTCGAGGGGCCCAAGTCCGGCATCCGCCAGATCAACATCCTCGGCAACGAGAGGTTCGGCGACGGCGAGCTTCGCGGCGAAATGGTGACCAAGCGCACCGGGCTGCTGAGCTTCCTCGGCTCCGGCGACGTCTACGATCCGGACCGGCTGGCCTTCGACCAGCAGAAGCTCCGAATGTTCTACCTGACCAACGGCTATGCCGATTTCCGGGTGGTCTCCGCGGTCGCCGAGCTGACCTCGGACCGGCGGGACTTCATCATCACCTACGTGGTCGAGGAAGGCGAGCGCTACAAGTTCGGCGACGTCAAGGTCGAGAGCGCGATCCGCGACTTCAGCGGCGAGGGCCTCACTAGGCTGCTTCCGATGAAGGGCGGCGACTGGTACAACGCCAAGCTGGTCGAGGACACGGTCACCTCGCTGAACGAGAGCGCCGGCCTGTTCGGCTACGCCTTCGCCGACGTTCAGCCCAACTTCCAGCGCGACAAGGAAGCCAAGACGATGTCGGTGACGTTCAACGTCGCCGAGACTCCGCGCGTCTATGTCGAGCGCATCGACGTCAACGGCAACACCCTTACCCGCGACAAGGTCATCCGGCGCGAGTTCCGGCTCGCCGAGGGCGACCCGTTCAACACGGTGAGGGTGAAGCGCTCACGCGACCGCATCCAGTCGCTCGGCTTCTTCCAGGAGAATCTGGAGATCGAGCAGACCCAGGGCTCGGCCCCCGACCGGGTCATCCTGTCGACCACGCTCGAGGAGAAGGCGACCGGTCAGCTCCAGATCTCCGCCGGTTTCTCCAGTCTCGAACGCTTCCTGCTCAACCTGTCGATCGAGCAGCGAAACTTCCGAGGCATGGCGCAGACGCTGCGGGCGTCGGTCAATTATTCCAGCTACTCGAAGTCGGTCGAGCTGGGCTTCACCGAGCCCTACGTGTTCGATCGCAACATCGCGCTCGGTTTCGACCTGTTCCGGCGCGATTATTCGAGCTTCAACTTCGTCAACAACAACCGCAACACCACCTACAAGCAGATCAGCACCGGCGGCCAGATCCGCGGCGGCGCCCCGCTGACCGAATATATGCAGCTGGGCCTGCGCTATGGCCTCAACTTCGACAACGTCACCCTGGACGAGAGCGCCTTCTTCACGGATCCGGACGGCGCCGGTCCGCTCCCCGCATTCTGCGATCCGCTGCGCGTGGGCCGCTATCTGTGCGAGGCCGTCGGCAAGCGGACCACCTCCTCGCTCGGCTATTCGCTGCTCTACGATTCGACCGACAACCGGCTGCGCCCGACCCGCGGCAACCGCTTCACGGTCAACCAGGATTTCGCTGGGCTGGGCGGCGACGTCAAATATCTGCGCACGCGAATCAACGCCGGCAAATATTGGCGGATCGGCAAGGGCGGCTTCATCTTCTCGACCACCTTCGAGGGCGGCTACATCCACAGCTTCGAGAATGCCCCCGGCGCCGATCAGGACCCGCTCCGCCTCGTCGACCGCTTCTTCCTCGGTGAACCGCAGATCCGCGGCTTCGACATTCGCGGCGTCGGGCCGCGCGTCCAGCGCGTCCCGTTCGATGCGAACGGCAATCCGGTGACGGACCGCAAGCAGATCGTCGACGACGCGCTCGGCGGCCGGGCTTATTATATCGGCCGCGCCGAGCTGGAAATCCCGCTGAGCTCGAGCTTCCGGGAAATGGGGCTTCGTCCGTCGGTGTTCGTCGACATCGGCGCGCTGTTCGGCCTCCGGGATCCGACCACGAACTCGGTCCTGCCGGGCAGCCCGCTCACCAAGGACCGCTGCTTCGACAATTCGGGAGGTGCCACGCCGCGCCCCGACAACGGCACCTGCGCGCCCGGTACGACCCTGGTGCCCGGAATCGCCCCTTTCAAGGAAACTTTCCTCGGCGACACCGCCAAGCCGCGCATCTCGGTCGGCTTCGGTGTCAACTGGAACTCGCCTTTCGGCCCGTTCAGGATCGATATAGCCAAGGCGCTTACAAAGGCTGACGGGGATGACACCAAGCTGATCACCTTCAACGTAGGAACCGCATTTTGATGAACAAACTTGCTTTCGGCGCGGCCCTCGCCGCCCTTTCGCTCGCGCTGCCGGGCGTCGCCCAGGCGCAGCGCACCCCCGCCGCGGTCATCGTCGTCGTCGACACCGACCGAATCTATCGCGAGTGCACGGCCTGCCGCGCCGCCCAGACCACCCTCCAGGGCCAGGTCACCTCCGCGCGCGCGCGCGCCCAGCAGCTCGGCCAGCCGCTCCAGACGGAAGCGCAGTCGATCGAGCAGGCGGGCGCCGCCCTTCGCAACCAGGCCGGCGCAGCCCGCGCCGCCGCGGAGACCGCGCTCAACACTCGAGTGCAGGCATTCCAGCAGCGCCAGACCACGGCCCAGCAGGAAATCGCTCGGCTGGAGCAGAACATCCAGTCGACCCAGGCGAACGTGCTTCGGCAGATCAACGTGCAGCTCAATCCGGTCATCAACCGGGTGATGACCGCCCGCGGCGCCAACGTCGCGCTCGACACCAACGCGACCCTGGCGCGCTCGAACACGATCGACGTCACCAACGAGGTCCTCACCGCCCTCAACGCGGCCCTGCCCTCGGTCAGCGTCACTCCGCTGCCGCAGGCGGCGCAGCCGGCGCAGCCGCAGCCCCAGGGCCGGTGAGCTCCGACCCGGCAGCCGCCGCCATCGGCCCGCTTGACATCAGGCGGGTGATGGCGGCGCTGCCGCATCGCTATCCCTTCCTGCTCATCGACCGGGTCGAGGAGCTGGTGCCGAAGAAGCGGATCGTCGCCATCAAGGCGGTGACGATCAACGAGCCCTTCTTCCAGGGCCATTTCCCCGGCCGGCCGATCATGCCCGGAGTTCTCCTCGTCGAGGCGATGGCTCAGGCATCGGGCGTTCTCGCCGTGGAATCGCTCGGCCTCGCCGATACCGGCAAGCTCGTCTATTTCATGGCGATCGACAGCGCCAAGTTCCGCCAGCCCGTCGAGCCCGGCGTTCTCCTCAGGATCGAGGTCGAGCTCGTCCACGATCGCGGCAGCGTCTGCAAGTTCGCGGGCAAGGTGCTGGTCGACGGCAAGGTCGTCGCCGAGACCAATTTCACGGCGATGATCGCCGATCCCCCGGCCGACTGATGATATCCTCCCCATGCGCAAGCATGGGAGGGGGACCATGCGAAGCATGGTGGAAAGCCCTGCCTGCCGTGCCTTGGCGCCCGATCCTCCTAAGCCTCGCCAGTTACGCCTCCACCACCCTGCGGGTGGTCCCCCTCCCCATCTGACGATGGGGAGGAAAGAGCGCGCCACTCCCCTCCAACCTTCCTTATGCCGAACACCGCCTCCAGCCGCGCCGATCCCAGCATCGTCCGGGGCTCGCCCCCGGCGACGATCGCGCCTGCGTCCATCAGCACCAGCCGGTCGGCAAAGCGCGCCGCGAGGTCGAGATCGTGCATCGCCACGATCGCGCCCTGACCGTCCCCGACGCCTTGCCGGAGCCGCTCCATCAGCTTGAGCTGCCAGAGCGGGTCGAGATTGGCGACCGGTTCGTCGAGCAGCAGCAGCCGAGGCCTGGGAGCGAGGGCGCGGGCGATCAGCACCCGGCTGCGTTCGCCGGTCGACAGGCGGTCGATCCGGCGGCCGGCGAGGGCGCCGAGGTCGAGCGCCGCCAGGGCTTCGTCCGCCTCCGCTTCGCCGGCCCCCAGCCTGACGAGGTCGAGCGCAGCGAGCGGCCAGGCGACGTCGCGGGAGGCGGGGAGGAAGGACAGCAGCCGCCGGCGCCGCTCCGGAGCCAGGCTCTCCGGGCGAAGCCCGTCGATCCGCACCTCTCCCGAAGCGCCGCCGATCCGCGCCAAGGCGTGGAGCAGGCTGGTCTTGCCGCTGCCATTGGGGCCGATCAGGCAGACCAGCTCCGGCGCTTCCATCCTGAAGTCGCTCGGCTTCAGTCTCCCGCTCAGGGCGACGCCTTGCGCCTGGAGCAACGGCGTCATCGCGCCAGCCTCCAGCGCATATGGGCGACCAGCCAGAGGAAGAAGGGTGCCCCGAGCAACGCCGTCACCACCCCGATCGGAAGCGTCCGCCCCAGCGGAGCGCTGCGCACGACCAGGTCCGCCGCCAGCAGCAGCAGGCCGCCGATCGCCGCCGCCGGCAGCACCGCCCGCCCCGGATGGCCCCCGGTCAGCCGCCGGGCGAAGATCGGAGCGACCAGCCCGACGAAGCCGATCGCCCCGCAGATCGCGACGCAGGCGCCCACTCCGAAGGCGGTGAGGCAGACGATCTCTATCCGAAGCCGGCGTACGTCGTGGCCGAAGGACTGGGCGACTTCTTCGCCGAGGGTGAGGCTGTCGAGCGGTCCCCGCAGCCGAAGGAGCAGCAGGATCGCGGCGAGGGCGGGCGCCGCGGCGAAGGCCGCCTGCTCGAGGCTTCGGTCGACCAGCGAGCCCATCAGCCATTCATAGGCGTCGTAAAAGGCGAAGGGGGAGGGGGCGAGCGCGAGCGCGAGGGTGGTGAGCGCCCCGGCCAGGGCGCTGATCGCGAGGCCGGCGAGCAGCAGGGTGGCCGTCTCCGCCCGTGGCCCTGCCAACGCCAGCAGCAGCAGCAGCGCGCCGAGCGCCCCGCCGACGGCTCCGAAAGCCAGCGCGAGCGGCGCCGAAAAGCCGAAGATGTAGGCGGTGATCACCGCCCCCAGCGCCGCGCCGCTGGTGGTGCCGGTAAGATCGGGGGAGGCGAGCGGGTTGGCGAACAGGCCCTGTATCGCGGCCCCCGAGGCGCCCAGCATCGCCCCATAGGCCAAGGCGAGCAGCGCCCTCGGCAGCCGCAGCTCCCACAGGAGCGCGAACGCGAGTGGCCGGTCCTGCTCCAGAAGCGCGGCGATCGGCGGCCAGGGGAGGGCCAGCGACAGCGCGAAAGCCAAAGCCGCGGTCAAGGCCAGGAGTGGGAAAGCGAGCCGGCTCAACGCCGCGATCCCCCGTCACGCCGGGCTTGCCCCGGGGTCCATGAACACGGTGGTACGAGGTTGAGCGGGGCGGTGTTCACGGATCCCGGCTTTCGCCGGGACGACGGCTCAGGGTTCGCAGCCGCTCTATCTCCGCGATCAATGCGGGGCCCATGCAGGTCCAGGGCCGGCCGTCGGTGGCGACGTTGCGGGCGCCTTTGGCCCGGCGCGCCAGCGGGTGCGAGAGCCAGCGCTGCTCGCCCGAATATTGGCCGCTGCGATAGTCGCTGCGCAGCAATATCGCCGGCGGCCGGACGAGCAATTGCTCCAGCGAGACCCGGTCGCCTGGCACCGGGCGCTGGCGAAAACCGGCCAGCGCCATCCATTCCGCGGCAAGGCCCGCCGCCGCCACCGTCCGTCCGCCCCCGCCGAGCCAGATCGTGTCGGCGGCAGCCGCCGGCCGAATTGCCTTGAGACGATTCATCCGCGCCAGCAGGGCCGCGCCGGCGGTCGCCCGGCCAAGCGCCGCCGCCACGGTCCGCACCGACTGCTCGATGTCCGCCAGCGACCGCGGGTAAGGCAGATCGACGATCCGGATGCCGAGGCGCTTCGCGATCCGACCGCGGTCGCGGGCGCCGCCGCCCATCGTCAGCACCAGGTCCGGCCTCAGCCCGGCGACGGCGACCAGGCTGCCGTCGTTGCGCCGGTAGCGCCGCGCCTCCCGCCACAGCCGGGTCTCCGCCGGCTGCTGGGCGAGATGGGTGACGGAGGCGATCTGCCTTGGCTCTGCGAGCATGAGCAGAAGCTCGTCCGTGCACAGGTTCAGCGAGGCGACGCGCTTCGGCGCCGCCTCCGCCGCGCCGGCCAGAGCGAGGCTAAGGCCGGAAGCGAAGACGAACGCCCGCATGCACCGTCCTTCCCTGAGTGCGATAGCCGAGCACGTCCTGATACTCCTCGTCGAAGGCGTTCTCGGCGCGCGCGAAAAGCTCCATCCCCTCGCGGAACTGCCAGCCGAGCTCGAGCGACGCCAGCCCGTAAGGGTCGAGCCGCACCGGGCGCGCCGGAAAGCTTTCGAAGTCGGTGTCCCGCCGGGCGCCGACATAGGCCAGGGTCGCGCCCCAGGAGACCGGCCCGATGTCGCCCTGCCCGCCGAAGCCGGCGCTGTGTCTGGGCCGCCTCACCTCGCGCACCGCCAGCCCCCCCGCCACCCGCTGCTCATCGGAATCCAGATAGGTATAGGTGGCGAACAGCCTCCGCGCCCAACGCGCTGGCAGCTTCACCTCGAGCAAACCCTCGATCCCCTTGCGGCGGCTGGTCCCGGTCGCGTTGGCGGTGGTCGAGCGGAAAGTGGCCGAATCGAACACGTCGACGATCTCGTCGCGAAGCCGCGCCTGGAAATAGCCTATCGAGAGCGTGGCCCTTCGCCACTCGCCGAGGCGAACGCCCGCATTGAACCCCTCGGACCGCTCCACCTTCAGCGCCGGATTGCCGGCGAAGGATCCGGGGAAGAAGCCGAAAAGATCGTAGAAGGTGGGCTGGGCAATGCCCTCGCCATAGCCGGCGAGGAGCTGGACCCGGCGCACCGGCTCGAATGTGACTCCGGCGCGCAACGTCGTCGAGTCGGCGAAGGCGCTGAAGCGGTCATGCCGCACCGCGAGCTCGGTGGTCAGATACCGGCCCCACTTCGCTTCCCAGCTGCCGATCAAGGCGCTGAGCTCGCGCGAGCGATCCTGCCGGGTGGCCCCCGAATAGACCTGGTCGCGGGCGCGGAACTGCTCCGACTGATGCTCGGCGGCGGCGGTGAAGGAGTGGCCGCCGATGTTCTTGCCGAGGCGGGCCGAAGCCGTGAAGCGCCGGCCGAACGTCCGGTTGAGCGGCTGGCCGGCCAGCAGGTTGCGATTGGCACTGGCGAGGAAGCTCCCGTCGATCGCCAGGCTCCAGCCTCTCTCTTCGGCCTTCGCCCACCCGCGGATGGCGCCGATCCGGTTGCGAGTCTCGTCGGACGTATCGGCTCGACGGAAGGTGACGGGATCGAAGCCGTCATATTCGCTCTCACCCTCGATCCAGTGCCCGACGAGTCCGAGCTCCAGGGACTCGACGGGCGCGTAGACCAGCTTCGCGCTCGCCGACCGGTTCTCGAAGCCGTCGCGCTCACCGCCGCCCGAGCCGAAGGAGTCGATGCCGTCGCTGCTCATCCAGGCGGCGCTCCCGGAGACCCGGATCTTGCCGGCAGAGGTCGCGAGCCAGGCCGAGCCGCGGGCGCTGTCCAGGCTGCCATATTCGCCGCGGCCGCCGAAGCTCTCCCCGTCGGAATAGGAGTCTCGGGTGTTGGTGATGACGACTCCGCCGATCGCTTCCGATCCCCACAGCGCCGAGCGCGGCCCGAGCAGCAGGCCGACCCGGTCGGCGAAGTCGACGCCGAGCAGCTCGAAGCGGGCTTCGTTGCCGGCGGCGGGGTCGTTGAAGCGGATGCCGTCGACCACGAGCAGCGTGTGGTTGGCCTCGGCCCCGCGCAGGCGCACCTGGGTCTGGCTACCGCGCGGGCCTGCGGTCGCCACCGACGTGCCGGGAGTGAGACGCAGATAGTCCGTAACCATCGGCAGCCCGGCCGAGTCGGAGAAGGCGGGGATCGAGCGCACGGGCGTCGGTGCGGTGTAGGAAGCGGCTTCCTCCGGGCGCTCGCCGGTGACGACGATCTCCTCGTCTCCGGCCGGCGGCTCGGAGGGAAGCGGGACGGCGGCGGCCGCGAGACTGATCAGGATCGGGTGCATACAGGACCTCCTTTGCAACGACACGAATGTCGTCTCGGAGGAACCGCGGGCGGACGAACCGCCCCCGGTGCCACGCACGTACGGCTGGTCCCGGCCGGGTGCGGACGACGGCGAAGGCAGGTTCCTGACTTGCGGCCCCGGGGCCGGTCACAGTTGCGGGCACAGCGCCGGATTTTCGCCGGCTTCCCTTTTCACCATTCCCCCGCCGCATGTCCGGCGTGAATGGCACCTTCGCTGGGCGGGGCGTTAGGCGGCGGCGGCGCGCCTTGTCAAATTCCGGCCCATTGGCTACAGGGCCGCACGACCTTTTCCGCGAGGCTGGTCGGAACCAGCCAAATCCCAAGGAATCCCCGACATGAAGAACGGCGCCCATCCCGATTACCACATGATCAAGGTGCAGATGACCGACGGCACCACCTTCGACACCCGCTCCACCTGGGGCAAGGAGGGCGACACGATGACGCTCGACATCGATCCCAAGGTGCACCCGGCCTGGACCGGCGGCCACGGCAAGATGCTCGATTCCGGCGGCCAGGTCGCCCGCTTCAACAAGCGCTTCGGCGGCCTCACCCTCGGCAAGAAATAGTCCACCGTCATCCCGGCGAAAGCCGGGACCTCGGGGAGACCACTCGTCACCCCGGCGAAAGCCGGGGCCTCGTGGAGACCCGCCGTGCTTTCTGGTCCTGAGATCCCGGCTTCCGCCGGGATGACGCGGGAAGCCCCCGTTCTCGAAACCGGGCGCCTGCGCCTGCGCCCCTTCCGCGCCTCGGATCTCGACGCCCAGGCGGCGGCGATGTCCGATCCGGACGTCGTTCGCCATCTCGGCGGCTCGCCTTTCTCGCGCGAGGAGACCTGGCGCAAGATGCTGGCCTCGCCCGGTCTGTGGGCGCTGCTCGGCTACGGCTATTGGGTGGCCGAGCGGCGAGAGGACGGCGCCTATCTCGGCCAGATCGGCTTCGCCGACTTCAAGCGCGACATGATCCCCGCGATCGAGAACATTCCCGAGATGGGCTGGATCATGGCACCGCAGGCGCAAGGGCAGGGCTATGCCACCGAGGCCGTGCTCGCCGCCTTGGCCTGGGCCGACGGCGCCCTGGGCGGCGGCGAGATCGTCGCCATCATCAGCCCCGACAACGCCCCCTCGATCCGGATCGCCGAGAAAGCCGGCTTCACCGCCCGCGAAGACGCCGCCTACAAGGGCGAGCCGATCCTCCTGTTCAGACGGCCCGCGCGGCCCTGACTTCGGCTCCCGTGTTTTCGCGGGAGAGGAGGGGCCCAAGCCGAAGGCTTGGGAGGTTCGCGGGCCCCTCCCACTCCCGCGAAGGCGGGAGTGGGGTCGAAGGCGTCCGTTTTCGTTCAGCGGCTGTCCGCAATCGGGCATTTTCCCAGGCGTGCAGACGAGCCTTCCAGTCATTTTCGGCAGGCACAGCTCTTGCTTGTTCAGGCGTGCGGCCCTGCCCGACCAATTCCCTCTTGCAGTTGCGCTACAAATGTAGCACCACGCTACAAACGTAGCGGAGACGATTCGAATGCTGGACGCCTTACCGCCGCGGGAGCGGCAGATCGTCGATCTCCTCTACGCCCGCGGCGAGGCGACGGTGGCCGAAATTTGCGACGGCCTGCCGGTGGCGCTCAGCGGCTCCGCGGTTCGGGCGATGCTGGCACGGCTGGAAGGGAAGGGGTTCGTCCGCCGCCAGCAGTCGGAGCGCGGCTTCGTCTATGCGCCGGCGGTTCCGGAGGCGGCGGCTCAGCAATCCGTTCTGAGCCACGTCGTCCGGACCTTCTTCAACGGCTCCCCGGCGAGCGCGGCAAGCGCTTTGCTCGGAATGTCCGGGCGGCTGGGCAATGAGGAGCTCGACGAGCTCGAGCGGCTGATCGCCAACGCGCGGAAGGGGGAGTGAAATGACCTACGCCCTGCTTTTCGAAATCGCCTGGAAGTCGCTGGTGACGAGCGGCGCCGCGCTTCTGCTCCTCGGCCTGCTCCAGGGGCGAACGGCCGGCGAACGCTCCTGGATCGCCCATGCCGGGCTGCTCGCGACCTTGCTGCTTCCCGCCGCGATCGTCCTCCTGCCCAACTGGCAGGTCGACGCTCCGATCTCGCTGCCGGGCGAGTCGGCCGCTCCGGCCCTTGCCGAGGTCGCCGCTCCGCTCCCCGCAAGCCCTGCCGCCGCCCCGGCGACGGTCGACCTCTGGGCGCTGTCGGTGTGGGCCTACGCCTTGCCCGCCGCTCTGCTGCTGCTCGCGACCCTCGTCGCCGTCCTTCGGCTGTTCGCGATGCGGCGGCGGGCGAGCGTGATGGTCGAGCCGGCCTGGCTGAGCGCGCTCGCCCACGCCCAGCGGCGAATGGGCTTCAAGCACGGCACCGCCCTGCTGGTCAGCGACGAGCTCACCTCGCCGGTCAGCTGGGGCTTGCTTCGCCCGATCATCCTGCTCAACCAGGAGGCTGTGCGTTCGGGCGGCGACGCCGAGGCGATCATCTCGCACGAGCTCGCCCATGTCGCGCGGCTCGACTGGGCGAAGCTGATCCTGGCCCGCGCCGCGACGGCCTTGTTCTGGTTCAATCCCCTCGTGTGGATCCTGGCGCGCAACTGCCACCAGCTTCGCGAGGAGGCGGCCGACGACGCCGTGCTTCGAAGCGACGTTCGCGAGACGGAATATGCCGCTTTGCTCGTCGCCGCCGCCCGCCATGAGAATAAGGGCCTGCTCCTGGCCGCGCACGGCGTGGCGCCAAGCCGGGACTCCCTGAAGCGCCGGGTCACCCGGATCCTCGACAAAGGCCAGTCGCGGGCACCGGCCCGAGCCGGCTGGATCACCGTCTGCTCGGCCGGAACGATCCTCGTCTCGGCGCCGCTCGCGGCGCTGACTCCGGTGACTCCACTACCGGCCTCGGCGCCCGCCGTCGCCAAGCTCGAGCGTCCGGTCGTGCTCGCGGCCCCGGTCCGCCTCGCCCGTGCCGTCTCTCCGCCCGCGGTCCCGGTCCCCGCTTCGATCCCGGCCCCGCCGGCAGCCCCGGCCGCGGCCAGGGCGGTGGCTGCGGCTGCGGCTGCGGCGCCGGCTTCCGCTTCGGCTGCCAAGCAACCGCTCGAACTGGCCTCGCGCGGCGACGATCGCCATACCCCGGCGACGCGGATCGACCGCAACCCGCCGCGGCTTCCTACACCGCAAGCGCTGGTCGCGATGAAGGTCCATGGCGTCAGCCCCCAATTCGTCGCCGCGCTCGCAGCGATCAGCCCGCGTTATTCCAGGCTCACTCCGGACGAGCTGGTGTCCCTGCGCATCCACGGCGTCTCGGCGGCCCGAGTGGGTGAGCTTCACGCGCTCGGTTATCGAGATCTCGGCGTCGGCCAGCTGACCTCGCTGGCGATCCACGGCGTCACCCCGGCTTTCATCCGCGAGATGACGAGCCTCGGCTTTCCGCGGCTCAGCGTCGGCACCTTGACGTCGATGCGCACCCACGGCGTCACCCCCGCCTATGTCCGCGAGTTCCGGGCCGCCGGTTATGACGACGTCACCGCCGCCGAGCTGGTCAATATGCGCATCCACGGCGTGAGCGTCGCCGATGCGCGTCGCGCCGGTCCGTAAGACCTCCCGCCGCCCGTCTTCAACCTTCGAGTCCGGCGCCGTCCAAGGGCCTTCGGGTCCGGCCATGGCGCACGCCTGCCATCCATCGGAAAAAAGAGGAAGCCGTCATGATCCGCAAAGCCGTCGTCGCCGTCATCGCCCTCAGCGCCTGCGCCCCGGCGGGCGGCGCCGAAGCCCCGAACAGCTTGCCGGTCGAATGGACGGTGGGGCCGGCCGAACCGGTCGGCGGGGAGGCGGCGGTCCACCTGGCGCTCAGCTACCGGGAACGCGGCAGCCACAGCACCAATTCGAAAGCCTGGCCGCTGCGCGCGCTCCAAGGCCTCGCCGCCGCCGACCTGGCCTCCCAGGCCGGAGCGCCGGTGCGCTTCAACATCGCCCGCCAAGCGGGAAGGCTCGATTGCGAGGGTATCGCCCGGCGGCAGCGCGGCAGCGGCGAATGCGTCTTTTCGGCCGATGCCGCCTTCGCCGCCGCGCTGGAGCGACGCGGTATCGGCCGGCCGAGCCTTCGCCAGCAATATCAGCTGGCGGTGCAGGACGTCGGCCTGCCCCTGGTCGAGGAGCTGGAGCGGCAGGATTATCCGCGGCCCACGATCGACCAGCTCGTCGCCATGGGCATTCACCGGGCGACGGTGCCGTTCCTCGAGGACCTCGACTCCGCCGGCTATCGCCTCGGCAATCTCGACGATCTCGTCGCCTTCCGGATTCACGGAGTCACTCCGCAATTCCTCCGCGAGCTCGCCGCCATCAGCCCGAGCTATCGCCGGATGCCGGCCCGCGACCTGGTCGCTTTCCGGATCCACCGGGTCACCCCGGAGCGGGTCCGCCGGTATTCGGCGCTCGGCTATCGCGACATCCCCCGGGACCAGCTCGTCGCCATGTCGATCCACGGCGTCACTCCGGAATATATCGGCGAGCTGGCCGAGCTCGGCTACCGCGGCCTGCCGGTCGACCAGCTCGTGACCCTGCGGATCCACCGGGTCACTCCCGATTATATCCGGGCCTTGAAGGCGCGCGGCTATGCCGCGCCCGACGCGCGGCAGCTGGTCCGGATGCGGATCTCCGGCTTCGACCCGCCCCGGCGGCGCGGGGAGTGAAGCGGTGACCGCCGCTCATCCAATATTCACGAAAACAGTTGTAATCGCCAGATGCCGTCACCTGCAGGGAGTTGGCATGCTTCCTGCTACGAACGTGGCAGGACCGGCCGAAGAGCCGCGAAAGGGGGATTCATGACCAGCAGGGGCAGTTGCCGGCGATCCAGGCTCTTTTGGCTCGGAGCCTCGACGATCGCGCTCGCGGCGGCGCCCGCTCCTGCCCAGGAGACGGGCGATGCGCCGACGCCCGCGCCGACGCTCCCCGCCGCCGTGGTGGACGCCAAGACCTTCCTCCCCGCCGATTTCACCCGCTTCGCGCCGCGCAACGCGCTCGACATGCTTCGCAACGTGCCCGGCTTCACGATCCGCGAGGCGACCCAGGAAAGGGGCCTCGGCACCGCCACCGGCAACGTCCTGATCAACGGCCAGCGCATTTCCGGCAAATCGAACGACGTCATCACGGAGCTGGGCCAGATTCCGGCCGCGAACGTCATCCGAATCGAGATCCGCGACGCGGCGACGCTCGACGTCCCCGGTCTTTCGGGCCAGGTCGCCAACGTCGTCGCCAAGGCGGCCGGGATGCAGGGCCAGTTCGCCTGGCGCCCCGAATTCCGCCAGCGCAACACCGATCCGCTGCTGACCCGCGGCGAGGTCTCGGTCAGCGGCAGGAAGGGCAAGTTCGAATATACGGTCGGACTCCAGAACCAGTCCTTCCGCTCCGGCGCCAACGGGCGAACCAATATCTTCAATGCGGCGGGCGAGCGGACCGAGGCCCGCAACGACGTCTTCACCGGCAACGGGGAGAATCCGAAGGCGAGCCTCAGGCTCACATGGGACGGGCCGGGAAGCTCGGTCGCCAACTTCAACGGCTCGGTCCAGGGCTTCTACTACGACTATCGCGAAAGGGGCGAACGCGTCGGCCCCGGCCTCGCCGATCGCCTCCGCCTCGTCGCCAACGACGAGGACAGCTGGTCCTACGAGCTCGGCGGCGATTACGAGTTCGCACTGCTCGGCGGCCGCCTGAAGCTGATCGGGCTCGAGCAGGGCGGACACACGCCCTTCACGCAGGACGTCCGAACCCGCTTCGCCGACGGGGCGTCCGATACCGGCAGCCGCTTCGACGAGATCGCCGACACCCACGAGCGGATCGGCCGCGCCGAATATCGCTGGAAATGGGGCAAGTCCGATCTCCAGCTCTCCGCCGAGGGCGCGTTCAACAGCCTCGACAATGTCAGCCACTTCTTCATCCTGCGCTCGAACGGCGAATATGAGGAGATCCTGCTCCCGGGCGGTACGGCGACGGTCAAGGAGGATCGCTACGAGGTGATGGCGAGCCTAGGCCGGCCGCTCTCGTCCAAGCTCAGCATCCAGCTCGCGGCCGGCGGCGAATATTCGAACCTTCGGCAGACCGGCCCCGGCGGCCTCAGCCGAACCTTCTGGCGCCCCAAGGGCCTGCTCTCCGCCGCCTGGAAGGCGAGCCCGCGGCTCGACGTCAACCTCAAGCTCCAGCGCCGCGTCGGCCAGCTCAATTTCGGCGACTTCCTCGCCCGGGTGAACCTCAACGACGACCGCACCAATGCCGGCAATGTCGAGCTCGTCCCGCAGCAGAGTTGGGAGGCCGACCTCGAGGCGACCCGCAACCTCGGCCGCTTCGGCACGACCACTTTGCGCCTCTACGGCCGGCTCTTCGAGGACGTGGTGGACATCATCCCGATCGGCGCCACCGGCGAGTCGACCGGCAACATCGACAGCGCGCATTCCTATGGCGTCGAGTGGAAGAGCACGTTCAACTTCGATCCGCTGGGCTGGAAGGGCGCCAAGCTCGACCTGCGGGCCCAGCGCCAGGAGACGCGAGTGAAGGATCCGCTGACGGGGGAGGGGCGGCGAATCTCGAGCACCCTGATACACTTTTTCGACATCACGCTTCGCCACGACATACCGGACAGCGACTGGGCCTATGGGATGAACCTCAACCACCAGCTCAATGCGCTGAGCTACCGGCTGACGGAAGTGGGGCGCCAGTGGGAAGGACCCTATTGGGGGAGCTTCTACGCCGAGCATAAGGACGTGTTCGGTCTCACCGTCCGGGCCACCGTCTCCAACGTGCTCGCCGCCCGAAGCATGTGGGACCGGACGGTCTTTCTGGGCCGCCGGACCGGCCCCATCAACTATATCGAGCGCCGCGACCGCCTGATCGGCCCGATCTTCAGCTTCCAGGTGAGGGGGAAGTTCTAAAGGACGATCTAAAAGAGGGTCGTGATCCAGTAGAAGATCGCGCCGACGGTGGCCGAGGCC
>DASWLY010000038.1:0-5310 GCA_036400035.1 Allosphingosinicella sp.
GAGCGGCCAGCGGGGCCTGAGCCGCCCGGTCGGGAAAGTGAGCATGACGGTCACGAAGCCGATGCCCGCCACCACGGCCAGCTTCGTCCACAAGGTCTGCAGGCCGAAGAAGGTGAAGAGCGACCGCCCCGGCTCCCCGACCACGACGAGGCTGAGCACCGTCTCGGTCTGGTGCTTCGTTTCCGGAGAGATGCCGTTGCCGGCATAGGCTTTCTTCAAGTGATCGCTCGACCGCCGAAGCCGATGCTCCCGCTCGCTGCCGTCCGCTAGCCGGGTCCGGATCCGCACATGATCCCCGGGAACGGCGCGAAGCCGGGCGGCGATCTCCGCCTGGGTCGTCACCGCCGGCAGCTTCACGTCCTCGATGGCGACCAGCTTGCTTCGCGGGACGATTCCGGCTCGCTTGGTTTCCTCGCCGATCGGCAGGCCGAGGTCGGTGCCGGTCAGCGAGGCGGCGCGAAGGCCGAGCTCGGAATAGGGCTCGCCCCATTCCTCGTCGATGATGTTGTGATAATGGAGGCCGGCGACCGTCGCCAGCAGGGCCGCGGCCAACATCGCGAACCACAAGATCCGAAAGGCGGCCAGCCAGCGTCCCCGCAGCCGAGGCAGCGCCTCGGGCAAGGAGAGCCGCCAACGCTTCCGACCCGCCGGCGCGGAATCTTCCGCGCGGATCGCCTGTTCCGCAATGCTCGCCATTTCCACCCCCCGGTAAGCCCGTGATCCTAACGGCTTTTTCGACGAGGGGAAGTAGCCCGTTTATCGGCCCGAGCTTGGGCGGGTGCGCAACCCTTCCCGATCACGCCTTGCTCGCTTTCCTCTCGCCAATACGCACGGCTCGTGTAACGGAATAGCCATGGAAGCAGAGCCGCAGGCCTACCGCGGGATCATGGTCTCCAGTACCTTCAAGGACCTGGAGGCGCACCGCCGCGAAGTCATCGAGGCGATCCATCGCTTCGGCTTCCACCCCGTTGCGATGGAATATAGCGGCGCCCGAAGCGACGCCGACGTGATCGAAACGAGCCTCCGGATGGTGCGCGACTCGGTCGCCTATCTCTGCGTGATCGGCCACAAATACGGCCAGACCCCGGTCGATGCCGGCCGCAACCCGAAGGGGCTATCGATCACCGAGCTCGAGTTCAACGAGGCGCGCCGGCTCGGCAGGCCGATCCTGCTGTTCCTGATGGCCGACGACCATCCGGTGACCAAAGGTGACGTCGAGCCCGACGGGAAGAAGCAGAGGAAGCTCAAGGCGTTCCTCAAGCAGGCGAAGCGCATCGATCCCAGCAAGGCGATGGAGCGCGTCTACGAGACGTTCAAGAGCAAGGACGAGTTCGCGAAGAAGGCCGCCATCGCGGTCGGCCTGCTGGCGATTCAGGCGACCGGCGGATCGGACATACCGGACCGCGCAATCCGCGACGCTATCGCGCGCTTCATCGACATCAAGCCTGAGGCGAACCACGCCGCGCTGGCCGACGCGATCAAGCGCTTCGAGGCCGATTACCGTGCTCTAAAGCAGCAACTCGCTGCGATCGCCGTCAGCGACAATGGGGTCACTTCACTCAAGGCCGCCGCCGAAGCCGCGCTTGCCGAAGGCGACCTAGCCAAGGCCCGCGCCGCCTATCGCGAAGCCGCCGAGGCCGCCCGCCACATGGCCACCGAGCCGGTCCGCACCGCCGCCGAACTGAAATCCGCGGAAGCCGGCGCCCACCTCCTCGCGCTCGACTGGGAAGCCGCCGACGCCGCCTGGGCCGAAGCCGCGGCGATGCTGGCGCCCTTTGCCTTGGACTCGGCCGACCGTCTCGTGGAGCACGGGGGCAAGCGTTTGGAGAGATACGGCGCGGTTTACGGCCGCGCCGGTGCGCTAAGCGCCGCGATCGGTCGCTGGCGTGCCCTGACGGCCTCGGCTGAAGCGCGTGGCGACAAACGCGGAGCAGCGCGCTTCCGGGCCAATTTCGCCGGTGCGCTTCGGACCCAAGGGGAACGCACCGGCGGCCCCGAGGGCGTCCGCCTGCTCTGTGAAGCCGTCGCGGCCTATCGAGACACGCTCACCGTTCTTACCCGTGGCGACCTGCCCACCGCTTGGGCAACGATACAGAACAATCTCGGCAACGTGCTTGCTTCCCAAGGCGAGCGGTCCGACGGCGCCGAGGGTCTTGGCATGCTTGATGAAGCCGTCACGGCCTTTCGCAACGCGCTTACCGTGTACACGCGAACCGACATGCCCGCCGACTGGGCGATGACGCAAAGCAATCTCGGCACCGCGCTTCAGGCCCAGGGGGAACGCACCGGCGGTCCCGAAGGCTTGCGTCTGGTCGATGAGGCCGTTACGGCCTATCGGAACGCGCTCACCGTTCGTACCCGCGCCGACATGCCGGCCGAGTGGGCGATGACGAAGAGCAATCTCGGCACCGCGCTTCAGGCCCTAGGCGAGCTCACCGGAGGTCCCGGGGGCCTGCGTCTGCTCAATGAAGCCGTCACGGCCTATCGAGGCGCGCTTACCGTCCACACCCGCGCCGACACGCCCGCCGATTGGGCGATGACAAAGGAAAATCTTGGCCTGGTGCTCGAGTTGATGGCCGAAGCCGATCCCGATCACGCTCGCGCGCATTTGCTCGATGCCGAGGCGGCCTTAGTCGACGCCTTGAGCATCTACACCCCTGAGCACATGGCCTTCTATCATGACAAGGCGACACGCTCGCTCGCCCGCGTCCGCGTAAAGCTTGTCAGGCTCGACACCGGAAGCAGCACCGACCAGCGCTGAAGCCGCCACCCCGCACCTTGCCTTCCGCCCCTCCCGCACCCATCTCCCCCCTGCCGCGTTGACCTGTCGCGCGTCCCTCGATAACCACAGAACAGATCTGGAACACGACCGGCCATGCTGACTCACCTCTCCGTCCGCGGCGCGCGCGAGCACAATCTCAAGAATGTCGACGTCGACATCCCGCGCGAGACCCTGACGGTCATCACCGGCCTGTCCGGCTCCGGCAAGTCGAGCCTCGCCTTCGACACCATCTACGCCGAGGGGCAGCGCCGCTACGTCGAGAGCCTGAGCGCCTATGCGCGCCAGTTCCTCGAGATGATGCAGAAGCCCGACGTCGACCATATCGAGGGCCTCTCCCCCGCCATCTCGATCGAGCAGAAGACGACGAGCCGCAACCCGCGCTCCACCGTCGCCACCGTCACCGAGATCTACGATTACATGCGCCTGCTCTGGGCGCGCGTCGGCGTCCCCTACAGCCCCGCCACCGGCCTCCCCATCTCCGCCCAGACGGTCAGCCAGATGGTCGACCGGGTGATGGCGCTGCCCGAAGGCACCCGCCTCTACCTCCTCGCCCCCGTCGTCCGCGGCCGCAAGGGCGAGTACAGGAAGGAGCTGGCCGAGTGGCAGAAAGCCGGTTTCGCCCGGGTCCGGATCGACGGCGTGCTCTACCCGATCGAAGAGGCGCCCGCGCTCGACAAGAAATACAAGCACGACATCGAGGTCGTGGTCGACCGCTTCGTCGTGAAGGAAGGCGTCGAGACCCGCCTGGCGGAGAGCCTCGAGACGGCGCTCAAGCTCGCCGAGGGCCTGGTCTATCTCGACCCGGCGGACCCAACCCCTCTCCCTGCAGGGGAGAGGGACAGGTCGCGAAGCGACCAGGGTGAGGGCGCGGAAGGCGACCGGCCCTCACCCCTCGGCGCTGGCGCGCCTCCCCCCTCTCCCCTGCAGGGAGAGGGGAAAGTATTGCAGGACAACGCCCCTCCCGGCCGCCTCGTCTTCTCCGAGAAATTCGCCTGCCCCGTCTCCGGCTTCACCATCGCCGAGATCGAGCCGCGCCTGTTCAGCTTCAACGCCCCGCAGGGCGCCTGTCCCGCCTGCGACGGCCTGGGCGAAAAGCTCCTGTTCGATCCCGAGCTGGTCGTCCCCAACGAAAACCTCTCGATCAAGCGCGGCGCCATCGTCCCCTGGGCCAAGTCCAACCCGCCCAGCCCTTACTACATGCAGGTTCTCGGCTCCCTCGCCCGCGAGTTCGACTTCAGCCTGGAAACTCCCTGGAACGACCTCCCCGAGGAAATCCGCAAGACCCTATTGTTCGGCACCGAAGGCAAGCCCGTCACCCTCCGCTTCGTCGACGGCAAAAGGAGCTACGACGTCCGCTAGCCCTTCGAAGGCGTGATCGGCAACCTCAACCGCCGGATGCTTCAGACCGAGAGCGCCTGGATGCGCGAGGAGCTCGCCAAATACCAGTCCGCCGCCCCCTGCGAGACCTGCCTCGGAGCGCGCCTCCGCCCCGAGCCGCTCGCGGTCAAGATCGCCGGCGAGGACATAAGCATGTCCACCCGCCGCTCCGTCCGCCACGCTTTGGCCTGGTTCTCCACCCTCGAGGAGAAGCTCGGCCCGCAGCAGAAGGAGATCGCCCGCGCCATCCTCAAGGAGATCAACGAGCGCCTCGGCTTCCTCAACAATGTCGGCCTCGACTATCTCAACCTCGACCGAACCTCCGGAACCCTCTCCGGAGGCGAGAGCCAGCGAATCCGACTCGCCTCCCAGATCGGCTCCGGCCTCTCCGGGGTCCTCTACGTCCTCGACGAGCCCAGTATCGGCCTCCACCAGCGCGACAACGACCGCCTCCTCGTCACCCTCAAGCGCCTCCGCGATCTCGGCAACACCGTCATCGTCGTCGAGCATGACGAGGACGCCATCCGCACCGCCGACTATGTCATCGACATGGGCCCCGGCGCCGGCGCCCATGGCGGCGAGGTCGTCGCCAAGGGCACTCTCGAGGAGGTCCTCGCCAACGAAAAGTCCCTGACCGCCGACTACCTCACCGGCCGCCGCTCCGTCGCCGTCCCCGCCAGGCGCCGCAAGGGCAACGGCCGCAAGCTCACCGTCCACTCCGCCCGCGCCAACAACCTCAAGGACGTCACCGCCTCGATCCCGCTCGGCACCTTCACCTGCATCACCGGAGTCTCCGGCTCCGGCAAGTCGAGCTTCACCATCGACACCCTCTATGCCGGCGCCGCCCGCGCGCTGAACGGCGCCCGCGTCGTCTGCGGCCCGTGCGAGAAGATCAGCGGCCTCGAATATCTCGATAAAGTCATCGACATCGATCAGTCCCCGATCGGCCGCACCCCGCGCTCCAACCCCGCCACCTATACCGGCGCCTTCACCCAGATCCGCGACTGGTTCGCCGGCCTGCCCGAGGCGCTGGCCCGCGGCTACAAGCCCGGCCGCTTTTCCTTCAACGTCAAGGGCGGCCGCTGCGAGGCGTGCTCGGGCGACGGCCTGATCAAGATCGAGATGCACTTCCTCCCCGACGTCTACGTCAC
>DASWLY010000039.1:0-2729 GCA_036400035.1 Allosphingosinicella sp.
ATCGAGCAGACGGTGGCGGCCGCCTGACCGTCATCCCGGCGAAAGCCGGGATCCCAGGTCGAGAAGTCGCGGCGGGTCTCCACCAGATCCCGGCGTTCGCCGGGACGACGGTTAGGTCCCCGATTCTTCGGGGTGATCGAGCAGACGGTGGGCTGACGTCACGTCGCCCCAGCGAAGGCTGGGGCCCCGGCGGGTGAAGACCGCCGGCGCCTTTCACCCCCTGGGATCCCAGCCTTCGCTGGGATGACGGATCAGGTCACCGCCCCCACATTGTCGTCCGAATTGCGGTCGATGTAGAAATTGTAGGGGTCGATCCCGGCGTGGGTCGGCTTCCTGTCGGTGACGAAGCGGAAGACCTGCTTGCCGCTCTTTACCGGCTGGCGCTCCATGGTGAGCACGTTCCTTCGGTCGAACGTTCCCCGGCCCGGCTCGGCGGTGAACAGGCCGATGGGGATCCGGTCGGCGAAGGCGGCGGGCTTCTCGTTGCCCTGGCCGTCGGCATAGGATTTCTTCGCCTCGACGGGGACGGTCACGTCCCATTTGCCGTCCGCCCTCTTCACCGCCTTCGCTTCGCCGACCTTGAGGTCGTACATCGTGATCCGCTCGAACAAATCGGTGATCAGCGCCTGGTCCTCGGGCGACTTGGCCTCCTTCCGGAAGGCCTCGACCAGCTCGATCGATCGGGGATAGGGGGCGCCCTTGAACCTGTATTTCTCGAGGATCGACCGGATCGCCCGGTTGACCGCCGCCTCGCCGAGCCGGTCCTGAAGCAGGTACATGACCAGCGAGCCCTTGTTGTAGTGGAGATATTGCTGGTTCTCGACCCGCATCAGCGGCAGTTCCTCGACCAGCTCGCCGCCGCGGCGGCGCAGTTAGTCGTCCAGCTCGTATTTGAGGAAGCGGCGCATCTTGTCGTCCCCATAGCGCTGCTTCATCACCATCAGCGCCGAATATTGGGCCAGGGTCTCGCTGAGCATGCTGCCGCCCTGCATGTCGGCGCCCATGATCTGATGGCCCCAATATTGGTGGCCCAACTCGTGGGCGGTGATGTAGGTGACGTAGTCGATCTTGTCCGGGTTCGAATTGTCCGCGACGAAGCCGATCGCCTCCGAATAGGGCATGGTGTTGGCGAAGGCCTGGGCGAAGGTGGCGTAAGCCGGGAACTCGATGATCCGCGCCTGGTCGAACTGGTAGGGCCCGAAATTGCCCTGGTAATAGTCCATCGCCCCGGCCAGCGCGTCGAGCATCCGGTCGACGTTCCGCCCGTGGCTGGGGTGGTAGTAGACGGCGAGATCGATGCCGCGATGGTTGCGGCGCTTCTCGGCATAGCGCGCCGACTGGATCGAGAAGAAGGTCAGGATCGGGGCGTCGGAGACGTAGCGGGCCGTCCGGCGACCGCCGGCGACGACGTCGGACACCTTCTTGCCGGGAGCGATCGGAGTCTGGTCGGCCTCGGTCGAGACGGTGATGTCGGCCGTCGTCCAGCCGCCGCCGAAGTCGCTTTTCCGAGTGGCCGAAAGGTCTTCCAGCTTGGCCGCGCGCTGAACGGCCGGGAGCCCGTATTTGCGGCGCTTCGAGCGATCCTGAAGCATGCCCCCGCGATCCATTCCGATCGCGGGAGTGATCTCCATGTTGTTGAGGAACGTCCCGTTACGGACCAGTCTGGTGTCGTTGCCGGCGTTGCGGAAGCCGCGCGACCAGCGGCGAGTCTGGAAGCTTAGATTCCGGACTTCGCCCGGCTGCATCGGGGTGTCGAGCGTGTAGATCCGGTAGCCATATTCCTTGTCGTCCATCCGCAGCCTGGCGCCGGGGAAGTCGAGGCGGAGAAGCTCAAGGTCGGCGGGCGGCATCCGCACGTGGACGTCGCGTATCGGAGTGGGGGTGAGGTTCGAGATCGCGTAGCTGCCGGTGATCAGCGCCCGCGTCTCGCTGGGAAAAAGGGCGACGTTGAGAACCACCTTCGAGACGGTGGGGTGCGGCAGCGCCTCGTACTTCAGATACTTCTTCTCATATTCCGCCGAGTATTTCTCGCGGTCGCTGCTCCGCTCGTAGGTGTTGATCACGTTGGTGTTGTAATAGGCATAGGCGCCAGTCCCGACGAACACGGCCGCGGCCAGCCCGGCGATCAGGCCGGGAGCTCCGGCCAGGCGGCGCGGCGCCCGCTTCAGCCTCGGCTTCAGCCGCGTCTCGGTGCCCCGCCGCCAAAGCAGGTGGGAGGCGACCAGGAGGATGACGGCGAAGGCGGCCCAGTAGAGCCTGAACCACCAGGCGCCGGCCGCGAAGCCGCCGCTGCCGTTCATGTCGGACAGCGGCACTTCGGGCGCGCCGTTGAACTGGTAGAGATTATGCTCGAAGCCGAGCGCGGTGAGGACGATGGTGGCGACAATATAGACCACCATCACGGCCCAGCCGAGATACTTGTTCGGGCTCAGCGACTGGACGAAGACGGCCAGCACCGCGATCATCACCACCTGGACGGTCATCGGCAGCAGGTACCAGGCGAGATATTTGCCCAGCTCGAGGTCGGTATGGCCCTTGACCAGCTGGACGAGGATCGCGGCGAGCATCCCGAAGAGGAGGGTCACGAACAGGACGAGGGCCACGGCTAGAGTCTTGGGGACGACATAGGCCCAGTTGGGAAGCGGCGTGGCGTCGATGATCTCGTGCATCTTCCGGTCGCGCTCGCGCCAGACCAGCTCGCCCGAATAATAGATGGCGATGATGATCGG
>DASWLY010000040.1:0-7874 GCA_036400035.1 Allosphingosinicella sp.
TCACCGCGGCCATCTACCTCACCCGCTTCCATCTCACCGCGAAGCTGGTCGACGCCGGCAAGAGCCGCGCGGGATGGATACCCTGCACCCACAACCATGCCGGCTATCCGGACGGGATCAACGGCAAGGAGCTGCTCGCCCTGATGAAGGCGCAGGCGCAGAAATACGGGACCTCGATCGTCACCAGCCGGGTCGGCCGCCTGGATGTCGTCGAGGGCGGCTTCAAGGCCGAATGGGGCGAGGGATCGGTCGTGGCGCGCAAGGTGCTGATCGCCACCGGAGTGACCAACCGCCGGCCGCCGATGGACGAGGCGCTCCACGACGAGGCCCTTGCCCGCGGCCTGATCCGCTATTGCCCGATCTGCGACGGCTATGAGGTGACGGACAAGAAGGTGGGCGTGATCGGCGACGGCTCGCACGGGGTCGCCGAGGCCGTGTTCCTGCGCGGGTTCACCGAAGACATCACGCTCATCGCTCCCGATTCCCAGCACAATCTCCGCCCCGAGGATCAGGCGCGGCTTCGGGAATATGGCATCCGAACCGTCGACGGCCCCTGCCAGGCGGTCGCCGCCCACGAAGATTGCATCGTCGTCGACACCGCCGAGGGCCACCATGTGTTCGACAGCGTCTATCCCGCCCTCGGCTCGGACATGCACAACGAGCTCGCCCTCCAGGTCGGGGCGGAGCTCAAGGACGGCAACATCGTCGTCGACAGCCACCAGCGCACCAGCGTCCCCGGCCTCTACGCGGCCGGCGACATCGTGCTGGGCCTCGACCAGATCAGCCACGCCATGGGCGAAGGCGGAGTCGCCGCCGTGACCATCCGCAACGATCTCGCCAAGGAGCGGCAGATCCGGCGCGAGGCGCTCAGCGGTTCGATCGCGGCGAAGAGTTCGGCTTAGCCGTCATCCCGGCGAAAGCCGGGACCTCGGAGAGACCCGCCGAGACTTCTCGTCCTGAGATCCCGGCTTTCGCCGGGATGACGATCATGCCAGGAATTCCGGATCGGCGACGATCCGCCCGTCGACCAGATCCGCGATCCCCGCGCGGAACGGGACCATCGTCCGGCGGCCGTCGGGCTTCTCGATCTCGAGGAGATCGCCGGCGCCGAAATCCTCGACCGCGACGACCCGCCCCAGCGGCTCCCCGGCGAAACTCTCGCAGGGAAGGCCGATCAGGTCGGCATGATAATATTCGCCCTCCTCCAGCGGCGGCAGCGCCGAGCGGGGAACGGTGAGGAGCTGGCCGCGCAACGCTTCGGCCGAGGTCCGGTCGGCGACTTCCTTGAAGCGCGCGATCGGGGTCGGATCCCCTTTGATGGAGGCGAGGGTGAGGAGCCGCTCCCCTACCCTCACCTCCTTGTGACGCTTCAGGCTGTCCGCGCTCTGGGCGAACAGCTTCAGGCGCACCTCGCCGCCGATGCCGTGGGCGCCGGCAATGGCGGCGAGCGCGACCTGATCCTCGGCCAAGGGTTATTCGGCCTTTTCGGCGCCCTCGGCGGGAGCGGCCTCGTCCGAACCCTCGGCCGGCTCGCTGGTGGAGACGCCCTCGTTGGAAGCCTCGTCGGCCGGAGTCGCTTCGCCCACGCCGGCGGGGGCTTCCTCGGCGGCGGGGGTTTCTTCAGCGGCGGGAGCCGCGTCAGCGGCGGTCGCTTCCTCGGCGGCCGGAGCTTCCTCGGCGGCGGGCGCTTCGGCGGCGGCTTCCTCGGCGACGACCGCGTCGGCGGCCGGAGCCTCCTCGACCGCGGGCGCTTCCGGCTCGGCCGCGGCGGCGGTGGCGGCCTCGGCTTCGCGGGCGGCGCGCTCCTCGGCGCGCTCCTTGGCCTTGTCGCCCGGGACGCCCTTGTTGGGGTTGTTGCGCGCCGAGCGCTCGCGCACTCCGGCGGCGTCGAGGAAGCGGGCGACCCGGTCGCTCGGCTGGGCGCCGACCGACAGCCAGTGGCGGGCGCGGTCGGCGTCGAGCTTCACCCGCTCCGGGCTGTCCTTGGGGAGGAGCGGATTGTAGCTTCCGATCCGCTCGATGAACTTGCCGTCGCGCGACGTGCGGGCGTCGGCGACGACGATCTTGTAATAAGGACGCTTCTTGGCGCCGCCCCGGGAAAGCCGGATGGAAACTGACATTGGGTAATCCTTTCTTTTGATCTGGCGTCACCCCAGCGAAGGCTGGGGTCCCATGGGGTGAAAAGCACGGCGCCCTTCGCCCACTGGGGCCCCAGCCTGCGCTGGGGCGACGGGATTGCGTCTACTTCTTCATGAACTTTTCGAACCCCGGCGGAAGGTTCATCGGCGCTCCGCTTTGGCCCGGAAGTCCGGGCATCCCGCCCGCACCGCCGCCGGGAAGGCCGGGCATTCCGCCCATGCCGCCGAGGCCGCCAAGGCCGCCGCCGCCGAACATGGCGCCAAGCTTGCCGAGCCCGCCCATCTTGCGGATCTTCTTCATCGCACCGGCCATGTCCTGGTGCATCTTGAGGAGCTTGTTGACCTCCTGCACCGTCCGGCCCGACCCCTTGGCGACCCGGATCTTGCGCTTGGCGTTCAGGAGCTCGGGCCGCTTGCGCTCCTTGGGGGTCATCGAGCCGATGATCGCGTCGAGATGGACGAGCACCTTGTTGTCCATGCCGCTGGCTTCCATCGCTCCGGAGACCTTCTTCATCCCGGGAAGCATCGCGGCGAGGCCCGACAAACCGCCCATGCGCTGCATCTGGGCGAGCTGGGAGCGAAGGTCGTCGAGATCGAACTGGCCCTTGGCCATCTTCCGGGCCATCGCCTCGGCTTCTTCGACTTGGATCGTCTCCTGGGCGCGCTCCACGAGGCCGACGACGTCCCCCATGCCGAGGATCCGGCCGGCGACTCGTTCGGGGTGGAAGGCCTCGAGAGCGTCGATCGCCTCGCCGACGCCGGCGAACTTGATCGGCTTTCCGGTGACCGCGCGCATCGAGAGCGCGGCGCCGCCGCGGGCGTCGCCGTCGAGGCGGGTGAGGACGATCCCGGTCAGCGGCACCTGGGCCGAGAAGCTGGACGCGACGTTGACCGCGTCCTGGCCGGTCAAAGCGTCGACGACGAGCAGGATCTCGGTGGGCGCGGAGACGTCGGCGACCGCCTTCATCTCGTCCATCAGCGCCTGGTCGACGTGGAGCCGGCCGGCGGTGTCGAGGAGCAGGACGTCATAGCCCTGGAGGCGGGCGGCCTGGAGGGCGCGGCGGGCGATGTCGACCGGCTGCTGGCCCGTCACGACGGGAAGGGTCGCGACCTCGGCCTTCTCGCCGAGCACCCGAAGCTGCTCCTGGGCGGCCGGGCGGGCGACGTCGAGCGACGCCATCATCACCTTCTTGCCGCTTTTCTCGCGGAGGCGGCGGGCGATCTTGGCGGTGCTGGTGGTCTTGCCGGAGCCCTGCAGGCCGACCATCATCACGACGGCGGGCGGAGTGACGTCGACGTTCAGCTCCGAAGCCTCGGCGCCGAGCATGTCGACGAGGGCATCGTGGACGATCTTGACGACCTGCTGGCCCGGAGTGACCGAACGAAGCACCTGCTGGCCGACCGCCTGCTCGGTCGCCTTGTCGACGAACTCGCGGACCACCGGCAAGGCGACGTCCGCCTCGAGCAAGGCGATCCGCACCTCGCGCATCGCGCCCCGAACGTCCGCCTCGGTCAGCGCGCCGCGGCCGCGAAGCCGGTCGAAGACGGCGCCGAGGCGATCGCTCAGACTGTCGAACATGCTCTTCCTTCCACCACGGCCTTCAAACGCAAAAGCGCCGGCGGGCGAAACCTCGCCGGCCAGCGCGCGCCCCCTGAGGCGCTGTTCTCATCCCGAAAGGGATGTGGGGCACTTAGCGGTGAGGGGAAGATATGGCAAGGCTTGGCGGGTGGAGCTCCTTGCCGAGCCCATGCGCCGTTGGCCGGCCCGGCTTCTCGTCCGGACCGGCCTGAGGCGCATCCGCTAGATCGTATATTCGGTGACCGGCATCGCTTCCATCATGCGTGCATGTCCCGACGACGGGAAGGCGGCGCCCTCCCCTTCGAGCAGATCGGCGACCGAGACGGAGATGTCCTGAAGGTCGAACAGGCTGCCGTCGCCCGCGGAGACCGTCACCTCGTAGACGTTATCGGAATTGGAATCGCCCGGAGCTTCGAAATCCGGCGCGGCGAGGAAGGTCAGGGCGCCGGTCGCCGGGTCGATCGCGAAGAGGGCGGAGTCGGCGCCGCCGGCGATGGCGAAAGACGGGGCGCCGCCGTCGGGATCGCTCGCCAGGACCGTGGTGACGGCGAGACCGTTCTCGTCGACCTGGACGCTCGCGGCCGCGCCGCCGCCGTTCGACCCGATGACCGGGGCTTCGTTGACGTTGGCGACGGTGACGGCGAGGGCCTGGGTGTCGGCGAGAATTCCGTCGCTCGCCCGAACGATCACGTCGTACACGTTGTTGGCTCCGGAATCGGCCGGCGCCTCGAAGTCGGGTGCCGCGACGAAGCTCAGGACGCCGGTGGCGGCGTCGATGCTGAACTTCGCCGCATCCACGCCTCCGGAGATCGAATAGGTGCGAGCCGTATTCTCGGGATCGGTCGAAGCGACCGTCGTCGCGACGAGGCCGTTCTCGCCGACGGTGATCGCCGCCGTGGCACCGGCTCCCCCGGAGGTGATGACCGGCGCCTCGTTGACGTTGGTCACGGTGACCGCGATCGCCTGGGTGTCGGTGAAGGTGCCGTCGCTCGCCTGGACGATGACGTCGTAGACGTTGTTGGCGCCGGAGTCGGTGGGGCTCTCGAAATTGGGGGCGGCGACGAAATTGAGGCCGCCGGTCCAGTTGATCGTGAACTTCGCGGCGTCCGCGCCGCCGACGATCGACCAGCTGACCGACGTGCTTTCCGGATCGCTGGCGGACTGGGTCCCGACGAAGCTGCCGTTCTCCGCAACCGAATAGACGGCGCTGGCGCCGCCGCCGCCGGACGTGATGACCGGCGCTTCGTTGAGGTTGGTGACGGTGACGGCGATCGCCTGGGTGTCGAACAGCGAACCGTCGCTGACTTTGACGACGACGTCGTAGACGTTGTTCGCGCCGACGTCGGTACGAACCTCGAAATTGGGCGCGTTGACGAAGCGAAGCGCGCCCGTGGCCGAGTTGATCGTGAACTTGGACGCGTCGGCACCGCCGGAGATCGAGTAGGTGAAGGCGGTCGTGCCGTCGACGTCGGTGGCGGCGACGGTCGTGACCGCCGTCCCGTTCTCGACGATCGAGACGGTAGCGCTGGCGCCGCCGCCGTTGGTCGTGATCACCGGCGCCTCGTTGACGTTGGCGACGGTGAAGGTGATCGCCTGAGTATCGGTATGGGTGCCGTCGCTCGCCTGGATGGTGACGTGGTAGACATTGTCCGCGTTGGAATCGCCGGGGGCTTCGAAATTGGGGGCGGGCGTGAAGTTGAAATTGCCGTCCTTGCCGTTCGCCCAGCTGAAGGCGAAACGGCTGGCGTCCGCGCCGCCGACGATCGTGAAGGTGAGGTTGCCCGCATCCTGCTCGTTGGTCGTGATCGTGAAACCGGCGTTGTTCTCGTTCCAGGCGACCTGGGCGGTGTCGCCGCCGCCGAAGGAGGTGATCGAGAAGGCCTCGTTGACGTTGGTGACGGTGATGGAGAGCGCCTGGGTGTCGGTCACGGTGCCGTCGAACGCCTTGACGGTGACCTGGTAGACGTTGTCGCGATTGCCGTCGGTCGGCGACTCGAAATTGGGAGCCGTCACGAAGCTCAGGACCCCGGTCTGGGCGTTGATCGCGAACTTGGACGAGTCGGAGCCGGTGACGAGCGAATAGGTGACGCTGGTCCCGGTCGGATTGTCGCGCGAGGTCACCGTCGTCGCTACGGACTGATTCTCCTGGATGGAAAAGGCCGCGGCGGCGCCGGCGCCGTTGGACGAGATCATCACGCCTTCGTTGACGTTGGCGATCGTGATCGCGAATGCCTGGGTGACCGCGAGGTCGCCGTCGGCGGCTCGGACGATGACGTCATAGACTCCGTTGGCCCCGACATCGCCCGGCGCCTCGAAATTGGGAGCGCTGTAGAAGCTGAGGACGCCGGTGGTGGTGTTGATGTACATCTTGTCGGAATCGGCGCCGCCGACGATTTTGTAGGTGAGCGCATCCCCCTCGGTGTCGAGCGCGGCGATCGCGAATGTCGTGCTGTTCTCCGTCACGGACGCAGACGTGGGGGTGGTGAAGGCCGGGCCCTCGTTGACGTTGCGGACGGTGATCGCAAGCGACTGGGCGACGCTCTGGCCGGCCGCGGTCGCCGTCACTTCCACGTCGTAGACATTGTTCGAGCCGGAATCCGTGGGCGCCTCGAAGTTCGGGGCGGCGATGAAGCTGAGCAGGCCGGTCGCGGGGTCGATCTGGAAGTGGGCGGAATCGGCCCCGCCGGTGATCGCGAAGGTCGCTGCCCCGTCCGTCGCGGACACTCGGGCCGCGGCGAGGGCATTTTCGAAAGCCGATGCCTGGGCGCTCGAGCTGATGAGGAGGCCTCGCCCGGTCCCGGCGACGGTCACCGAGAGGGCCTGGGTGTCGGAAAGCTCGCCGTCTCCGGCCGAGACGACGACTTCATAGACGTTGTCGAGGTCGGCATCGGCCGGCGCCTCCGCGTCGGGCGCGGCCAGGAAGGTCAGGTGGCCCGTCGAATCGATCGCGAACAAGGCGGCGTCGGCACCGCCGGCAATCGAATAGGTGACCGCGGCCGGACCGACGAGATCGGTCGCGACGACCTGGGTGACGACGAGCTGGTCTTCGGCGACCGTGAAGGAGGCAGTGGCGCCGCCGCCGTCCGACTGGATCGCCGGAGCCTTGTTGAGCGCAATGAAGCGGGCGTTCACGTCGCTCTGGTGGGGGTCGAACGAGCTCGACCAGGTGACGACGACGTCGCCGCCGGACGTCACCAGGGTGCGCGATCCCTGTTCGAACAGGTTCTGGGCCGTATTGACGAGGAAGCTGGTGCCGGGAGTTCCGGCCGCATCGTAGAATCGTGCCCAGACGGCGGTCGAGACGTCGGTTCCGCCGGGATGGGACCAGGTGGCGATGAAGCCGCCGTCGGGCAGGGCCTTCACTTGCGGCGAACCCGTCTGGGAATTGCCGCCAGGGTTGGAGATCACGAACTCGCTGCCGAGGAGGACTCCCGAGGAATCGAAGATCCGGCCGTTGATGGTTTCATTGAAGCCGCTATCGGGATAATTTCGCCAGGCCACGACGACCCGCCCGTCGGCGAGCTCCGTCACGCTGGGCTCGAGCGGATAGCCCGGGCCGTCGCCGGCCAGCGCGATCTCGCCGGCCTGCTTGTTGCCGGACGAATCGAAGAATTGGCCGTACAGGACGCCCGAAGCGCCGCTGCCCGATATCCAGGTGGCCAGGAAGCCGCCGGACTGGAGCGCGGTGAGGCTCGATCCCGTCTGGCTGCCGGTGGTCGTCGTGTTGACGAGGAATTCGGAGCCGAGCGCAGTTCCGCTGGAATCGAACAGTCGCCCCTTGACCTCGCTCAGGGTCCCGCCCGCGGCTGGCTGGTTGGTCGTCCAGGTCGCGACGAAGCTGCCGTCGGCAAGCGTGGCGAGGGCTACCGAATTCTGGTTGCCGGTCGTCAGCTCGTTGACGACGAAGGCGGCTCCGACCGGCTGGCCGGAAGAGTCGAAGCGTTGCGCCTGAACGGCGGAGCCGCTGCCGTCCGTGGCCGTGCCGCCATTCTCCCAGGCGACGACGAATCCGCCGCCCTGGAGCCCGGTTGCGGCGCTGAATGAGCTCTGGTTGGAGGTCGGCAGGGAAGCGACCTGGAATTCCGATCCGGTGGCGTTGCCGTTGGAATCGTAACGCTGGCCTTTGAAAAGATAGCCCGTTCCCGGCATCGAGGCCC
>DASWLY010000041.1:0-11484 GCA_036400035.1 Allosphingosinicella sp.
AAGATCAGCTGGACCCAGGTCGAGACCGGCTCCGCCATCACCTGGAAATATCCCTCCTGCATCCTCCAGGGCGAGGAGAGCGTCGGCGAATTCTATTCCGTCGCGCTCACCAACAACCGCCAGCAGGCCGATACCGGCACCAAGATGATCCACATCGGCAAGAACAGCCGCTCGACCATCGTCTCCAAGGGCATCAGCGCCGGCCGCTCGAACAACACCTACCGGGGCCTCGTCCGGGTCCTCGCCGGCGCCGAGAACGTGCGCAACTTCACCCAGTGCGACTCGCTGCTGCTCGGCGACCAGTGCGGCGCCCACACGGTGCCGTACATCGAGGTGAGGAACCCCACGGCCCAGATCGAGCACGAGGCGACCACCTCCAAGATCAGCGACGACCAGCTCTTCTACGCCATGAGCCGAGGCCTCTCCCAGGAAGACGCCGTCGCCCTCATCGTAAACGGCTTCGCCCGCGAGGTGCTGAAGCAGCTCCCGATGGAATTCGCGGTCGAGGCCCAGAAACTGCTCGGGATCAGCCTCGAGGGAAGCGTGGGATGATCTTTGCCTTGCTCTTGGCGGCGCAGGCGCTGCCGACGACGCCTCTGCCGCCGGCGATGGAGCCGGCCATCAACCTCTACAGCGAGTGCGTGTTCGGCCGAGTTGCCGCAGCGACGGAGAATGTCAGGCGCCGCCGCCTGGATCGGCGCGCGAACATGGCCTCTGCCAAAGCCGCGTTGCGCGCCTGCGCGGTGACTCGTGAGAAGGCAATGATGCAGGCCGAGGCGGCGCTTGCGGCGGAGCCCGGCTTTGCCGAACCGGAGCGGCGTCGTTCGTTCATTCAGCAGCGTTTTGCGGGGCTGGATGTGCTCGTCCTGGAGACCGCAAACGGGCGGTTAGACCCTGATAATTGGAAGTGAGCCGCCAGTGCTGAACATCACCAACCTCCACGCCACCGTCGCGGACAAGCCGATCCTGAAAGGCCTCACGCTCGCCGTGAACGCCGGCGAGGTGCACGCGATCATGGGCCCCAACGGCGCCGGCAAGTCGACCCTCGCCTACGTCCTGGGCGGGCGGCCGGGCTATGAAGTGACCGACGGCTCGGCCACCCTCGACGGCCGCGACCTGCTCGACATGGCGCCGGACGAGCGCGCCGCGGCGGGACTTTTCCTCGGGTTCCAGTATCCGGTCGAGATTCCAGGCGTCTCCAACGTCCAGTTCCTTCGCACCGCGCTCAACGCTCAGCGCCGCGCCCGCGGCGAGGCGGAGATTTCGGCGGGAGATTTCCTTCGTCTCACCCGCGAGCAGGGCGATGCGCTGGGCGTGTCGATGGACATGATGAAGCGCAACGTGAACGTCGGCTTCTCGGGCGGCGAGAAGAAGCGCAACGAGATGGTGCAGATGGGCATCATCGACCCGCGCCTGGCGGTGCTCGACGAGACCGATTCCGGCCTCGACATCGATGCTCTGCGGGTGGTCGCCGACGGCATAAACCGCATCATGCGCAAGCCCGACAAGGCGGTCCTGCTCATCACCCACTACCAGCGCCTGCTCGACCTCGTCGTCCCCGATTTCGTCCACGTGCTGGCGGAAGGCCGGATCGTCCGCTCCGGCGGCCCCGAGCTCGCCCACCAGCTCGAGCGCGAAGGCTATGCCGAGGTGGCGGCGTGACGAGCGGGATTCGCCCCTTGTTCCTCCCCGGAACGGGGAGGGGGACCATGCGCAGCATGGTGGAGGGGGCCCGCCTCCACGCTGCGCCCACGCTGGGCCCCCTCCACCACGCCGCTTCGCGTCGCGGTCCCCCTCCCCGTTCCGGGGAGGAGCATTGATGCTCGACCTCCCTTCGCCGAGGACCGAAGGCTGGCGCTGGAGCGATCTCTCGGCCTTGCCGGACATTCTTGCGCGGCAGCCTTCGGGCGCCATGCCCGAGTCCCTGCCGTGGCTGGATTGCGGAGCGGAGGGGCCGAGGCTGCTGTTCGTCGACGGCAGGGTGGACTTGGAGCGAAGCAACCCTGCGGGACTCACGGTTGGACGGGTCGACGTCGATACGGGCGATCATGCGCTCGGCCGGCTGGCCGGGCGAGACGGCTGGAAGCTCAGGCTGGGGGCCCGCCACGGCCCGAGCAGCCTCGTCCAGATCGTCCATGTCTCGACCGGCGGCGCCAACCACCTGGCCGCCGAGATCGCGCTGGACGTCGATGCCCAGGCGTCCGTGGTCGAGACCTATGTCGGCGAAGGCTGGTCCAACCGGCTGACGGGGATCAGGCTGTTCAGGGGGGCGCGGCTGATGCTGACCCGGCGGCTGATGGCAAGCGCCGGTTTCGCAAGCTTCACCGACCGCGCCACCGTCGGCGAAGGCGCGAGCCTCGTCGTCGCCACCCTCGCCGCGGGCGGCGCCGACACCCGGCTCGACGGCGAGATCCTGCTTGCGGGCGAGGGCGCCTATGCCGAAGCGGGCGGCGCCCTGCTGGCGCGGGGCCGGCAGCGTCATGACGCCAATTTCGTCGTCCGCCACGCGGCCCCCAACGGCACCAGCCGGCAGGTCTGGCGCTCGGTCGCGGACGACCGCGCCGTCTGCTCGGTGGCGGCCCGGGTCGAGGTCGCCCGCCACGCCCAGAAGACCGACGGCGAGCAGTCGCTCAAAGGGCTGCTCCTGTCGCGCTCGGCCACGATCAACGCTAAGCCCGAGCTGGAGATCTTCGCCGACGACGTCAAATGCGCCCACGGCGCCACCGTCGGCGAGCTCGACCGCGACGCCCTGTTCTACATGGCGAGCCGAGGAGTTCCGGAAGCCGAGGCCAAGGCCCTGCTCACCCGCGCCTTCGTCGCCGACGCGCTCGACCGGGTCGGGGAAGCAAGCGTGCGCGAGTCGCTGCACGCGGATGCGGAAGCCTGGTTCAAAACCCCTCTCCCTGAAGGGGAGAGGGAGGGGCCCGCCGGCGAAGCCGGTGGGAGGGTGAGGGCCTGATGGACTCCAGCCCGAACCGCCCTCACCCCCCCATTGCTGACGCAATGGGTCCCCCCCTCTCCCCTGCGGGGAAAGGGACCAAACCCCTCGACCATGTCGCCGATTTTCCGGCGATCCCCGAGGGCTGGTCCTACCTCGACACCGCGGCGACGGCGCAGAAGCCTCGGGCGGTGATCGAGGCGATCGCTCTTGGCTATTCCGACACCTATGCGACCGTCCATCGCGGAGTCTACCAGCGCTCCTCGGAGATGACCCTCGCCTTCGAGGCGGCCCGGCGGCGGGTCGCCGGCTTCATCGGCGCGCCGTCCCCGAACGAAGTGATATTCGTTCGCGGCGCCACCGAGGGGATCAACCTCGTCGCCCAGAGCTGGGGCGGGACCAATCTGAAGCCGGGCGACCGGATCATGCTCTCGAGGCTGGAGCATCATTCCAACATCGTGCCCTGGCAGATGATCGCCGGGCGGGCCGGGGCCGAAATCGACGTCGCGCCGCTCACCGAGGACGGGCGGGTCGATCTCGACGCCATGGCCGCGATGCTCACCGAGCGGCACCGGATCGTGGCCCTCGCCCATGTCTCCAACGTGCTCGGCTCGGTGCTCGACGCCCGCCGGGCCGCGGACCTCGCCCACAAGGTCGGCGCCCTGCTCCTGCTCGACGGCTGCCAGGCGGTGCCGCGGATGCCCGTCGACGTCGCCGCGATCGGCTGCGACTTCTACGTCTTTTCCGGCCACAAGCTCTACGGCCCGACCGGCATCGGCGTGCTCTGGGGCCGGACCGAGCTGCTCGCGGCGATGCCGCCCTGGCAGGGCGGCGGGGCGATGATCGACAAGGTCAGCTTCGAGGGCACCAGCTTCGCTCCGCCGCCGGCGCGCTTCGAGGCGGGGACGCCGCACATCGTCGGAGTGCTCGGGCTCGAGGCGGCGGTCGGCTATGTCGAGCGGATCGGCCTCGAGGCGATCGGCGCCCACGAGCGGGCGCTGGTGAGCGAAGCCCGCGGCGCCTTGTCGTCGCTCAACAGCGTGCGCCTGTTCGGGCCCGAGGATTCCGCCGGCATCGTCAGCTTCGCGCTCGAAGGGGTGCATCCGCACGACATCGGCACCATATTGGACGAGAGCCGGGTGGCGATCCGCGCCGGCCACCATTGCGCCCAGCCGCTGATGGCGCATCTCGGCGTCGACTCGACCGCTCGGGCGAGCTTCGGCGGCTATAACGGGCCGCGCGACATCGCGGCCCTGGTTCGTGGACTGGATCGGGTCAGAAGGATTTTCGGGTGAACGAGGAGCGCAGGATCGAGATCGAGGAGGTGGACGGAGTCGCCCCGCCCCCCAAGGCGCGCGTCATTCCTCCCCAAGCTTCGCTCGGGGAGGGGGACCCAGCGCAGCAGGGTGGAGCGGTCGACGCTTTCGAGCGCAAACGCGACTATCTGGAGGGCTTCCTCGCGAAGCAGTCGCCGGCCGAACCGCCGGCGGGCGCTTCGGCCGGGGAACTCTACGAAGCCGTGATCGACGCGCTCAAGGAAATCTACGACCCCGAAATTCCGGTCAACATCTACGATCTCGGCCTCATCTACGATGTCGAGATCACGCCGGAGCACCACGCGATGGTGAAGATGACCCTGACTACCCCGCACTGCCCCGTCGCCGAATCCATGCCGGGCGAGGTGGAGCTTCGGGTCGGCTCCGTCCCCGGAGTCGGCCATGCCGAGGTCGAGCTCGTCTGGGATCCGCCCTGGGACCCGCAGAGGATGAGCGACGAAGCCAAGCTGGAGCTGGGAATGCTATGAATTCCCCCTCTCCTTCAGGGGCGGGGCTTAGGAGCGAGAAATGACCGAAACGACGATCGCCACCGCCCCACGCCGCGCCCGCCGGGCCGCGCTCAGCCTCACGCCCGCCGCCGAGGCGCGGGTCGCCGCCTTGATGGCGCGGGCGCCGGAAGGCACGATCGGGGTCAAGCTGTCGACTCCGCGGCGCGGCTGCTCGGGCCTTGCCTATAGCGTCGATTATGTCGCCGGCGCCGATCCGCTCGACGAGCGGATCGACACTCCGGCCGGCCCCTTCTTCGTCGACGGCGCGTCGGTCCTCTACCTGATCGGCTCGACGATGGACTGGCGGGAGGACGATTTCGCCGCCGGCTTCGTCTTCGAGAACCCCAACGCCAAGGGCCAGTGCGGCTGCGGCGAGAGCTTCACCGTCTAGCTGGCCCGGCCAGCCCGCGCATGCACTCCCCGTCATTGCGAGGAGCGAAGCGACGAAGCGTTCCAGCTTCCCGGGCCGAGCCGCTGGATTGCTTCGCTCGCTCGCAATGACGGCTGAGTGGGACCGATGCTATCGATCGACGGGCGTCTTGATCATGGTTAGCGTGCCGTTAAGCATGTTGCGCTATGTTGCCCTCAACACGGTTCGGAGGGCGCGATGAACGACCGCGATTTCCTGCTCCAGGTCCAGGGCTACGGGCTGATGACCGCCGAGGTCGCCTATTACATGCCGGACCACCCCAGGCTCATCCAGCTCTTCGTCTGGCAGCAATATGACATAGCGCCGCGCTTCCCGGCGCTTCACAGCTTCCTCGACCATTGGCGTACGGACGTGGAGGCGGTGCTCCATTCGGTCCGGGTCGCGCACCAGCACCTCATCCGGCCCGCCGAGTGGCGGGCGGTCGACGGCGTGATCTCGATCAACTGACGCGAAGCGTCATCCCGGTGAAGGCCGGGATCCCAGCGCATCCGGCAGGGCCTTTCCTCGCTGAGGCCCCGGCTTTCGCCGGGGTGACGGTTGCGGCGGCGTTCGATAAGCTCCGCGGCATGAAGACAATCATCCCGATTCTGGCCGCACTGGCGCTCGCGGCGCCCGCGGCGGCCAACGACAGCACCGCCGAGCATGCCGCCGGCGGCCTGGTCCTGACCCGAAGCGCCGACATCGACATGGTCTCGGAGGACCTGTTCGTTTCGGCCGGCGAGGTTCGGGTCCGCTACGTCTTCCGCAACCGCTCCCCGCGCGACATCCGGACGGTCGTCGCCTTCCCGATGCCGGACCGCGATCTGCGCGAGGAGCGCGGCATGGACGTCGCCTACCCCTCCGGCTTCGAGACCCGGGTGGACGAGCGGCCGGTCGCGATGAAGGTGGAGCGCAAGGCGGTGCTTGCCGGCATCGACCGAACGGCGCTCCTCGCGGGACTTCGCCTCGCACCCGATTCGGACAGCGAGGCGCTGGACAGATTGCCTGCCGCCGACAAGGCGAGGCTGGTGAAGCTCGGCCTCGCCGAGCCGGACCAATATGATGCCGGCAAGGGCTTGGAGCGCCACCTCGCGCCGATATGGACCGTCCAGGAGCGCTGGTTCTGGGAGCAGGGCTTCCCCGCCGGCCGCGACCTCGTCGTCGAGCATCGTTACGTGCCGGGCACCGGCGGCAGCGTCGATGCCGCGCTCGGTTTTCCCGAATTCCGAGCCAGCCCCGAAGGCCGGGCGATGATCCGGGACTATTGCGCCGACTCCGCCTTCCTCGCCGGCCTCGAACGCCTTCGCCGGCGCAACGACTCCACTCCGGAACAGCGGATCGGCTACATCCTCACCACCGGCGGCAACTGGCGCTCGCCGATCGGGGATTTCCGCCTGGTGGTCGACAAGGGCGCGCCGACGAACCTGGTCAGCTTCTGCGGCGAGGGGGTGAGGAAGATTTCCCCGACGCGTTTCGAAATACGCCGGAAGAACTGGCGGCCGGACCGCGATCTCAGGATCCTCATCGTCCGCCCCGGGCCGGGCGGAGAGTGAGCATGGTCGAGCCGACAGCCGGCCCCCACGCCCTCACCCGGCTGATGGAACCGGTCGCGACCGGACTCGAGCTGTTCGGGGTCTTCGTCATCGTCGCCGGAATCCTCTGGGCCACGGCACGCTTCCTCCTGCGCGACCTGCGCTCCGGAGACCGGATCAAGGCCTATGAGGGCTACCGCGCCAATCTCGGCCGCGGAATCCTGCTCGGGCTGGAGATACTGGTGGGAGCCGACATCGTCGCCACCGTCACCGCGCCGCTCACCTTCCACAGCGTCGGCATGCTCGGCCTGATCGTTCTGATCCGGACCTTCCTCAGCTTCTCGCTCGAAACCGAGATCGAAGGCCGCTGGCCCTGGCGCCGCCGAGGCATGCCGGGCGAGGCGGAATCGCGCTGAGCCCTATTCCTCCCCCGGATTTCCGGGGGGGGGGGGACCGCGCGACGCGCGGTGGAGGGGTTCTTCGGTCCGTAAGCCCCTCCACCAGGCTTCGCCTGGTCCCCCACCCCTGCAAATGCAGGGGAGGATTTAAAACCCGAACGTGAACCGGATCGCCGTGCCCAGGTCCGGGTCCAGCTCGGCGACGTTCCCCGGGTGCCGGCGGGCGAAGGCATTGGCGCTGAGGTGGCCGGCCCCGCCGAGCAGATCGAAGCCGTAGGCGGCCTCGAAGTCGATCTCGCGGCCGGTCGGCGCCAGGTTGAAGAACCGGCTCTCATACCCCGCGCTCAGCGTGTCGTAGCTGTAGGAGGTGGGCACGCTGAGGCCGAGGCCGCCGGAGCGGACCCGCAGGGGCTGCATCATCCGCAGCGCGAACCGGTCCCCGGGGCGTAAGGCGCCGGTCTTCGCCAGGTCCAGCGACCAGGCGTCGGTGGCAAGCCGGCCACCCTCGGCCAGTCCGGCGGCGGCGGGAATGGCCGTCCAGCCGAGGCGGTAGCCGGCGGAGGCGTCCCAGCCCCGGCCGAGATCGAGCCTGGCATTCGCATCGGCGAACCAGCTGGTCGCTCCGCCGACTCCGAGAAGCTGGGAAAAGCGGGCGCCGAGCACGGTCGCCTCCTCGTCCAGGCGGCTCGCGCCGAGGCTCAGCCTGGCCCTGCCGAGACGGCGGTCGAAGCCGAGCGAGGCCATGTTGTAGCGGGGCTGGGCGATCGAGCGGTCGAAGCCCGGCTGCTGCACCTCGCCGCGCTCGGCGGTGAGGGTCATCCCGACCCGGCCGAGCCGGCGCCGGGCGCCGAGGCTGCCGGCGGCGTCGGCGTTGAAGCCGGTCCGGCTCATCGGGTCGCGCGCGACCAGGAAGGCGTCCTGATATTGCCCGGTGAGGCGGCGCTCGAGCGTCTTGGCGCTCTCCGACAGCCCCATGGCCACGGACATTCGCGGGCTGACCCGGCTGATCGCGACTCCCGACAGCACCCGCGCCTTGCGCCCGTCCTCGTAGGTGAGGCCGAGTTGCGCGAGCCCGACCTGCGGCTGGCCGGTGAGCTTGCGGTCGACCGTGATCGAGACGGCGACTCCGCGAGCGCCGGCGGTGGCGGTGCTCAGGCCCGGCTGTAGCGCCCGGCCGAGCGGCCGATCCTGCTCGGCGCGCCGGAGGGCCGAGGCGAGGGTCATCGCATAGGCGCGCGAATAGCCGTCGAGGACGACGATGCCCGCCACGCCGACCTTCGCGTCGCCCATCGCCGACGAGGACTGGCTCGAGCCGGCGGCGAGATCGACGGCCTGGCCGCCCGGCAGGCTGAGGGTGCCCTGGGGCTGGAAGGCGCGGTCGATGTTGAGGATCCCGCGGCCGAACAGGACGTCGGTGCCCGGGGCGCCGGCATCGTCGGCGCTGCTCAGCAGGATCTGCAGGATCTGCTGGCCGGTGAGGTTGGGAAAGGCGCTGGCGAGCAATGCCGCCGCGCCGCTGATCACCGGCGCCGAGAAGGACGTGCCCGACCACAAATAGCTTTCCCCCTTGTGGTTGGGCGCCCGCACCCGGACTCCGATCGCGGTCAGGTAGACGGCGGCGCCGGTGCCCGCCTTGTTGGACGATTCGGCCAGGTTGCGCGACGAGTCCATCGAACCGGCGATGATGACGTTGCCGGCGCTCGACGCGGACAAGGCGAAGGCTTCCGGATTGGGGCCCGTCGCTTCCTTGCCGTTATTGCCCGCCGACATGACGATGAGGATTCCCGCCGCCGCCGCCCGGGCGATCGCGCCGTTCACCGACGGGCTGGGATCGCCGCCGCCGAGCGAGATGTTGATCACCTTGGCTCCGTTCGCCCGGGCGAGGTCGATCGCCTTCACGATCGCGAAGTTGGTGTGGTTGCAGCCGTCCTCCTCGCTGCAATCGGTGGGATCGGAAGTGTTGAACGACAGGATGGTCGACTCGAACGCCACGCCCATCATTCCGACACCGTCGCGCGCCGCCGCCGCCACGGCCGCGACCGCGGTGCCATGGCCTTCCGTGTCGGAGATTCCGCGGCTGGCGACCACGTCGCCGCTGACGGGATCGATCCTGCCGGCGAATTCCGGGAGGTTCGGGTTGATCCCGGAATCGACGATGGCGATCTTCACGCCGCGGCCGGTGGCCCCCCTGTTATAGGCCGCGATGCTCGCGTGGCTGCTGGCGCCGGAGCGGGCATATTCGGAATCGTTGTAATTCACCCCCATTGACGACGCCGGCGGAGGAGGCGGTGGCGGCGGGGGAGGCGGGGGCGGGGGCGGGGGAGGCGGCGGAGGCGCCGGGGCCGGCGGGGGCGCCGAGATGGGCGCGGGGCCGCCGCCCCCGCCGCCGCCGCCGCAGCCGGAAAGGACGAGGGCGGCCGCGCAGGCGGTCAGGAGCAGCACGTTGCTTGTCAGCTTGGCGTTCATCCCGCGTCCTTGCGCTAACTATTTCAGAATTTTAGATTTTTCCGATTCTCTCGCTAACCGCCCGATGCTTTCAATTTGCTGAAGATCGGAAGCGCCCTATGAGGCGCCCATGCTCCCCGCTCCCCTCGCCTCGATCGACTGCTGGATCTTCGATCTCGACAACAGCCTCTATCCGGCTTCCACCAACCTGTTCGAGCTGATCGACGTCCGAATGGGCGAGTATATCGCAAAACGGCTGGGCTGCACATCGGCCGAGGCCCGAATCATCCAGAAGGGCTTCTTCCGGGACCACGGCACCACGCTCGCCGGCCTGATGAAGGAGCATGGAGTCGAGCCGCGCGACTTCCTCGATTATGTCCACGACATCGACTTCGCCCGCCTCACCGCCGATCCGCGGGTGGTGGCGGCGCTCGATCGGCTGCCGGGGCGCAAGTTCGTCTTCACCAACGGCGACGAGACCTATGCGCGGCGCGTGCTCGACCGGCTGGGCCTGGCCAACGCCTTCGACGCGGTCCACGACATCCATGCCATGGACTATGTTCCCAAGCCCGACCCCCGCGCCTACGCGGCGATGTGCGAGCGCCACGCCATCGCCCCCGAACGCGCCCTCTTCGCCGAGGACATGGCGAGGAACCTGGTGCCCGCCAAGCAGCTCGGGATGACCACAATCTGGGTCGACAACGGCTCGGAGCAGGCCAGCCACCATGCCGATCCCGCCTTTATCGACTACCGCATTACCGATATCGGCGACTGGCTGAGCGAGATCACCGGAGGGGACGCGGCATGAGCGAAAGGCTGAGGGCCGTCATCGAAGACGCCTGGGAAAGGCGCGAGTCGCTCGGCGGCGAAGAAGCCGAAGTGAAGCAGGCCGTGGAGTCGGCCATCGCCCTGCTCGATTCGGGCGACGCGCGAGTCGCCGAGCCGGGCGCGGGCGGCTGGACCGTCAACCAATGGCTGAAGAAGGCGGTGCTCCTCTCCTTCCGGCTGACTCCGATGGAGGCGATCGAAGGCGGCCCCGGCGGCGCCCACTGGTGGGACAAGGTCCCGTCCAAATTCGCGGGTTGGGGTGGCGACCGCTTCGCCGGCGCGGGCTTCCGGGCGGTGCCGGGCGCGATCGTCCGCCGCGGCGCCTTCATCGGCAAGGGCGCGGTGCTGATGCCGAGCTTCGTCAATATCGGCGCCTATGTCGGCGAAGGCACGATGGTCGACACCTGGGCGACGGTCGGAAGCTGCGCCCAGATCGGCCGCAACGTCCACATCTCCGGCGGCACCGGCATCGGCGGAGTGCTCGAACCGCTCCAGGCCGGCCCGGTCATCGTCGAGGACGATTGCTTCATCGGCGCGCGGTCGGAGGTCGCCGAAGGAGTCGTGGTCGAGCAGGGCGCCGTCCTCTCGATGGGCGTCTTCATCGGCGCCTCGACCCGGATCGTCGACCGCGAAAGCGGCGAGGTCCACATGGGCAGGGTCCCCGCTTATTCGGTGGTCGTCCCCGGCACCCTCCCGGGACGCGCCGGCGGCCCCGGCCTCGCCTGCGCCGTCATCGTCAAGCGGGTGGACGCCCGCACCCGCTCCAAGACCAGCATCAACGAGCTGCTTCGGGACTAGCCGAACGTTCTTGACTTGTTCTTGTTCTTGCCTCATATAGCAACCCTGCCCGAGTCGGCCCGATCAACCGGCGGAGGCGGGAATCCGGCTTAAGGGGCTTGCTCCCAGGCCGGCGGCCGGCGCGAAGTCATCCGGGAACGTTTGAGCTCGCGTCACCGAAGAGCCGTGCGGCGATGTCCTTCCCAAGGGCGTTCGAGGCGGCATTGAGAGTGGAAGGCCGGCGCCCGCGGCGTAAGGGCGTGAGGAAGGGGGTAGGAGGCCTTGGCCGACGACCTCTTTTCCAAATCGGGGCCAGCGACCCCGGACGGACT
>DASWLY010000042.1:0-8392 GCA_036400035.1 Allosphingosinicella sp.
CTCATCTCCTTACGCAGTCGGCGCGCCAGCTTCACCGTCTTGATCCGCGCCTGCAGCATGCGTGGACCCCCTCCACCAGCCTTCGGCTGGTCCCCCTCCCCGTTCCGGGGAGGAACATGGGGCGCGCCGTCCATCGTCACATCCTGAACAACCCGAACTTCGCCCGCTCCGGGATCGGCGCATTGAGGCAGGCGCTGAAGGCCAGCCCCAGAACGTCCCTCGTCTGCACCGGATCGATGATTCCGTCGTCCCACAGCCGGGCGGTGGCGTAGTAAGGATTGCCCTCGTCCTCGTAGCGCTGGCGGATCGGAGCCTTGAACGCCTCCGCCTCCTCGGGAGTCCAGTTGTCGGCGTCCTTGTGCACCGTCGCGAGCACGCTCGCCGCCTGCTCGCCGCCCATCACGCTGATCCGGCTGTTGGGCCAGGTGAACAGGAAGCGCGGCCCGTAGGCTCGGCCGTTCATCCCGTAATTGCCGGCGCCGAAGCTTCCGCCGATCAGCACCGTCACCTTGGGCACCTGCGCCGTCGCCACCGCGGTCACCAATTTGGCGCCGTCCTTGGCGATCCCGCCGGCCTCGTACTTGCCGCCGACCATGAAGCCGGAGATGTTCTGGAGGAACAGCAGGGGCGTTCGCCGCTGGCAGGCGAGCTCGATGAAATGCGCGCCCTTCAAGGCGCTCTCCGAGAAGAGGATGCCGTTGTTGGCCAGGATCGCCACCGGCATCCCCCAGATCCGGGCGAAGCCGCAGACCAGGGTTGTGCCGTAGAGCGCCTTGAACTCGTGGAAGTCCGAGCCGTCGACGATCCGCCCGATCACCTCGCGAACGTCGTAGGGCGTCCGCACGTCGTCGGGGATGATGCCGTACAATTCCTCCGGGTCGAGCTTCGGCTCGACGGGATCGGCGAGGTCGAAGTCCGGCGCCTTCACGCTGTTGAGCCGCCCGACGATGCTTCGCACGATGCTGAGCGCATGCTCGTCATTCTCGGCGAGATGGTCGACCACTCCGGAGCGGCGCGCGTGGAGGTCGCCGCCGCCAAGATCCTCCGCCGAGATCACCTCCCCCGTCGCCGCCTTCACCAGCGGCGGCCCGCCGAGGAAGATCGTGCCCTGGTTGCGCACGATCACGCTCTCGTCCGACATGGCCGGCACATAGGCTCCACCGGCCGTGCAGCTCCCCATCACGCAGGCGATCTGGGCGATGCCTTCCGCCGACATCTGCGCCTGGTTGTAGAAGATCCGCCCGAAATGCTCGCGGTCGGGGAACACCTCCGCCTGGTGCGGAAGGTTCGCTCCACCCGAGTCCACCAGATAGACGCAGGGCAGCCGGTTCTGAAGCGCGATCTCCTGAGCGCGCAGATGCTTCTTCACCGTCGTCGGGAAATAGGCGCCGCCCTTCACGGTCGGGTCGTTGGCGACGATCATCGCCTCCCGCCCGGAGACCCGGCCGATGCCGGCGATCATCCCGGCGCCCGGCGCCTCGTCCTTGTACATGCCGTTGGCGGCGAGCTGGCCGATCTCGAGGAAGGGGGAGCCCGGATCGAGCAGCCGGGTCACCCGGTCCCGCGGCAGCAGCTTGCCGCGCGCCACATGCCGCTCCCGATGCTTTTCCGGCCCGCCTCTCGCAGCTTCCGCCACCTTCGCCCGCAAGGCGTCGGCCAGCCCGCGATTGTGCGCGGCATAAGCGCGGTAAGCCTCGGACCCGGAGTCGATCCTGGAGGTGATCTGGGTCACGAGCGCGTCCTCGTCATTGCGAGGAGCGCCAGCGACGAAGCAATCCAGCGACGGCGCCCGAGCCCGACGCAGCCTGGATTGCTTCGCTTCGCTCGCAATGACGACCTCATTCCGCCTTCGGCTCCGGATGCACCGGGGTCTTGCGGATCAAATAGCGGTAGACCCCGATCACGTTGATCGCGAACAGGAAGATGTTCTGGGTGCCGATCCCCTCCGCCTTGTCGGACATGAAGCCCCAGGTGACGAGGGCGACCGATGACGTGCAGAAGATCACGAACGCCCATCCGGTCGCCCGCCGGCCCAGGTCCAGCGACACCATCAGCGCAGCGACGACGCCTGCGATGGAGCCGTACCATTCGAGGCCGTCGATCAGCCCTTTGCTCATAAACCGGCTCCCGTCATGGCGAGGCTGACTAACGGCTGAGCGGCGCGATGGGAAGCGCTGGCGCGCGGCGCGAACTGGCTATATCCGACTTGATGCATATCAGGTTTCGAAAGGCTCCCCGATGAATCGGTCCATCCTCCTCGCTCTGCTCCTCGCCACCGCCGCCTGCTCGCCCGCGGGCCCGGGCAACGGAAGCGGAGGCCCGGCTCAGACGGCCGGTCTGGCCGCGGGCATCGTCGCGGCGTCGATGGACAAGGCGGTGGCGCCCGGCGACGACTTCTTCGCCTATGCGAACGGCAATTGGGTCAGGAACACCCAGATTCCCGAAGACCGCTCCAGCGTCGGCGGCTTCTTCATCGCCGACCAGCAGCGCGAGGCGCAGACCCGCGAGCTGCTGACCAGGATCCTCGGCTCGAAACCGGCGGGCGGAAGCGGCGAGGCGATGATCGCCGATTACTACCGGGCCTATCTCGACACCGAGGCGATCGACCGGGCCGGAATGGCGCCCGCCAAGGCCGACCTGGATTCGATCGCCGCCATCGCCGACAAGAGGCAGCTCAGCGCCGCCATCGGCGGCACTTTGCGGGCCGACACGGACCCGCTCAACGCGACCAACTACCAGACCGAGAACCTGTTCGGGATCTTCGTCACCCAGGGCCTCGCCACCCCGGGCGAGACGCTCCCCTACCTGATGCAGGGCGGGATCGGGCTCCCGGAGCGCGAATATTATCTCGCGGGCGACGGCAAGATGGCCGGGCTGCGCGGCCAGTACCGCGCCTATGTCGCGACGATCATGAAAGCCGCCGGCACCGCCGACGCGGAAGCCGCGGCCGGCCGGATCCTCGATCTCGAGACAAAGATCGCCCGCGCCCACGTCACCCGCGAGGAGAGCGAGGACTTCGCAAAGGGCGCCCAGGTCTGGAGCCGCGCCGACCTCGAGAAGCGGGCGCCCGGTATCGACTGGGCCGCCCTGCTCGGCGCGGCGCAGCTCGGCGGCGCCCGGAAATTCCAGGCCTATCACGCCGGTGCGATCCCCAGGCTCGCCGCGCTCGTCGGCTCGGAACCGCTCCAGAGCTGGAAAGACTGGCTCGCCTTCCACACGCTCAACCAGCAGGCGGGCGTCCTGCCCGCGCCGATCCGCGACGCCAGCTTCGCCTTCAACGGAACCGCGCTTTCCGGAACGCCGAAGCAGCGGCCCCGCGACCAGCTTGCCTTGAACGCGGTCAGCAACGCCCTGCAGGACGCGGTCGGCAAGGCCTATGTCGATAGATATTTTCCGGCTTCGGCCAAGGCCGAGGTCCAGAAGATGGTCGAAAACATCAAGGCCGCCTTCGCCCGCCGGGTCCAGGCGATCGACTGGATGGCGCCCTCGACCAAGGAAGAGGCGCTGAAGAAGGTCCGGTCGATCGTCGTGGGGGTCGGCTATCCCGATCGCTGGCGCGACTATAACGGGCTTCGGATCGCCGCCGACAACCCCTATGCCAACCAGAGGAATGCGGGCCTCGCCGAATATCGCCACCAGATCGCCAAGATCGGCAAGCCGATGGACCGGAGCGAATGGTGGATGCCGCCGCAGCTGGTCAACGCCGTCAACCTTCCGGTCCAGAACGCCCTCAACTTCCCGGCGGCGATCCTTCAGCGGCCCTTCTTCGATCCCAAGGCCGACCCCGCCTTCAACTACGGAGCGATCGGCTCGGTCATCGGCCACGAGATCAGCCACAGCTTCGACAATAACGGCGCCCTGTTCGATTCGACCGGCCGCCTCAGGAACTGGTGGACCCCGGCGGACCTCCAGCGCTTCAAGCAGGCGGGCCAGGCGCTTTCCGCTCAATATGACGCCTACGAGGCGCTGCCCGGGCTTAGGGTCAACGGCAAGCTGACCCTGGGCGAGAACATCGCCGACGTCGCCGGCGTGGCCGCGGCCTACGACGCCTACCGGGCGTCCCTGGGCGGCAAGGAGGCCCCGGTGATCGAGGGCTTCAGCGGCGACCAGCGTTTCTTCATCGCCTTCGGCCAGGCCTGGGCGACCAAGATGCGCGAGCCGAGCCTGCGCCAGCGGGTCCTCACCGACGGCCACGCGCCCGGCCAGTTCCGGGCGCTGACGGTGCGCAACCTCAACGCCTGGTATGCGGCGTTCGACGTAAAGCCCGGGCAGAAGCTGTACCTGGCGCCGGAGAAAAGGGTCAAGATCTGGTAGCTCGCCGCCGCCCCAGCGAGGGCTGGGGCCCCGGGGGGTGAAGAACGCAGGCGCCTTTCACCCGCTGGGATCCCAGCCTTCGCTGGGATGACGACCCGTCAGGAGCGACCGCCGCCTAGCGATGGGGACAGCCTGGCCAGCAACAAGGCCTGCGCTTCCCCTCGCTTAGGTTGGAGCGGCCCCATTCGAGACGCTTGCGCCGAGTCTCCTCCCTCTTCGCGGAGGTCATCCAGCAGATCCATTCGTTGCGGGCGAGCGGAGTGATGTCGAGCCAAGTCGCGAGCGCCGTCGGATCGCCGCTCAGCGCCGCTTCGAGTTCATCCGGCAGCGCGTGCACGACACCCCCGGGAATGGTCGCCCCGCCGCTCATCCTAACCGGCCCCGATCAGCTCCCGGCCGATCAGCATCCGCCGGATCTCGTTGGTCCCCGCGCCGATATCGAGCAATTTGGCGTCGCGCAGGAAGCGCTCGACCGGCCAGTCCTTGGTGTAGCCCGCCCCGCCCAGCGCCTGGATCGCCTCCAGGCTCACCTTGACCGCGCTTTCGGAGGCGAGGAGGATCGCGCCCGCCGCGTCGAAGCGGGTCGTCTTGCCCGCATCGCAATTCTTGGCGACGGTGTAGACATAGGCGCGCGCCGAATTGAGCGCGACATACATGTCGGCGACCTTCGCCTGCATCAGCTGGAACGAGCCGATCGGCTGGCCGAACTGCTTCCTCTCGCGAATGTAGGGAAGCACGACGTCGAGGCAGGCCTGCATGATCCCGAGCTGGATGCCCGCAAGCACCGTCCGCTCGTAATCCAGGCCCGACATCAGGACTCCGACGCCGCCATTGACCGGCCCCATCACATTCTCGTCCGGAACCTCGCAATCGTTGAAGACGAGCTCGCCCGTGGGCGAGCCGCGCATCCCCATCTTGTCGAGCTTCTGGCCCAGGCTGAAGCCGGGCATGTCCTTCTCGATCAGGAAGGTGGTGATGCCGCGGCTCCCCTCCCCCGTCTTGGCGTAGACGACGAGCGTGTCGGCATAATGGGCGTTCGTGATCCAGAATTTGGTGCCGTTGAGGACGTAGCCGCCCTGCACCTTTTCCGCGCGGAGCTTCATCGACACCACGTCGGAACCCGCCCCGGCCTCGGACATGGCGAGCGAGCCGACATGCTCGCCCGAGATCAGCTTGGGGAGATATTTCGCCTTCTGCTCCGGATTGGCCCAGCGGCGGATCTGGTTCACGCACAGGTTCGAATGCGCGCCGTAGGAAAGGCCGATCGAAGCCGAGGCCCGGGCCACCTCCTCCTGCGCGATCACATGCTCGAGATAGCCCAGGCCAAGCCCGCCATATTCCTCCTCGACGGTGATCCCGTGGAGCCCGAGCGCGCCCATTTCCGGCCAGAGCTCGCGCGGGAACCAGTCCTCGGCGTCGATCCGCGCGGCGAGCGGAGCGATCTTGTCGGCGGCGAAGCGCTCCGTAGTGTCGCGGATCGCATCCGCCATCTCGCCCAGCGCGAAGTCGAGCCCGATACCGGCCATTCCTGTTCTCCTGTTCGCGCGGCGCCCTAGCAGAGGGGTACGGATTTGAACAAGGCGTCCGCGGAACCGTCATTGCGAGGAGCGCAGCGACGCGGCAATCCAGCCTCCGCGCATGCCGTCCCCGCTGTGGCTGGATTGCTTCGCTGCGCTCGCATGACGGTCTACTGCATTTGAACAAGCCTCTCGCCATCTCTACATGGCGCCCATCTCATCCCGGAGACGCAGATGTCCACCACCACCGACCCCATCGTCATCCTCTCCTACGCCCGAACGCCGATGGGCAGCTTTCAGGGCGCCCTCGCCGGCGCGAGCGCCACCGAGCTCGGCGCCGCCGCCGTCCGCGCCGCGGTCGAGCGGGCCGGCGTTTCCGGCGAGGAAGTCGACAAGATCTTCATGGGCTGCGTCCTTCCCGCCGGCCTCGGCCAGGCCCCCGCGCGCCAGGCGGCGCTCGGTGCCGGCCTTCCCCGCTCGACGGAGGCGACGACGATCAACAAGGTCTGCGGCTCGGGAATGCAGGCCGCCATGTTCGCCCACGACATGTTGGTTGCCGGCTCGGCCGACCTGGTTGTCGCCGGCGGCATGGAATCGATGTCCAACTCGCCCTACCTCATGAAGAAGCACCGCTCCGGCGCCCGCATCGGCCACGACACGGTCTACGACCATATGATGCTCGACGGCCTCGAGGACGCCTATGACGCGGGCCGGGCCATGGGCACCTTCGCCGAGGATTCGGCGCGCGAATATCAGTTCACCCGCGGCGACCAGGACGAATATGCGATCGAGTCGCTGCGCCGGGCGACCGAGGCGATCCGCTCGGGCGCCTTCGAGCGCGAGATCGTCCCCGTCACCGTCAAGAACCGCAAGGGCGAGGACGTCGTCGCCTGCGACGAGCAGCCCGGCAAGTCGAACCCGGAGAAGATCCCGGGCCTCAAGCCGGCCTTCGCCAAGGACGGCACCATCACCGCCGCCAACGCCTCCTCGATCTCCGACGGCGCCGCCGCCCTGGTCGTCACCCGCCAGAGCGTCGCCGACCGCCTCGGCGTCAAGCCGGTCGCCCGGATCGTCGCCCACGCCGCCCACGCCCAGGCCCCCAACCTCTTCACCAGCGCCCCCGTCCCGGCGGTGCGCAAGGCGCTGGAGAAAGCCGGCTGGAGCGTCGGCGACGTCGACCTCTACGAGGTCAACGAAGCCTTCGCCTGCGTCGCCATGATCGCCATGCGCGACCTCGGCATCCCGCGCGAGGCTCTAAACGTCCACGGCGGCGCCACTGCTCTGGGCCACCCCATCGGCGCGAGCGGCGCCCGTCTCCTCGCCACCTTGCTCTCGGCGCTCGAAACCCATGGCCAGAGGCGCGGCCTCGCGACGCTCTGCATCGGCGGGGGAGAGGCTACGGCGATGGCGGTGGAGCTGGTGGCCTGAGCGCTACGAAGAGGCATTCCAATGAGGTTGAGGTCAACACTCGAAGAAGGCCAACTCTCTAAGGGCTTTACCCCCGAGAACGATCTTTTCCAGCTGGCGGACCTGTCGAAGCGTCTCACGGCGCTGGTACGTGCGCTGACTCAAGGAAGCGTCTCGATTCTAGATGGGCGATGGGGCACGGGCAAAACCACATTCGTTAAAATGTGGGTAGCTGAGTTGGAGCGCGACGGGATTCCGGCGATCTACTTCGACGCCTTTGCAGCGGATTATATCCAGGATCCGTTTCAGGCCGTCAGTTCGTCATTTATCCGGGCCGCCATTGCACGCAAACGTACGGACGACCCAGTTTATCAGCGATATGTGCGGAGAGCCGCGAAAGCAGCCAAGCGCATTGCTGGGGTCACCACAAAGGCAGGCGTTAAATTAGTCACATTAGGGGCATTAGGCGCAGCAGAAATCGACCAATTGACCGCTCTCAAGGATGATATCGGGAGCTCACTTGGAGAAATTTCTGAAGAGGCCGTGAAGACCTTGCTCGAGCAGCACGCGAATGACGAAGAAGTTTTTGCGAACTTGCGTGGAAGCTTGCTGGAATTGCCTGCACTCTTGCGACCTGTGACCACTGAAACAACGGACAATGAGCCCCTACCGCTTGTGATCGTGATCGATGAGCTTGATCGATGCAGACCGGATTTCGCACTCGGGATTCTGGAGGTCCTTAAGCATTTTTTCAGGACGGACTCACTGCACTTTGTACTAGTCACCAACACGCAACACCTAGCTCTCTCTGTTGCTAAACGTTACGGAATGTCCTCCGCAGCAGAGGAGTATCTTGAGAAGTTTTACGATTTCGTAGTGCACTTCGAACATCGCTACGGGAAGTTCGACGAGGGCAGTGCCGGACGATATGTCGGCCACCTGTTTTCTAATTTGATGCCGTCGTCGGCACTATCTAGCGATCGACGAATATTGGAAGAGCATGTCCGGATGATTGCTCGGGCCTACCGTTTTACGCTGCGTCAGATCGAACGTGTGGTGACAAATCTTGCCTTAGCTTTTCTAGCGGCACCCGAGAAGGAATATCGTCCAGCAATTATCTTAAGTATGTTGTGTGCCTTGAAAGCTGTGCGCCC
>DASWLY010000043.1:0-31780 GCA_036400035.1 Allosphingosinicella sp.
CGCGATCACGCCGATCGGGCTCAACCGCAACTTCCCGACCGGCACCGGCGGCGCCAACCCGCGCTTCCTTCAGACCGGCACCGCCGGCATCCGGCCTTTGCGCAACGCGAACGGCACGCTCAACCAGAACGGCGTCAACGATCGCATCGGCTCCGTGAACCCGACGACCCAGGCGATCACCGCCGGCCTGTTTCCAACCTGCCGGGTCCAGTTCTCCGAATGCGGCCAGACGGCGGCGGGCGGTGTGCTGCTGCCCGGCACGATCAACAGCTTCAATGCGCGCAACCGTGACGTCTTCGATTATTACAATTCACCTACGTCGCCCGGCTTCATCCCGAGCAGCGACAACCTTGCGGGCTTCGTTCCGCTGATCGGCCGCACCAACACCAAGGTGCGCGAAGCCAACGTCAACGCCGCCGGCCAGGCCGATTATCTCCTGCTCGACGACGTCGACTGGCGCAGCTCGGCCGACGCGCAGTTCGGCGAAACCAACTTCTACCAGGGCACGCTCAACGCGACGCAGGAGCTCGGCGACAAGCTCTCCGCCGACGCAACGATCGGCTATTCGCGCTCCGAATTTCGCGGTATCGGCCTGCTTGCCGAGTTCAACTCGCTCGACCGCGACAATTATGTCTTCGACGAGCGGGCCGGCGGCCCAATGCCGGTGTTCAACCCCGGCTTCGACCCGGGCGATCCCAATCAGTGGACCCTGGTCAAGGGACTCTCGGCGATCCGCTACATCACCACCCGCGTCGACAACGAATTCCGAGTCTTCCGCCTCAACTTCGCCTACGAAGCCAATGACGAGCTCACCCTCCGTTGGGGCGGCACGTTCAAGCAGTTTGATTTCTCGGCGAACCAGGAGCGGCGCAGCCAGGACATCGAGGCGATCAACCCGACGCTTCAGGAAGCCGGACTGCAGATTACCGATCTCGGCCGCACGATCGGCTTCGGCCAGGGGCTCAACGTCACGCCAGGCACGCCGACCAGCCTGTTCGTGCCGGATCTCAACGCCTTCCGCCGTGAATTCGGAATCGATTGCAACTGCGTCAACACGTCGGGCGACTTCCGCGTGGTGCCCGACGGCCGCAACAACAATGCGGTGCGAGAGCGAGACATGTCGGGCTTCTTCCAGCTCGATTACAACATGGAGCTGTTCGGCCGTCCGCTGCGCGGCAATGCCGGCCTCCGCGTCGCGCGCACGCAGGTGACGGGCAGCGGTCGGGTCGGCGCAACCGACGGCAGCGAGGGCATTCCGGTCGTCGCCCGCAATACCTATTACGACTTCCTGCCGGCCTTGAACGCGAACTGGGAAGCGACTGAAAACTTCCTGGTCCGCTTTGCCGCCTCGCGGACCATCTCGCGGCCGCAGCTCTCCGCGCTTACCCCGGGCACGACATCATTCCCGAACATCAACGGCGCGCTCAACAATGCCGGCGCGGCACCGACCCTGACCGTCGGCAACCCGTATCTGAACCCGTTCCGCTCGAACAATTTCGATTTGAGCTTTGAGCGCTATTTCGGGCGCAGCGGCCTGATCGGCGTGACCTTCTTCTACAAGGATTTGGAGAGCTTCCCGCAGCAGGTGGCCGCCGAGGTGCCGCTGTCGTCGGTGTTTGAGCCTGCAATCTACGAGCAACTCCTCGCCCAGTTCACCAACCCGCAGTTTCGCGATTACATTGCGGGCGGCGGCCTGTTCGGCGTGCGCCAGTTCCAGGATGCGCCGGGCGGCACCATCAAGGGCGTCGAGGTCAACGTGCAGACGGACTTCGGCTTCATCAGCCCGGCGTTCGACAATTTTGGCATCACCGCCAACTACACGCACATCGATTCAAAGCTCACCTACCTCACCAACACCGTGCTCAACACGCGGCGCGGCCAGGCGGGCGGGACCGCAGAGAACAGCTTCGCCACCGGCCCCTTCCTCAACACCTCGCCGGACGCGTTCAACGCCACGGTCTACTATGAGGACAAGCGCTTCTCGGCGCGCGTCTCGACCGCCTATCGCGAGCGTTACGTAAACCGCTTCCCGCTTGCCGCCGGCACCTGCTCGCCGGGCATCACCACCAATGCGGGCGGCCCCTGCAACTCGCCGGTGATCGCCGACTTCGGCTTCACGGAGAACACGCTCAACGTCGATTTCGCGACATCTTACAACCTCACCGACTGGATCCGCCTGACCTTTGAAGCGCGCAACCTCACCAACGAGACCACGCGCCGGACGATGTACGAGGCCAATCCGGTGTCGCAGCTCTATCAGTCGACCGGCCGCGTCTTCACCGCCGGCGCGCGCGTGACGTTTTAAGAAAGTTCGGCTGCTCTCACAGCTGTCTTGGACAGTGGGCCTGCGGGCTCACTGTCCTTTTTTTATTCCGGCCGCCAGCCGCCGAGAACGGAGTCCCGAGTGAAACGCTCGGCCGCGGCGGCGCCAAGGCGGCGGCGGCCGGGGGCGGAGGCGGCGCCGGGGCCGGAGCTGCCATGCTCGAACAGGCGAGCGTCGCCGGGCATCAAGGTCATCCGGTAGCCGCCGGGGCCGCTGAAATGCATGGACGTCCAGCCTTCGGGCCGGATGTGCGAATCCATCCAGCAACGCAGGAACGCCGCCTGCCCGAGCAGCTCGACATTGCCGCCCGCGCGCCACGGCCGGCCGAGCCAGACCGAGGAGTCCGGCACCCCCGGATCGCGGGTGAGGCGGCAGCGGCTGAAGACGAGCCCGAAGGGCTGGCTGCGCGGAGTGCTCGGGGCCGCGACATAGCCCTGCAGCTTCTGGCCCGGCCGAAACCGCGATCGAATCTCGCAGCCTTCGATCCACGCCGCCGCTCCGCCGAAAATGAAGTCGACCCCGCCGGCGACGAGGCAGCCGCGGACCAGCACCCGGCCGGAGCGGAGATAGAGCGTATCCTGGTGGCCGAGGATAAAGCAGCGCTCGATCCGGGAGCGGTCGGCGCCGGGCCCGAGCGCCAGCGCCACCGCCTGCCCCCCTTCGCCGCCGCGGCGCAGGTGGGCGAGATAATCGAAGCCGTTCTCGATCGTGAGGTTGCGCGCGGCGAAACCTGGAGCTTCGACGGTCAGCGTGGCCGATCCGTAAGTGCCCCAGCGCCCGCCGCCGGGCTTTTCCTCACCGGCCCAGGCGGCGGAGGTCAGGATGCAAGCCGCACCTTCCTCGCCGACCAGCTCGACATTGGGCCGCCGGATAAGCAGCTTCTCCTCCCAGCGGCCGGCGCCGATCAGGATCCGGTAGGGCCGTTCGCCGGCGGGCGCGTCGGCGAGGGCCGAGGCGAGGGTCGAGTGGGTGCCGCCGCTTCTGGCGACTCGGGCGCCGAAGGCCGGAGCGAAGGCGCCGAGCGGCGCCGCCGCCGCCGCCGCCACGAGGGCGCAGGCGGCCCGGCGGGTGAGACCGCTCAGCGGCGAAAGGGAGGATCGGCCAGCGAGTTCAGCCATTCCTCGAGCTCGGTAAAGCCGTCGCCGTCGCGGTCGGAATTGCCGTCGGCCGGGTCGCGCGGGTCGAGCCGGTTCCTCGTCTCCCACGCATCGGGGATGCCGTCGCCGTCGCCGTCGATCCACGCAGTCCCGAGGGCGAGATCGGGCCAGCCGCCGACCTGCGCCTGGCTGTCGATCTGCCGGCCGCCGCGAGTGCGGACGCTCTCGACCACGCGCTGGTCGACGGGATCGCGCACCCGCGAGGCCCCGGCCGAGGCGAGAACCCGCTCGTAGGCCCGCGGCGCGGGGTCGCGCTCTACCGGTCCGACGGCGAGCGGGCCGGCCAGCCTGTATTCCGGGTCCGTGCGGCCGGAGACGAGGCTCCACGGATCCTTCGGTATCTTCCCGTCCATCGCATTGCCCGCGAACCAGGCGCGGGCGATCGGGTTGCGCTCGTCGAAGGCGACCGGCTTCTTCGAATCCGGCCCGCGAAGATAATAATTGTCGACGAAATTATAGGCCGCGTGCGATGCCTTGTCGCCGCTGTCGGCATTGTAGCCGCTGTGGCTGCCACCCCAATTGTAGAAGACGTTGGAGCGGAAATCGTAATAGGCACCGACGCTGTCCTGGGCGGGCGGCAGGTAATTGCCCGGCCGGGGCATGCGCGCGGCGTGATGCGCCCACAGGTTGTGGTGGAAGCTCATCCTGGCGCCGCGGGCGCCGCGGATCAGCGAGCCGTAGCCGTGATCGCCTTTGGCATGGACCGACTTCTTCAGCGATTCGGAGATGATCGACCATTGCACCGTCACGTCGCGCAGATCGTCCTGCGGGCCCCTGTAGGGCGAGCCCGCCGACAAGGTCTCGTCGATCGACCAGCTGGCCGAGACGTGGTCGACGATGATCCGCCGGCCGCGCGAAATGGTGAAGGCGTCGCTCTCGGCCCGGCTCTCGTCGCCGAGGCGGGCGCGGATGTAGCGGACGACGACATCGTCCGCCGCGATCTCGAACACACGGTCGCGGACGGTGATTCCGCCGCCCGGTGCCGTCTGCCCCGCCACCGTCACCTGGCCGTTGCGGATGACGAGCGGCTTCCTGAGCCGGATCGTGCCTCCGACGTCGAACAGGATCGTCCGCGGCCCCTTCGCCTCGATCGCCGAGCGCAGCGAGCCGGGGCCGCTATCGTCCAGGTTGGTGACCCGAATCACCCGACCGCCGCGCCCGCCTTTAGCCAGGCGCCCGGCCCCTTCGGCACCGGGAAAGGCGACGAGGTCCGCCGGAGCGGGCGATGAGGCGGAAGCCAGGAGGAGGAGGAGGCCGGCACTGATCATTATCGTGGCTTAGCAGTAGTTGATACCGGTGTCATCACTCTGTCCGCGGCGAAGATCAGCGGGCCGGCCTGCCCATCCGGAGCAGCGCCTTCAGCGCCCGGCGGGCCAGGACGAGCAGCAGCAACGCGAAGCCGAGCAGGAGCAGAGCCACCCCGACCGCGGCGACCGGATAAGCGACCGCGAGCGCGAGCAGCCCTCCGGTGGCCACGTCTTCCGCGCTCGATACGACGACGTTGCTTACCGGCTCTGGGCTGGCGTTGACGAGGGCCCGGGCGCTCGCCTTCGCGCTGTGGGTGAGCAGCGCCCCGCCGCCTCCGAGCAGGAAGGCGACGATCTGCCAGACAGGATCACTGGCGTCGACGACCGCGAGCGCGAGAAGGGCCCCGCCCACCGGCCTGACGAAGGTGTGGATGGCGTCCCAGGCGCTGTCCAGCCACAGGACCTTGTCGGCGAAGAACTCCGCCACCAGGCCGGTGAAGGCGGCACCCAAGACCCACGGGTTCGAGATCGCGGCGAGTGCGGAGAGGTGCGATGGCAGCTCCAGCCAGCCCGTCTTCATCGCCAGCCCGGTGACGAACACGCAGAGGTAGAGGCGCCACCCGGCCAGCAGGCTGAGGCTGGCGGCCAGCCCGACTATCTCGACCGCTCCCATCGAGGCGGGGTGGCACGGCGGGCGCGGCGTTGCAACGCTTCCGGTGCCCCATTGCGCGACGGCGGCGACGCGACGGCCGCGTCCCGGCATCCGCTGACCGTCATGCTGAACCTGTTTCAGCCTGCAGTGCAGAGGCTGCGGGGGCGGAGGACGGGTCCTGAGACAAGTTCAGGTGACGACCATATCGGACCGCCCTGCCCCCCGCCCGTCAGCCTTGAAGCCCGCACCGCCGCCGCCTCTCGCCGGTTGAGTTTCGGGCAGGGAAATGCTTCATTTCGCGGGCAACAGGGGGAACATCATGGCCACGAACCCGACGGGCGCTCACGCGCCCCTCATCCAGCGGGTGAAGAACATCCTGACGACTCCGAAGACCGAATGGCCGGTCATCGAATCCGAGCCGGCGACGATCGGCGGCCTCTACAAGAATTACGTGATGATCCTCGCGGCGATCGCGCCGGTCTGCCTGCTGATCGGGCTGCTCGTTTTCGGGATGCCCTATTTCACGTTCCCGGTCGGCTTTCTCGTCGCGCAGGCGGTCCTCACCTATGTGATGGCACTCGTCGGCTGCTACGTCCTGGCGCTGATCATCGACGCGCTCGCGCCGAGCTTCGGCGGGACCAAGGACAAGGTGAAGGCGTTCAAGGTCGCCGCTTACTCCAGCACGGCGGCCTGGGTCGTCGGCATAGTCTACCTCGTCCCGGTGCTCGCGATCCTCGGCATCCTCGCCCTCTACAGCCTCTATTTGCTGTACCTGGGCCTTCCGGTGCTGATGAAGGTCCCCGCCGACAGGTCGCTCGTCTACACGATCTCGATCATCGTGGCGTCGATCGTGATCTACCTCGTCGCCGCCGCGATCAGCTCGCAGATCCTCGCCTCCATGCCGACCGCGCCGACGATGACCATTCCCGCGGGCCTCCCCGGCTGACGATCAGGCGAGGCCCAGCCCGTCCAGCAGAAGCTTGCCGCCCGCGACGATCATCAACGCGTAGACGAGGGTGTAGAAGCGCTCCATCGAGACCTTTCGCACCAGCTTCACCCCAGCGAGGCTGGCGAGGATCGCGACGGGCAGAAGCACGGCCGTCGCGAGGGCGTTTTCGAGCGTGAACTGGCCAAGCGCGACATAGGCCGGCACCTTGATCCAGTTGACGATGGCGAAGAAGATCGCCGAGGTGCCGATGAAGACGTCGCGCTCGAGCCTTTTGGGCATCACCCACATCTGGAAAGGCGGCCCGCCGGCATGGGCGATCTGGCTGGTGAAGCCGGTGGCGACCCCGAACAGGCTGCCGACCCAGCCCGATGAATCCGACGAGGCGGCGATCCGCCCTCCCCGCTCCACGACGAGGCGGTAGGCGCCGAACAGGATCGAGATCGCGCCCAGCACGGCCATCACCGCATCGGCGGAAATCCGCGCCGCGAGCAGCCAGCCCAGGCCGATCCCGACGACGGCTCCCGGCAGCATGGCCGCCAGCACCGAGCGATCCCAGCTCTTCCGGAAGGCGGCGACCCCGACCACGTCCTGGGCGATGAGGATCGGGAGGAGGATGGCCGCGGCTCTGACCGGATCGTCGATGCCGAGCGCCATAAGGGGGGTGCCGAGGGCGCCGAGGCCTGAAAATCCTCCCTTAGCCAGCCCGATCAACAGCACCGCCGGAATGGCGAAGAGGTAAAAAGCGGGATCCTGCGGCATGTCACTCCGTCATTGCGAGGAGCGTAGCGACGAAGCAATCCAGCTCCGGGCGCCTGAGCCGCTGGATTGCGTCGCTGCCGCGCAGCGCCAGTTTATCTGAGCGCCGCCGCAGGCGGCGTCGAAGGGCTCGCAATGACGACGCCGGCGCCGGCCGGTCCGTTCACGCTATGCACTGGGCAGCGTGGCTTCCTCCATCCGAGGCACCAGCAGGTGGATGACGAGCAGGGCGGCAAGATAGCTCGAGCCGGCGATGACGAACATCGGCATGTAGCTGCCGGTCGCGTCGAGGACCCAGCCGGTGAACTTGGCCATGAACATTCCGCCGACCGCCCCGATCGTCCCGCCGATGCCGATGATCGCCCCGACCGCCTTGCGCGGGAACAGGTCCGACGGGAGCGTGTAGAGATTGGCCGAGAAGCCCTGGTGGGCGGCGGTGGCGAGGCCGATCAGGAGCACGGCGCCCCAGACGCTCTCCACGCCCGGCGCGAGCATCACCGGCGGGACGCAAAGGGCGCAGACCAGCATCGCCGTCTTGCGCGCCTTGTTGACGCTCCAGCCGCGGTGGATGAGCTTGGACGAAAGCCAGCCGCCGCCGACGCTGCCGACGTCGGAGATGATGTAGATGGCGGCGAGCGGAAGGCCGAAGGTGAGCAGGTTCAGCCCATGCTCCTGCGCGAAGAAGCTCGGCAGCCAGAACAGGAAGAACCACCAGATCGGATCGATCATGAACTTGCCGATCGCATAGGCCCAGGTCTGCCGGTGGCGAAGCAAGGGCAGCCATTTGACGTCGCCGGGCGCGTCGGCGGGATCGCTCTCGATATAGGCGAGCTCCGCCGCCGAAAGGTTCTTCTTCTCGCGGGGACGCCGGTAGACGGTCCACCAGACGGCGACCCAGATAAAGACGATCGCGCCCGTGAACAGGAAGGCGGTGCGCCAGCCGAACCAGATGACCAGGAAAGGCGCGATCAGCGGAGTCAGGATCGCCCCGATATTGGCGCCGGCGTTGAAGATGCCGATGGCGAAGGCCCGCTCCTTCTTCGGGAACCACTCGGCCACGGCCTTGACCCCCGCCGGGAAGTTGCCCGATTCGCCGAGGCCCAGAGCGAAGCGGGCAATCATGAAGTGAGTCGCGCTGTTGGCCAGAGCGTGGGCCATGGCCGCCAGCCCCCAGATCGTGGCGGCGAGCGAATAGCCGAAGCGGGCGCCGAGCTTGTCGATCAGCCGACCGAAGACGACGTATCCGATCGCGTAGGCGAGCTGGAACGAGAAGACGATGTTGGCGTAGGTGGTCTCGTTCCAGCCATATTCGGCCTGAAGCGTAGGCTTCAGGACGCTGATCATCTGGCGGTCGATATAATTGATCGTGGTCGCGAAGAAGAGCAGCGCGCAGATGCCCCATCGCACGCGTCCCCCGACGAACTTGGTCGCGCGCGAAGGCGCGCCCTCCGCGATAGTCTCGGCCATTCCCAACACCCTCCGTCGCGCCTTTTTAGGCACCTTGCGCCGCCTTGTAGTGGAAACCGGTGTCATATACAATCCGCCTCGATGGCGCAGTGCCTTTCGGGAGGAGAGACGGGGATGAGAAAATTGCTTTGGCCGCCCGTTATTTACGCCCTCTCCGCCTGCGGCCAGCCCGCTCCGCAGGCGCAAGGCGAATCGGCGCGGGACCAGGTCGCGACCTCTGGGAAGAGCGACGTGCCGCTCCGCGACGTTCCGCCCGAGGTGCTGGCGGCGGCCCAAGCCGCGCAGCCCGGCTTCACCCCTGGCGAAGCGCAGGCGGAGACTCGCGAGGGCCGCCGCTATTTCGACGTCGGCGGCAGGCTCGCCGACGGCTCCGAAGTCGAGTTCGACATAATGCAGGAAGGCGCGAGCTGGCGAGTGGTCGAGACCCAGCGCGACATCTCCCTCGCCGCCGCGCCCGAAGCGGTGCGCGAGGCGGCCGGGGGCTTCCCGGCCGGCCGGGTGATCGAGAGCCGCCAGGCCGACGGCCTCGTCATTTACGAGCTGTACGACGCGAAGCAGCGCAAGCTCGAGATCAAGTGGGACGGGAAAGGCGCGGAGGTGCTGACCAAGGAGTGGGCGCACTAGCCGCCTCGTCACCCCCGCGGAAGCCGGGGCCTCGGCGGGTGAAAGGCGAGGATGTAATTTTTCGTCGGGATCCCGGCTTTCGCCGGGATGACGGGTTAGTAGCCCTCCGGCCTCGCCGCGCTCAAGTTGCAGGCGACCCGGTGGCCGTCGCCGAACCGAGCCTCGACCCGCTGGCCGGGGCGGGCGTCATGGACTCCGGTGACGGCGCCGGACGAGATCCACTGGCCCGGCCGAAGGGCGATGCCGCGCCTCGCCATCAGCTCGAACAGGAACCGCGCCGCCCCGATCGCGCCGTCGGGAAAGGCGGCGGCCCTGCCGATGCCGGCCTCCACGCCGTCGAGCAGGGTCGTCACCTCCCACTGCTCGAAGCCGCTCGACCGCCAGTCCGGGATCGCGGCGCCGACTACCAAGCCGTTATTGTTGCCGAAGTCGGAGATCACGGCGACCGGCCCGAGCCTGTTGATCGCCCCCAGCGGCGAGCTCGCGATCTCGATCCCGACATGGACGGCTTCGATCAGGCCGGCGGCCTCGTCGAGGGTGAAGCTTGCCTGGCCACGCGGCGGAGTGCGCCCGACCCGAAGGAGGAACTCGGCCTCGCCGGCGGCGAAGCCCTGGGCGAAGACGGGCATGTCCGGGACGCCGCCATTGCCCGCGAGGGTCTTGGCGGCGAAGATCGGGCCGGCCAGCCGGTCGGCGCCGTAGCGGTCCGACAAAGGCGGATTGATCCGGCCGACCTTCCAGCCGATCACCGGCTTGCCCCACGACGCGATCGCCTCGTCCTGCACGGCATAAGCACCGTCCAAAGTCTCGGGCAACCCGCCCGGATAGTCGGCGAGCCCGCCGGCGGAGCGGCGCGCCGCAAGGAAGCGGCCGGCGATCGTCGCCGGGTCGGCAGTCTGCAAATCCACCACGGGACCCCTCAAGCCTCTTTTCGCGCATGCTAGTGGAAACCGGTGTCATGCGCAAGGCGCAAGGCTTCCTCCGTCATCGCGGCCCGTCATGCCGAACTTGTTTCAGCATCCAGCGATGAGCCGCCTCCCGGGTGGCGGCCTGGACCTGCGAAACAGGTTCAGGGTGACGCTGCGGCGCGGAGCGCGGAGGCCGGCCCCGTCTCCCGGATCGCCGAGGCAGCGGCTTGGACCGCGTCGCGGAACACCGGATCCTCCGCCAGCCTTTCCGGAAAGACCTGCCGGAGCGCCAGCAGCGCGCTCACGACATCGCCGCTCCGCCCCGCCTCGGCCAGCCGCTCCGCCAGCGGGTCGACGATCTCCACGCCGGCTCGCGCCCGGCGCTCCACGAACAGCATCCAGGCCGCCACCGCGATCGCCGGCCGCTCCACCGGCCGCCCGGCCGAGCGCGCCTCGGCGATCGTGTCGAGCAGCCGGTAGGGCAGCTTCTGCGACCCGTCCCAGGCGATCTGCGACAGGAGGTGGCGGATCGCCGCATTGCGGAACCGGCCCAATATCTCCCCGGCATAAAAGTGGAGGTCGAGCGGCGACGGCTCCAGCGAGGCGATGATGTCCTCGCGCACCAGCCGCTCGACGAAGGCCGCGAGCACCGCGTCCGCCATCGCGTCGGCCACGGTGTCGTGCCCGATCAGAAGCCCGAGATAAGCGAGGGTGGAGTGAGCGCCATTGAGGATCCTCAGCTTCGCCCGCTCCCACGCGCCGACGTCCCGCGCCAGCACCACGCCCGCCGCGGCGAGATCGGGCGATCCGGGGGGAAGCACGTCCTCGACGACCCAGGCGCTGTAGGCTTCGCGGCTAACCGGTATCTCATCCTCGAACCCCTCCTCCCGAACTCGCCTGCGAAGCGACTCGCCGGTCGCCGGAGTGATCGAATCGACCATCGCGTCCGGAAAGACCGCCTCCCCGCCGATCCAGGCGGCGAGCTCCGGGTCCAGCCTCGAGGCGAAGGCGAGGACGGCTGAGCGCAGCTTCTTGCCGTTCGAGACCATGTTGTCGCAGCACAAGGGCGTGAACGGCGGCGCCCCCGCTTCCCGCCGGTCGCGAAGGCCAAGAGCGAGCCAGCCGACCAGGCTCAGCGGACGTTCGGCATCGCGAAGATCGTGGACGATGTCGGGGTGGCCGAGATCGAGAGTTCCGTCGCCGCCGAGACAATAGCCCTTCTCGGTCACGGTGCTGGAGACGATCCGCACCGCCGGGTCGCGAAGCATCGCGCGCACCCCCTCCCCTTCGCCCGGCCCGAAGAAGCGGGTGTGAGCGGCGAGCGTGCGAAAGCTCGTCTCGGCATCCAATATGGCGAGCGTGTAGCGCCCGCCTTGCCGCTTCAGGGCCTCGACGGTGCCGGGCGAGCGCAGCGAAACCGCCGCTATGCCCCAGCGCGGATCGTGCCTGAGCAGCCGGTCGACATAGTCCGCCTGGTGCGCCCGGTGGAAAGCTCCCGGTCCGAAATGAACGATGCCGGTGGCGCTCACAAAGTGACGCCGCGCTTCCAGATCGCGATCTCCCGCTCGCCGTTGCGCTCGGCCGCCGTTTCCTCGCCCGAAGCGATCGCGGCGATCCTGAGCGCCAGCGCGTCCGCCGCCGGCTCGATCCCGCCTTGAAGCACCTGCCCGGCATCGAAATCGATCCAGCCGCGCTTGCGTTGCGCCAGATCGCTGTTCGACGCGATCTTCAGGGTCGGCACCGGGAAGCCGAGCGGCGTTCCGCGCCCGGTGGTGAACAGGATCAACGTCGCCCCCGCCGCCGCCAAGGCGGTCGACGAGACGGCGTCGTTCCCCGGCGCCTCGAGCAAGGTCAGCCCGCGCCGCCTCACCCGCTCGCCGTAGCGAAGGACGTCGTCGACCGGCGCACGCCCCGCTTTCTGAACCGCGCCGAGCGACTTCTCCTCGAGCGTCGTGATCCCGCCGGCGATATTCCCCGGCGACGGGTTTTCGGAGACCGGCTGGCCGCTGGCGAGGAAGTAGCGCTTGAAGTCGTTGACCAGCCCGACGATGCCGTCGAACACGCGCTCGTCCCGGGCCCGGGCCATCAGCAGCCGCTCGGCGCCGAAGACTTCCGGTATCTCGCTGAGGATCGCGCTTCCGCCGGCCGCGACGGCGCGGTCCGCCATCCGGCCGACCAGCGGGTTGGCGGTGAGCCCTGAAAAGCCGTCCGAGCCGCCGCATTTCAGGCCCAGAACCAGCTCGCCGAAGCCGACCGGCTGCCGCTTCGACAGCGACGCGGTGGCGACGAGCGCGTCGATCAGGGCCAATCCCTCCTCAAGCTCGTCCTCGACGCCTTGCGCCCTCAGCGTCCGGACGCGTCCCCGAAGGGCTTCGGGTATCTCGCCCAGGAGCCGGTCGAGCTGGTTCGATTCGCAGCCCAGCCCGACGAGCAGCACTCCGCCGGCATTGGGATGGCAGGCCAGGGCCGCCAGGACGGAGCGGGTGCCCGCGAGATCGTCGCCGAGCTGCGAGCAGCCGAACGGGTGGGAAAAGGCGTGGACTCCGTCGACCGCGCCGGAGTGGCGGGCATTGGCGATGGCGGCGATCTTCTGAGCGGTCCGGCCGACGCAGCCCACCGTGGGCAGGATCCAGATCTCGTTGCGGGTGCCGACCCGGCCGTCGGGGCGGCGATAGCCCAGAAAGCCGGCCGGGGAGTCGGCCAGGGGGCCGGAATGGGCCTCTCCGCGGAGCGGCCCGGCCGGCAGCCGCCGGTATGAATAGCCCTCGACCCCGCTCAGCAAGGTGGAGAGGTTGTGGCTGTGGACATGCCCGCCCGCGGCCACGTCGGCGGTCAGGATCCCGATCGGCCAGCCATATTTGCGCACGGTTTCGCCGGCCACCATGTCGCGCAGCGCCACCTTATGCCCGTTGGGTATCTCGTCGCGAAGCTCGACCGCGAATCCCCCCGCTTCGACCCGAGCTCCCGGAGCGAGCGTCGTCAGCGCCACCGCGACATCGTCGCGCGGGTCGAGGTGGAGCAGCGCGCGATCGGGCGCCGCCGCTTCGAGGAGTTCGGCTTGAGTCATCTGGTAACCGGTGTCAAATAGTCGCTCGGAGAGCTTCGGACAAGGCGCTTCGTCATTCCGGCGAAAGCCGCAATCCATGAACACGGCCGTGCCCGGCTGGCCGGCGGCGGTGTTCATGGATCCCGGATCGGGTCCGGGATGACGGACGTGACGGCGGGGCACGCCTTGGCTTTCCGCCGGGGCGCCGCGTATAGCGAGGGCAAGGAGACGCGCTTGAGCAGCAAAGCCGAAGAGGACACGGGCAAGGGCAGAAGCCGCACCGGCAAGCCGACGATCAACGACGTCGCCAGGCTTTCCGGAGTCTCGAAGAAGACGGTGAGTCGGGTGATCAACCGCTCGCCCTTGCTCAACGACGAGACCCGGGACCGCGTGCTCTCGGTGATCCGAGACCTCGGCTACGTGCCCAATCCGCAGGCCCGGGCGCTGGCGCTTCGAACCAACTTCCTGATCGGCCTCATCCACGACAATCCCAACGCCCAGATGGTGCTCAACGTGCAGCAGGGGATTCTAGAGGCGCTTCAGGGCACGGACTACGCGATGGTCGTGCGCCCTGTCGACCGCGGCTCCTCCACCCTGGTCGACGATGCCCGCCACTTCCTCGAGCGCCAGCGTCCCTACGGAGTCGTCATCCTTCCGCCGCTCTCGGAGAACGACGCCATCGCCCGCCTGTGCGACGAGCTCGGCTGCCGCTACGTGCGCATGGGATCCGCCGAGCTCGACGATCCCGATCATATGGTCGTTTCCAACGACCGCGAGGCGGTCGCCGACGCCGTCCAGTATCTGATCACCCAGGGACACAGGCTGATCGGCCTCATCGCCGGCCCGCACGGCTTCCGATCCGCCGCCGAGCGCCGCCTCGGGTTCGAGGATGCGCTGGCCGCGGCCGGCATCAGGCTTCCGCGAAGCCTTATTGCGGAAGGCAATTACACGTTCGAGTCCGGGATCGCCGCCGCCGAGAAGCTGCTCGATCTGTCTCCGCGTCCGACGGCGATCTTCGCCAGCAACGACGAGATGGCGGCCGGAATCGTCCATGCGGCGCGCGAGCGCGACCTGAACGTGCCCGAGGACCTGTCCGTGGTCGGCTTCGACGACACGCCCATCGCCGGCCACATCTGGCCGCCGCTCACCACCGTGCGCTGGCCGATCGTCTCGATGGCGCGGGCGGCGGCTCTGAAGTTGCTGGCGAGCGAAGGCGACAGCGACGACGAGGTGGCGGAACCATCGCTGTTCTTGTCGCGGCTGGTGAAGAGGGCGTCCGTCGCGGCTCCGCCGGGCAGGCCCCTCTCCCACTCCTAGGCCTCCCCTTCCACCGGCGCGCGACCGACGGACAAAGGTTGCCTTTTTTCATGACACCGGTTACCGCCTGAATCGCGAAGCCGGCGGAGACCGGAGTGCGCTCAAGCGTTTAGGAAAGCGAATGCCACGGCCCCTGAAGCTCGATCCGGACAGGCTGTTCCCGGCCGATCCGAGCACCCGCTCGATCGCCCGCGCCCTCTATGGCGAAGTCGCCCGCCTTCCGATCGTCAGCCCGCACGGCCATACCGATCCGGCCTGGTTCGCCACCGACGCCCCCTGGACCGATCCGACGGCGCTCCTGCTCGCCCCCGACCATTATCTCTACCGGATGCTCTACAGCCAGGGAGTCCCGCTCGAGGCGCTGGGAGTCCCCAGTCGCGCCGGCCCCTCAAGCGCCGATCCGCGCGAGGCTTGGCGCCTGTTCGCCGGCCATTACCACCTCTTCCGTGGGACGCCCTCGCGGCTTTGGCTCGACCAGGTCTTCGCCGAGGTCTTCGGCCTCGACGTCGCGCTGGAGGCGGCCACCGCGGATCTATATTACGATCGCCTCGCCGAAGCCCTCGCCACCCCCGCCTTCCGACCGCGCGCGCTGTTCGACCGGTTCGACATCGAGCTCCTGGCGACCACCGAGGGGCCGCACGAGGACCTCGTCCACCACGCCGCCATCCGACAGTCCGGCTGGCCCGGCCGGGTCGTCACCACCTACCGGCCGGACGCGGTGATCGATCCCGAGCATGAGGATTTCGCCGCCGCCCTCCCCGCCTTCGCGGCGCTGAGCGGGGAGGACGTGCACAGCTGGACCGGCTATCTCGCCGCCCACCGCAAGCGCCGCGCCGATTTCCGAGCCGCGGGCGCCACCGCCACCGACCACGGCCACCCGACCGCGCGCACCGCCGACCTCTCCCGCCCGGAGAAGGAAGCCCTGTTCGGCCGGATCGTCGACGGCAGCTGGTCGCCGCGCGAGGCGGAGACCTTCCGGGCGCAGATGCTGACCGAGATGGCGGCGATGAGCCTCGAGGACGGGATGGTGATGCAGATCCACCCCGGGGCCTTGCGCAACCACAATCGCCGGCTCCACCGCGACTATGGCCGCGACAAGGGCGCCGACATCCCGACCCGGACCGATTATGTGAACGCGCTCAAGCCGCTGCTGGACCGGTTCGGCAACGAGGCCCGCCTGTCGATCATCCTCTTCACGCTCGACGAGAGCGCCTATGCCCGCGAGCTCGCCCCGCTGGCCGGCCATTATCCGTGCCTGAAGCTCGGTCCCGCCTGGTGGTTCCACGATTCGCCCGAAGGCATGCGCCGCTTCCGCGAGATGACGACGGAGACGGCGGGCTTCTACAACAGCGTCGGCTTCAATGACGACACCCGGGCCTTCCTCTCCATTCCGGCCCGCCACGACGTCGCCCGCCGCGTCGACTGCGCCTTCCTGGCACGGCTGGTGGCGGAAGGCCGGCTGCAGGACTGGGAAGCCGCCGAGCTCGCCCACGAGCTGACCTACGGCCTGGTGAAGCGGGCGTACCGGCTCGATGCGGCAGAGGCGGTGGCGGCATGACCCCAACCGTCATCCCGGCGACAGCCGGGACCTCAGGCCGCAAAGGCGCCGCGGCCTTTCTCGACGAGATCCCGGCTTCCGCCGGGATGACGAACTACACCTTCTGAACGGAGCCCCCATGTTCGATCGCACCTATTACGCCACCCACCCCGACATGATGGAGTGCGTCTCCAACGAGGAGCTTCGCGACCGTTACCTGATCCAGGACCTGTTCCGCGAAGGCGAATGCGTCCTCAACTACACCCACGCGGATCGCTTCGTGATCGGCGGCGTCCTCGTCGGCGCCGCTCCGGTCGCGCTCCCGGCGCAGACCGAGCCGCCGTCGGCGGCGGGCCACCCGTTCCTGGAGCGGCGCGAGCTTGCGATCGTCAATGTCGGGCGCACCCCCGGCACCGTCACCGTCGACGGCGAGTCGTTCGAGCTCGGCAACAAGGACTGCCTCTACGTCACCATGGGCGCCAAGGAGGTGAGCTTCGCCGGCGCCGGCGCCAAATTCTACCTCGCCTCCTGCCCGGCCCACAAAGCCTTCGCCACCCGCAAGCTGGAGATCGCCCAGGCCAATGCGCTCGAGCGCGGAAGCCTCGAGGAATCGAACGAGCGCACCATCTACCAGCTCGTCATCCCGGGCGTATGCGACAGCGCCCAGCTCGTCATGGGACTGACCGTGCTCAAGCCGGGAAGCGTCTGGAACACGATGCCGCCGCACATCCACGAGCGCCGGAGCGAGATCTATTTCTACTTCGAGCTCGACGGCGAGAACGATCGCGTCTTCCACTATATGGGCGAGGGCGAGGCGATGCGGCACATCGTCATCGCCAACGACGAAGCGGTGATCAGCCCGCCCTGGTCGATCCACATGGGCTCCGGCACCCGCGCCTATGCCTTCATCTGGGCGATGGCCGGCGAGAACCAGGATTATACGGACATGAACGTCCTCGACATCTGCCAGCTGCAGTGAGGACGCGTTCCCCGTCATCCCGGCGAAAGCCGGGACCTCGGGTCGAAAAGATTCTGCGGCCAATCTCCACGAGGTCCCGGCTTTCGCCGGGATGACGGTTAAGGAGCGACAATGACCAACATCTTCGATCTCACCGGGCGGGTCGCCATCGTCACCGGCGCCAATACCGGAATCGGCCAGGGCATCGCTGTCGCGCTCGCCCGGGCGGGCGCCGACGTCGCCCTCGTCGGCCGGTCCAGCGCCGACGAGACCGCTGACCTCGTCCGCGCCGCCGGCCGCAGGGCCGCCCTCGTCGCGGCGGACCTCTCCACCATCGCCCCGGTGCAGGATGTCGTCGAGCAGACGCTTGCCGAGCTGGGCGGGCTCGACATCCTGGTCAACAATGCCGGAATCATCCGCCGCGCCGACGCGGTCGATTTCAGCGAGGAGGATTGGGACGCGGTGATCGACACCAACCTGAAATCCGTCTTCTTCCTGTGCCAGGCGGCGGGACGGCACATGATCGGCCGGGGCCGGGGCAAGATCATCAACATCGCCTCGATGCTGAGCTTCCAGGGCGGGATCCGGGTGCCGAGCTACACCGCGTCCAAATCGGGCGTGGCGGGCCTGACGAAGCTGCTCGCCTGCGAGTGGGCGGCCAAGGGCCTCAACGTCAACGCGATCGCGCCCGGCTACATCGCCACCAACAACACCGCCGCCCTCCAGGCCGACGAGAACCGCAACCGGCAGATAGTGGAACGAATCCCCGCCGGACGCTGGGGCGACCCGTCCGATCTCGGCGGAGCGGCGTTGTTCCTCGCCTCCTCCGCCTCGGATTACGTCAACGGTCACATCCTGGCCGTCGACGGCGGGTGGCTGGCGCGATGACCGGCACCGTCGCCTGCTTCGGGGAGATCCTCCTGCGCATGACCGCGCCGGGGCGCGAGCTCATGCTCCAGAAGCCGCATCTCGACGTCTACGTCGCCGGCGCCGAGGCCAATGTCGGGGTCGCCCTCTCCAATCTCGGCCATCGGGTGAAGATGGTGACGTGCCTCCCCGACAACGCGCTCGGCGAGGCCGCGCTTCGCGAGGTGCGCCGCCACGGCCTCGACGTCTCCGCGATCGCTCGGACCCCGGGCAGGATGGGCCTCTATTTCCTTACCCAGGGCGCAGGCCTGCGCGCCTCGGAAATCTTCTACGACCGCCAGGACAGCAGCTTCGCCCGGGCCGCCGCGGGCGATTTCGACTGGGACGATCTGCTCCGGGGCGTCGGCCTCCTGCACATGTCCGGAATCACGCCCGCGCTCGGGCCGCGATCGGCGGAGGCCGCGGTCGCGGCGGCCGAGGCGGCCGGGCGGCTCGCAATCCCCATCTCGTTCGACGGCAATTACCGCGCCCAGCTCTGGGAGGCGTGGGACAGCGATCCCAAAACCATCCTGACCCGGCTCGTGGCGAGGGCTCGGATCCTGTTCGGAAACCACCGCGACATCTCGCTTCTGCTCGGCAAGACGTTCAGCGGCGAGGGCGCGGACCGCCGCCGCGAGGCCGCTTTGGCCGCCTTCGGCGCCTTCCCGAACCTCGAGATGATCGCCTCCACCGCCCGCCACGTCGACGACGCCGACCGCCACCGCATCGCCGCCCGCATCGACACTCCGGACGGCGCCGCCCAGACCGAGGAAGTGGTCGTCGCCGGGATCGTCGACCGGATCGGCGCCGGCGACTCCTTCGCCGCCGGGGTCCTCCACGGCGTCCGCACCGGCCGCGACCTGGAATGGACCGTCCGCTCCGGCCTCGCCTTGACCTGCCTCAAGCATTCGCTCCCCGGCGACTTCAGCCTGTTCGGGGTTCGCGACATCGAGGCGTTCATGGCCGGCGGGCTCGACGTCCGGCGATGATCAGCCGCCGCCTGTTCCTGGCCGGCACGGGCGCTCTGGCGGCGGCGCCGGCCTTCGCCCAGGGGGATCCAGAGGTCGCCACCAGTCTCGGCCCGGTCCGCGGCACCCGCGAGGGCGGCGTCTGCGTCTTCCGCGGCGTTCGCTACGGTACCGCCGAGCGCTTCCAGGCGCCGAAGCCTCCGCCGCGCCGGCGGGAAGTGGCGGCGGCGACGGACTACGGCCCCTCCTCGCCGCAGCGGGGCGGCCGCTACCGGCCGATGAGCGAGGACTGCCTGTTCCTCAACGTCTGGACCCCCGAAGCGCGCGCCGGCGGCAAGCGGCCGGTCATGGTCTATTTCCACGGCGGGGCCTATTCGACCGGGTCGGTTGCGGATCCTGTCAACGACGGGCGATTCCTGGCGAACGACGGCGATGTCGTGACGGTCACCGTCAACCACCGCCTCAACGCCTTCGGCTATCTCTACCTCGCCCGCCTCGATCCGCGCTTCCCGGACAGCGGCAATGCGGGCCAGCTCGACCTTGTCCTGGCCCTGCGGTGGATTCGCTCCAACATCGCCGCTTTCGGCGGCGATCCCTCCCGCATCCTGGTCTTCGGCCAGTCCGGCGGCGGCGCCAAGATCGCCACGATGATGGGCATGCCCGCGGCGAAAGGCCTGTTCCACCGGGCGATCACGATGAGCGGCCAGCAGGTCACCGCCTCCGGCCCGCTCAACGCCACCGCCCGGGCCAAAGCCTATCTCGCCGCCCTCAAGGCGGCCCCCGCCGAACTCCCGACCCTGCCCGCGGAGCGCCTCGTCGAGGCCCTCGCCGCGACCGATCCGATCCTCGGCGGCCCGGTCTACATGGGCCCCGTGCTCGACATGAAGTGGCTCACCCGCCACCCCTTCTGGCCGGACCCGCACCCGCAGTCGAACACCATTCCGATGATCCTGGGCAACACCCGCGACGAGACCCGCGCCTTCATCGATCCCGACAGCGAGAAGGTGCGCACCCTCGGCTGGGAGAACCTTGCCGAGCGAATGGCGCCCGAGCTTCGGGTCGACATCCATCCCGAGTGGGTCGTTTCGCAATATCGCCGGCGCTTCCCGGACTGGAGCCCGGAGCGGATCTTCTACGCCGCCACCACGGCGGGCCGAAGCTGGCCCGGCCAGGTCGTCGAGGCGGACGCGCGAGCGCAGGCGGGGGCGCCGACCTGGGTCTACCAACTCGACTTCCAGTCGCCGACCCAGCCGCGCCGGGGCGCGCCGCATACGATGGATATCGCCCTCGCCTTCGGAACGCTCGACTCGCCGGGCTCCTACACCGGCACCGGCGCGGAGGCGCGGGGGCTCAGCCAGGCGATGATGAAGGCCTTCACGGCTTTCGCTCGGCGCGGGAACCCGAATACACCCGGCGTTCCCCGCTGGCCGGCCTATCGCCTTCCCGAACGCACGACGATGGTCTGGGACAGGAAAAGCGCCGCCATCGCCGATCCGCGCCGGTGGGAGCGCGAGCTTTTCGCCCGGGTGCCCTACGTCCAGCCCGGGACCTGAGATCCGGGTGCGGGGTTGACAGGCCCATGCCGTCGCGGCAGACCCATGACACCGGTTACTTAGGGGCCGGTAGGGGCGACTTCGCAGCCATAGCGGAGCGATCCTGAGAGGACAAAGACGCGCCCGCGCGCTCCGACCTCCCGAACGCGGCCCGAGCCGCCACCTTCGCGCCGGATTTAGACACCGGTGTCAGCAACGGGGCGGCGGGTTCCCGTCGAACAGGGAGGTTCATCGCCATGGTTTCGGATCGACTTTTCGGACGGGCTCAGGTCTTCCGGCACATGCTGGGCGCCGTTTCCGGCACAGTGCTCGCCCTCGCCCTCGCCGCCCCCGCTCACGCCCAGGACGCAACCAACCTGCCTCCGACGTCGCCGCAAGGCGCCGACGGCGACGGCGTTCCCAATGCCGATGACGCCGCCGCCAACAACGGGGCCGCGCCCGTCGAAGCGACCGAGGAGCAGACTTCCGAAGATATCGTCGTCACCGGCTTCCGCGCCTCGCTTCGCCGCTCCCTCAGCGAGAAGCGCGAAGCGACCGGGATCATCGACGTCATCAAGGCCGAGGACATCGCCGACTTTCCGGACAACAATCTCGCGGAATCCATCCAGCGCATTCCCGGAGTCGCCATCACCCGCGACCAGGGCGAAGGGCGCAACATCACCGTGCGCGGCTTGGGCCCGATCTTCACGCGCGTCCGGATCAACGGAATGGAGGGCCTCTCCACCACCGGCGGCGCCGATTCGAGCGGCGGCGCCAATCGCGGCCGAGCCTTCGATTTCAACGTCTTCGCCTCCGAACTGTTCAACTCCATCACGGTTCGCAAGACCGCTTCGGCCGACGTCGAGGAGGGCTCGCTCGGCGCCACCGTCGATCTGGTGACGGCGCGACCGTTCGACTATCGGGATGACTTCACCCTGGCCGGCTCGGCACAGCTCGGTTACAACGACCTCTCCACCGCCATCGACCCCCGCCTCGCCGCCCTCATGTCGGCCAAGTTCGCGGACGGGAAGATCGGGATCCTACTCTCCGCCGCCTATAGCGAGCGCGGCATTCGCGAGGAGGGGCCGTCCACCGTCCGCTGGGAGCGGGGAACCGACAATGGCGGCTTCGCCCCGGCCTCCACTCTTCCGGCCGGCGCCACCCAGGGCTTCGCCTTCTTCCACCCGCGAATCCCGCGCTACGACAGCTACCGCTACTCGACCGAACGGCTCGGCCTGACCGGCTCGCTCCAGTTCCAGCCGGCCGACAGCACCCTGCTAACCCTCGACGCGCTCTACGCGGACTTCAAGTCGAACCGCGCCGAACAATATCTGGAGGCTATATCGTTCAGCCGCTCCGGCACCGGCAAGCCGCAAACGGTGATCCTGCCGGGCGCGCAGGTCGATTCGACCAACAGCCTCGTCGCCGGCAGGTTCAACAATGTCGACGTCCGGGTGGAATCCCGGTTCGACGAGCTCCAGACGAAGTTCCAGCAATATACCGGGTCCCTCCATCAGGAATTCGGCGAGCGCCTCCGCCTCGACCTGCTGGCCGGTTATTCACGGTCCGACTTCTCGAACCCCATCCAGACGACGATCGCCCTCGATGCGCTGAACGTGCAGGGCTACAGCTACGATTTCACCAACGGCCGCAATCCGACCTTCAACTACGGCAGCCTGGACGTCACCAACCCGACGAGCTTCATCCTAGGCGAGATCCGGCTGCGTCCCCAATATGTCGACAACACCTTCAAGGTGGCGCGTGCCCAGGTCGAATTCGACGTCACGGAGGCGCTCACCCTTCGGGCCGGCGGGGACTACAAGAAATATGGCTACGAGTCGGAGGAGTATCGCCGCACCAGCGAGACCGACGTCGCCGGCCTGGTGCCGGTGGGGCAGCTCGGCCCGCTCTCCAGCCTCTATTCGTTCAGCTCGAAGACGCCCCTCAACGGAACCCCTGCGACCTTCGTGGTGCCGAACCTCGACGCCTTCGCCAACACGCTGGGCATCTATTCGAACACCGGCCGTTTCGCTCTCACCGGCATCACCAATGCCAGCGCGCGCGGCAACTTCACGACCGTCGACGAGCGTGATCTCGGGGCTTTCGCCCAGGCGGTTCTCGATACGGAGATCGGGGGAATGCGGCTGCGCGCGGATGCGGGCCTGCGCTACGTCGAGACCAGGCAGACCTCGACCGGGTACCAGAACGGCGGACCGCCGCCGGGCTACACCCTGATCGAAGTAACCCGGACCTACGACAACTGGCTGCCGTCGGCCAATCTCAGCCTCAACGTCACGCCCGACTTCATCTTCCGAGCGGCGGCGGCGAAGGTCATGGCCCGGCCCAACATCGCCACCGTCAACCCCGGCGGCTCCTTCTCCATCAGCGGCGGCAACCGCACCCTGACCTTGGGCAACCCCTTCATCAACCCGACCAAGGCGACCGACTACGATCTGTCGTTCGAATATTATTTCGCCCGCGAATCCGCGCTCGTCGTCGGCTTGTTCTACAAGGACATTTCTAGCTTCGTCGCGACCACGACGCAGCAGATCCCCTTCAACCAGCTCGGCCTCCCCGACTCGCTGCTCACCGGAACCAATGTCCAGCCCACCGACCTGTTCACGGTGACCCAGCCGATCGACAGCGAAGGCGGCTCGCTCAAGGGCTTCGAGATCGGAGTCCAGGCGCCCTTCCGGTTCCTCCCCGGCCTGCTTTCGAACGTCGGCATCCAGGCCAATTACACCTTCGTGAAGTCGGACATCACCTACCCGCTGGCCACCGCCGCCAACGCTCCGTCGGTGACCCGGCCGCTGGTCAACCTGTCGAAGCACAGCGCCAATGCCACCCTCTATTACGAGGACGAAAGGTTCTCGCTTCGAGGCTCGGTCTCCTACCGCTCGGGCTACCTGACCGCGGTGCCGGGGCGCAACGGCGTGGCGCCCGGCGCCGGGCCGGTGTTCAACCCGAATTCGGGCCAGCCGACCTTCAACGACGTGGAAGGAACGCACGGCTCGATCAACATCGACGCCGCGGCCTCGATCAAGATCAACGACAAATTCTCGCTGACCTTCGAGGCCATCAACCTCACCGACGAATATACCGACCAGTATATCGATAGCGCCGCCGACCGGCTGAGCGTCTATCACCATACCGGCCGGCAGTTCGACGTGGGCGGCCGTTTCAAATTCTAGTTTGTGATGGAGGCGTCATTGCGAGGAGCGACGCGACGCGGCAATCCAGCGGGGCTCGGAGGCCGCACTGGATTGCTTCGCCTCGCTCGCAATGACGGGGCGTGATGCAGATCGATCGCCGCACCGCCTTGGCCGGCGCCATCACGGGCAGTGCCGCGGCGATGCTGCCGGCGGTACTATTGCCGCAGGGCTCCCGCGCTTCCTCCCCGCTCAATCCTCCCGGCCAGACGCGCTGGGGCAAAGGCTACGAAGGGCAGCGCAAGGCGGACCTCGGCGACGGTAATTTCCTCAACCCGATCGTCGCCGGCGACCATCCGGATCCGACCATCCTGAAGGATGGCGCCGATTATTACATGACCTTCTCCACCTTCGATTCCTATCCGGGTCTGGTCATCTGGCACAGCCGGGACCTGGTGAACTGGCGGCCCATCGCCGCCGCCCTCACCCGCAACATCGGCTCGGTCTGGGCGCCCGAGCTCATCAAGCACAACGGCCGCTATTTCCTCTACGTGCCGGTGAAGGCGTCGCCGAACACCAGCTACGTCATCTGGGCGGACAGGATCGAGGGACCGTGGAGCGATCCGATCGACCTGAAGCTGCCCAAGCATATCGATCCGGGCCATGCCGTCGGCGAGGACGGCTCGCGCTGGCTCTTCCTGTCCGGCGGCGATCGGGTCCGGCTCTCCGACGACGGGCTGTCGCGGATCGGCGAGCCCGAGCATGTCTACGACCCCTGGCGCTATCCGCCCGATTGGATCGTCGAGGGCTTCTCGCCCGAGGGCCCGAAGATCACCCGCCACGGCGGCTATTTCTACCTGGTCACGGCGGTCGGGGGCACGGCGGGGCCGCCCACCGGCCACATGGTGATCGCGGCCCGCTCGCGCTCGATTCACGGCCCTTGGGAGAATCATCCCGACAACCCTCTGGTGCGCACCGCCGATGTGCGCGAGCGCTGGTGGTCGAGGGGCCATGCCACCCTCGTCGAAGGTCCGGGCGGCGACTGGTGGACCGTCTATCACGGCTATGAGAACGGCTATTGGACGCTCGGCCGCCAGACCCTGCTCGACGGCGTCGAATGGACGCCCGACGGCTGGTTCAGGATGACCGGCGGCGACCTGTCGAAGCCGCTTCCCAAGCCCAAGGGCGGCCGGGCCGTCCCGCATGGCCAGCCTTTGTCGGACGACTTCTCGGCGCTCGCGCTCGGCAGCAAGTGGAACTTCTTCAAGCCCGCGCCCGACGAACGCTCGCGCGCCCGGGTGGAGAAGAACAAGCTCGTGCTCAGGGCGCGCGGCAAGGCGCCTTCCGATTCCTCGCCCTTGCTCCTCATCGCGGGCGACCAGGCCTATAGGTTCGAGGCGGACGTGGAGATCGATCCGGGCGGAGTCGCGGGCCTGATCCTCTTCTACGACGAGCGCCTCTATTGCGGGCTCGGCTTCGACGAGACCCGCTTCGTCACCCACCAATACGGTATCGAGCGCGGCCGCCCGGCCAATCCGCACGGCCGGCGGATGCGGATAAGGGTGACCAACGACCGCCATATCGTCACCTGCGACACGAGTGGCGACGGCGGCCGCACCTGGCGCCGCTTCGACCGCGGGATGGAGGTGTCCGGCTACCACCACAATGTCCGAGGCGGCTTCCTGATGCTCCGGCCGGGCCTCTATTCCGCCGGACAGGGCGAGGCGCGTTTCTCCAACTTCACGTATCGGGCCCTCGAATGAAGATCGACCGCCGCACCGCCCTGCTGGGCACCCTCGCGCTCGGCCTCGCCGGGCGCGCAGCGGCGCAGACCCGCGCCCCCGCCACGCCGGACTCGCCGCACATCGCCGTGCCGGAGCCGACGGAGACGATCGACCTGTGGCCCGGCGGAGCGCCGGGCGCCCCGGCGAAGCTTCCGGTCGAGACGGTCAAGGAGCGAAGCAAGGATCCGGCCTATAACGACCGCTACGTCTTCGGCATCAGCCGGCCGCGAATGGCCGTGTTCCGCCCCTCGCGCCCGAACGGCGCGGCGGTGCTGGTCACGCCCGGCGGCGGCTACAATTGGGTCGTCATCGACAAGGAAGGCTATGAGATGGCGCGGCTCCTTGCCGCCCGCGGGATCACCGCTTTCGTCCTCTTCTACCGCCTTCCCCACGAAGGCTGGGCGGCGGGGCCGGACACTGCGCTCCAGGACGCGCAGCGGGCGATGCGCCTCATCCGGCACCGCGCCTCTCGCTATCGCGTCGATCCCAGGCGCGTGTGCGCGATGGGCTTCTCCGCCGGCGGCCACCTCTGCGCGGACCTGATGACCCGCTTCGATGCGAAGGTCTACGCGCCGGTCGACCCGGCCGACCGGCTCTCCGCCCGCCCCGATCTGGCGGCGCCGATCTATCCGGTCATGTCCATGACCCTGCCGACCGCCCATGCGGGCTCCCGCAGGAACCTGGTCGGCGAGAACGCCACGCCGGAGCGTGAGCGCGCGCATTCGCCGCACCTCAACGTTCCCGCCGACGCCCCGCCGGTCTTCCTCCTCCATGCCGAGGACGATGCGTCCGTCGTGGTCGAGAATACGTTGCTGCTCCGAGCGGCCCTGCTGGCGAAGAAGGTGCCGGTCGAAACCCATCTTTTCGCCGACGGCGGCCACGGCTTCGGCCTTCGCCTCGCCAAGGGAAAAACGGTAGAGGGCTGGCAGGATCTGTTCTTCGCCTGGGCCCGCAAGAAGGGATTGTTCGAGTGAAGATGAGACTGATCGCCGCCATCCTGCTCCTCCTCGGCCTCGCCGCCCCCGCGGGCGCTCAGAGCCGCTCCGAGATCGAGCGGACGATGAAGCGGGCGACGACCTTCATGGTCGAGAAGGCCTCGACCAAAGGCGGCTACGTCTGGTCCTACCTTCCCGACATGTCCCGCCGCTGGGGCGAGATCGAGGCGAAGCCGAGCATGATCTGGGTGCAGCCCCCGGGTACCGCCACCATGGGGCACCTCTTCCTCGACGCCTATCACGCCACCGGCGACGAATATTATTATCAGGCGGCCGAGAAGGTCGGCGGCGCCCTGATCTGGGGCCAGCACCGAAGCGGCGGCTGGAACTACTTCATCGACTTCGCCGGCCCCTCGTCGACGAAGCATTGGTACGAGACGACCGGCAAGAATGCGTGGCGGATGGAGGAATTCCAACATTATGCCGACAACGCCACGTTCGACGACATGGGGACCTCGGAAAGCGCCCAGTTCCTGCTTCGCCTCTACCTGGAAAAGATGGATCCGAAATATCGGCCGGCGCTGGAGCGGGCGGTGAATTTCGTGCTCGAGAGCCAGTATCCGAGCGGCGGCTGGCCGCAGCGCTGGCCTTACGATCCCAACTATCCGGCCTATCAAAGCTACATCACCTTCAACGACGACGTGGCCGCCGAGAACGTCAAGTTCCTGACCATGGTCTACCGCCATCTCGGCGACACCCGCGCCCTTGCCGCCATCCACCGCGGAATGAACATCTACCTGCTGACCCAGCAAGGCGCCCCGCAGCCCGGCTGGGCGCTTCAATATACGCTCGACCTCAAGCCCGCCGCCGCGCGCAGCTACGAGCCCAACGCCCTCCACACCGCGACAACCGGGTCCAACGTCGAGCAGCTGATGGACTTCTACCGCATGACCGGCGACCGCCGCTTCCTCGCCCGAATCCCGGAAGCCCTTACCTGGCTGGAATCGGTTCGCCTTCCCGAGCCGCGCCAAGGCCGCGCTTTCCCGACCTTCGTCGAAATCGGCACCAACCGGCCGATCTACGTCCACCGCCGCGGCTCCAACGTCGTCAACGGCGAATATTAATGGGACTACAGCCCGGAAGCGACGCTCGGCCACTCTTCCGCCTTCCGCAACGTCGACGTGGCGAAGCTTCGGCGCCAATATGACGCGCTGCTGACGACGTCTCCCGCCGAGCTCGCCAAGAGCTCGCCTCTCCTCGCGCCCGATCCGGAACCCGTGCCCCGCTATTTCATCGGCGGCGGAATGGTCGGCTCCGACCTCAACGCCGGCGCCGTGACGGCGGCCCCGCGCGAGCTGATCCGCTCCTTGAACGCCCAGGGCTGGTGGCCGACCCCGCTGCGCGCGACCAGCAACCCTTACCGGGGCGACGGTCCCGCCGAGCCGGTGCCCGGCGACTATCGCACCACCCATGTCGGCGACCCCAGCGACACCTCGCCCTATACGACGGACACGCCCGTCATCGGCATCTCCACCGCCACCTACATGGCGAACATGGCCAAGCTGATCGAGGCGCTGGGGAGTGCGCCAGGGCGATAGTCTCGTCATTGCGAGCGCAGCGAAGCAATCCAGTGGCCCCCGAGGCTGCTGGATTGCTTCGTCGCTGCGCTCCTCGCAATGACGGAGAGGATCAGTCCATCCACTCGATCGCCTCGGCTGAAAGCGGACCGCGGTTGAGCACGGCATCGTGGAACGCACGCAGGCGACCCGACCGCTTCGCCTTGCGCCCTCGACCCCTCAGCGTCAGCGCCACCATGGCGTCGCCGGCGAATGCCGCAGGCTCCGCCGCGTAGCGATCCACCTCCACCGCGAACGGGAAGAACAGCTCGAACCCGACAATGTCCTCAAGATAGCGAAGCGCCCGCGCCCGGTCCCAGCGGCGCAGGTGGATGCCGATGTCGCAGGTTACCCGGGCGAGCCGGAACAGGATGGACTGGATGAAGCCGAGTTGCTCGGCCGGCGACAGCAGCCCCATGTCGTCGGCCAGGGCCTCCGCGTAGATCGCCCACCCTTCCGCATAGCCCGGGGCATATCTCACCTGCAGCGGGTGGGGCGCGGCCAACGCCTCGCGCCGGAGCTGCAGCAGATGTCCCGGGATCGTCTCATGATAGGCGACGGTCGTCAGGGTCCAGGCCGGCCGTTCGTCCACGGCGGCGAGGTCGGGAAAATAGGCATCGGCCGTTGGATCGCGATAGCCGCGTTTCCCGGCGCGCTCGTCGGCGGCCGACATCCTGCGCACCGAGCCGGCGGTTGCCAGGGGAGGACCGAACCCTTCGCCGAGGCGCGGCCGAAGCCGCGCCAGCGCCGCGTTCATCCCGGCGACGGCGCGGGTGCGGCCTGTCTCGTCGTTCGCATAAACATGTTCGGGACGGCGCTTCAGCGCCCGAAGCCGCTCCCCGACACTCCCCCCGGCGAGGCCGAGGCCCTTGAGCAGCCGGTCGGCTTGGCGCAGCAGGGCCGCCGTCTCCTCCGCCACCCGCCGCTCGATCTGCCGCGGCCCGTCGTCCAGGCCGGAGGTGCAGCGAAGCCTCAGCCGGTAATAATCCTCCCCTCCCGGCAGCCGCCACACGCCCGGCGCCGGAGAGGCGCCGGCTCGGAGAGCGACGAGCGCGTCGATCTGGCGGGTCAGAGCCGGGCGCAGTTCCGGAGCGGCCTTGCCCAGCAGCGCCCGCTCCGCCTGGAGCACCGAGTCGAGGATGAAGGCGGGCGGCGACACTCCGCCGGCGGCCTCGGCCTGGAGCCGCTCCGTCTCCTCGTCGAGCCGTCGCGCCTCGCCCCCCGCCGCTCCGAGCCGCAGATACGCGCCGTGCCGCTGGCTCAGCACATAAGGCGAGCTCCCGTCCGCCTTGCCGAACGGGAAACGCCGCCGAAGCTCCGCCTCCCGTTGGAGGCCCCGCTCCACCATTCGAAGGATGCTCCGTTCCGCCCGGCCTAGTTCGTCCCCAGGCGAGCGGCGGATGAGCGCCAGCATCGCCTCCGCCTCGCCTGCCGCCGCAACCCGATCGAGGATGGCGCGGAGCGAGGGCGCCGCCGCGGCCGGCGCCGCGGGCGCAATGGCGAGCGCGCCAAGCCCGGCGAGCAGCTCCCGGCGGGTCACGCTCAGCTTCATCTCCGCAGTCTAGCGCGGAATCGGCTTGAGTCGAACCACTCGGATGGGGCTGGACCCGTCGAATCCGTTTTCAAGATGAAGCTCTTGGAGCATGATCACCTGTTGTCGATTCACTCCGTCATTGCGAGCGCGGCGAGGCAATCCAGAGCGGCTTCGAAGGCTCCGGATTGCTTCGTCCCGGCTTTCGCCGGGGTCCTCGCAATGACGGATCAGAGAAAGGCGATCACGCTCTAGACAAGCTCCGGGGCGAACGGACCTGGGGTTCAGGCCCGGCGCCGTACCGGCTCCGATTCCTCCGCATCAAGCGCGTAGCCGGCCGAGCGGACGGTGCGGATGAGGTCGGGCAGGCCGCCCTCGTTCAGGGCCCTGCGGATCCGCCGGATCTGCACGTCGACGGTGCGCAGCTCGACGTCGGAATGGGTGCCCCAGACGCTGTCGAGCAGCCCTTCGCGGGTGAAGATCCGCCGCGGGCTCTCGATGAAATGCTGGAGAAGCCGGAATTCGGACGGAGTGAGGTGGATCGGCCGCCCGCCGCGGCGCACCCGGTGGGTGGCGACGTCCACTTCGAGGTCGGCATAAACGAGAGTGGCGCCGGTCAGCGCGGGCCGGGCCCGGCGCAGGACCGCGGCGATTCGCGCGAGGAGCTCGCGCGGCGAGAAGGGCTTGGTGACATAATCGTCGGCTCCGGTCTCGAGCCCGCGAACCCGGTCCGCTTCCTCTCCCCTCGCCGTCATCATGATGATCGGCACCTGCTTGGTGTCGGGCAGGCGGCGGAGCTGGCGGCAGACCTCGATTCCAGACGTGCCCTCGATCATCCAGTCGAGCAGGACGAGATCGGGCGGCGTTTCCTGCGCCAGGAGGAGGGCCTCGTCGCCGTCCGCCGTCTGCAGGACCTGATAGCCCTCGCGCGCCAGATGAAACCGGACCAGCTCGACCAGGGCCGGGTCGTCCTCGACAAAAAGGATTCTTCCCTTCTCCATCAGCCCGCCCTGCTCGTCGGATCGGCGCCCTTCTCACGGTCGCCGAGATGGTTTCCGGTGGCGGCGAAATAGACCATCTCGGCGATGTTGGTCGCATGGTCGCCGATGCGCTCGAGGTTCTTGGCGACGAACAGCAGGTGGGTCGCCGGAGTGATGTTGTTCGAATTCTCCATCATGAAGGTGAGGAGTGTCCGGAAGATGCTGTTGTAGAAATCGTCGACCGCCCGGTCGCGCTCGCAGACCTCGGCGGCCTTGGCGGGATCGCGCGCGACGAACGCGTCGAGCACGTTGCGCACCATCTCGGCGACGATCCTGGCCATTTCCGGAAGCAGCGACAGCGGCTTGAGGTTCGGGCTCTCCTCGATCGCGGGAACGCGCTTGGCGATGTTCTTGGCATAGTCCCCGATCCGCTCGACCACTCCGGCGATCTTGAGGGCGGCGACCACTTCGCGAAGATCGTCCGCCATCGGCGCCCGGAGCGCGATGATCTGCACGTCGAGCGTCTCGTCCTCGTTCTCGAGCGCGTCGATCCGCTTGTCGGCGTCGACGACCCGGCGGGCGGATTCCCCGTCCCGCTCGACCAGCGCCCGCATCGCCGTCGCGATCGCCGCCTCGGCCAGGCCGCCCATCTCGGCGATTCCGGCGCGAAGCTGGTTGAGGTCGTCGTCAAAGGCTTTGAGCGTGTGGCCGGTGGTCGCCATGTTTTGATCGTCCCTCAGCCGTAGCGGCCGGTGATGTAATCCTTGGTTCTCTCGATCCGCGGATTGGTGAAGATCTGCGACGTCTCGCCATATTCGATGAGCTCGCCGAGGTGGAAGAACGCGGTACGCTGCGACACCCGCGCCGCCTGCTGCATGTTGTGGGTGACGATGACGATCGCGTAGCGGCCGCGCAATTCGTGGATCAGCTCCTCGATCTTGGCGGTCGCGATCGGATCGAGCGCCGAGCAGGGCTCGTCCATCAAGATGACCTCGGGATCGACGGCGATGGCCCGGGCGATGCACAGCCGCTGCTGCTGGCCGCCCGACAAGGCGGTGCCGCTTTCGGCGAGCCGGTCCTTGACCTCCTCCCAAAGCCCCGCCCGCTTCAGCGACTTCTCGACGATCGAGTCGAGCTCCTGCCGCCCCGCCGCCAGCCCGTGGATGCGGGGGCCGTAGGCGACATTCTCGTAGATCGACTTCGGGAACGGATTGGGCTTCTGGAACACCATCCCGACCCGGGCGCGGAGCTGAACCACGTCCATCCCGCTCGAATAGATGTCGTCGCCGTCCAGCTCGATGCGACCGGTTACCCGAGCGTTGGGGATGGTGTCGTTCATCCGGTTCAAGGTGCGCAGGAAGGTCGATTTGCCGCAGCCCGAAGGGCCGATGAAGGCGGTGACATGCTCCCTGCCGACCTCGATCGAGACGTCGTCGAT
>DASWLY010000044.1:0-2088 GCA_036400035.1 Allosphingosinicella sp.
GAGCCGGGCAGCACCCGGACCAGCGTCGAGGGCGTCTTCGCCTGCGGCGACGTCATGGACAAGATCTACCGCCAGGCGGTCACCGCCGCCGGGACGGGCTGCATGGCGGCCTTGGACGCGGAGCGCTTCCTGGCCGAAGCCGAGTTCGAGGCTTCGGCGGCAGGCGTGCACGCAGTCGCCTGATCTCGTCCCGGCGAACGCCGGGGCCTCGGGGAGATTGGCCGCGGCGCCTTTTCCGCGTGGAGGCCCCGGCTTTCGCCGGGGTGACGGACAGCTACAGCCGCCCCAAGGCCTCCTTCACCGACCGAAGCAGCGCCGCCTCGTCGCCGGGGCGGGAGAAAGTGTGGGCGTCGCTGTCGATCGTGATCGGAGCCGGGCTGCGCTCGCGGACCCGCCGGAAGACCGGAGAGGCCCATTCCGCCCGCGCGGCGATCGCGGTGCCGTCGCGGATCGCCAGGACGAGCTGGGCCGGTACCCGCGCCTTCTCAAGCGACGCCGCGATGTCCGCAGCCAGGCCGGAGGGCCGGCTCGCCACAATCCTTCCAACTCCTCTGAAAAGCTTCTTGTAAGATATTGATCCCGTTAGGAGGCGCTTCCAGCCGTTGAGGCTCAGCAGCTGGTCCTTGTAGCGCGACTTGATCGCGGCCGCCGGCGGCGCTCCGGCTTCCGCCTCGACGAACCAGGGATTGACCAGCACGAAGCCGTCGAGGTCCGCGGCCTTGCCGTGCAGGGCCAAAGTCGAGGCTCCGTCGCACAGGCCGAAGCCGATCATCCGCTTCAATCGCGGCTGCTCGCGGCGGAAGGCGGCGGCCGCCGCGGCGAGATCCGGCCCGCTGTCGCGGAAATCGGGATCCTCGCCCGCGCTGTCGCCTACGCCGCGGCGGTCGTAGCGCAAGCAAGGCCAGCCTTCCCGCGCCAGCGCGCCCGCCAGGCGTTCGAACAGCCGGTGGGAGCCGATCCGGGTCTGGGTGCCGCCGGTAACGAGCAGAAGTCCTGTCTCGCCGTCGGCGCAGTCGAGACTCGCGCCCAGCGCCAATCCCTCGCAGTCGAAGCTCAGCAGGCGCCTCATGCGCGCACCCACCGCGAAATATCCGAAGCTATCGCTTCGGTAAGTTCAGACGAAGTCTGAGGTTCGGCCCGGCGCCACAAGGGCGGCCCGTCGAGCTTGAGATCGGCTTCGGCTCGGTCGGTGGCGAGCCGCACCGTCCGCACGTCCGCCCCCGTGACCGGCTCGGCCGAGCCGAGCGCCGCGAGCAGCGCCGCCGACGGCGCATAGCCGCCCCCGCCGCCCTCGGTCATCAGGCCCGCCCGAGCCAGGTCCCGCGCCAGCGAGGCCCCCGTAGCGGGCGCGAAGCGCCAGCGCCGCCGGACCGGTTCGTCGAGCAGAGCGCCGCCGCGCAGGCTGACGGCGGCAATCGGCCCGCAGGCTTCGGCCGCGGCCGCGGCGGCGGCCAGCCAATCCTGCCAGGAGACTTCCTCCAGCGCGCGCTCGCTCTCGCCGGTCCCGGGAAGGTCGGGCAGGAAACAGCCATAGCCTTCGCCCGCCAGAATCCGCATCACCGCCGCGAGCAGCGCCCGGGTCCGGTTCATCTCCTCGAAGAGCGGCGGCAGGAAGAGCAAGGCCGGCCCGCTCCCGATCCGCATCATCCATTCGTCGCGGTCTCCCACCCGGTAGCGGGAATAATGGAGACCCGCGCCGATCACTGGAGGGTTTTGGAGCGGGCGAAGGTGAGCAGGGAGCCAAAGCTTTCAAGCATGTCGGCGTCGACTTCATGATCCTCGATGAGGATCCCGAGCCGTTCCTCGAGCTCGGTGAGCAAGCCGGCGACCGCCATCGAATCGAATTCCGGAAGGGCTCCGAACAGCGGGCTCGACTCGTCGAAGGCGGCGACCTGGGCCTCGGGAAGGCCGAGCACGTCGCGAAGCACCGCCCTCAAGGTAAGGTCGACTTCCTGTTCGTCGTTGAAGGCGGCGGTCATGAAAAGGGCTCCCCTCGTGGCGCGCCGCGCCTAACGGCTTCGAGCGCGGCGGACAAGCGCCGATAGTCCGGTCCGAAGGGCGCCGGCGAGGCCGCGGGGCGAGCGCAGG
>DASWLY010000045.1:0-13837 GCA_036400035.1 Allosphingosinicella sp.
CCGGCACCTGCGCCTGTCCGCCGAGCTTGCCTTCGGTGCCGACCTCGCGCGCCACGCGCGTCACCTCGGAGGCGAAGGCGTTCAGCTGATCGACCATCGTGTTGATGGTGTTCTTGAGCACGAGGATCTCGCCCTTCACGTCGACGGTGATTTTCTTGGAAAGATCGCCCTTGGCGACGGCGGTGGTCACTTCCGCGATGTTGCGGACCTGGCCGGTGAGGTTGGCCGCCATCAGGTTCACGTTGTCGGTGAGATCGGCCCAGGTGCCGGCGACCCCGGGCACCTGCGCCTGGCCACCGAGCTTGCCCTCGGTTCCGACCTCGCGGGCCACGCGGGTCACCTCGGAGGCGAAGCCGTTGAGCTGGTCGACCATGGTGTTGATCGTGTTCTTGAGCTCGAGGATCTCGCCCTTCACGTCGACGGTGATCTTCTTCGACAAGTCGCCGAGCGCCACGGCCGTGGTCACCTCGGCGATGTTGCGCACCTGGCCGGTCAGGTTGTCGGCCATCAGGTTGACGTTATCGGTCAGATCCTTCCAGGTTCCGCCGACTCCCGGCACCTGCGCCTGTCCGCCGAGCTTGCCCTCGGTTCCGACCTCCCTCGCAACGCGGGTCACCTCGGAGGCGAAGGCGTTGAGCTGGTCGACCATGACGTTGATCGTGTTCTTGAGCTCGAGGATCTCGCCCTTCACGTCGACCGTGATCTTCTTGGACAAGTCGCCCGAGGCGACGGCGGTGGTCACCTCGGCGATGTTGCGGACCTGACCGGTCAGATTCTCGGCCATCAGGTTCACGTTGTCGGTCAGATCCTTCCAGGTGCCGCCGACGCCCTCGACGCGCGCCTGGCCGCCCAGCTTTCCTTCCGTACCCACTTCGCGGGCGACGCGCGTCACCTCGGAGGCGAAGGCGTTGAGCTGGTCGACCATGACGTTGATGGTGTTCTTCAGCTCCAGGATCTCGCCCTTCACCTCGACGGTGATCTTCTTGGAAAGGTCGCCGGAGGCCACGGCCGTCGTCACCTCGGCGATGTTGCGGACCTGGCCCGTCAGGTTGGTCGCCATGGCGTTGACGTTGTCGGTGAGGTCCTTCCAGGTGCCGGCGACGCCCTTCACGTTGGCCTGGCCGCCGAGCTTGCCCTCGGTTCCGACCTCGCGCGCCACTCGGGTCACCTCGGAGGCGAAGGAGGCGAGCTGCTCGACCATCGTGTTCACGATCTTGCCGATGCGAAGGAACTCGCCGCGAAGCGGCCGGCCGTCGATCTCGACCGTCATCGATTGCGACAGGTCGCCCTTGGCGACCGCGCCGATCACCCGGGCGACCTCGGCGGTCGGCTGGACCATGTCCTCGATCAGCTCGTTGACCGAGCGGATGGCGGATTCCCAGCCGCCGGTGGCGGCCTTGACCCGGCCGCGCTGGCTGATCTTGCCTTCCTTGCCGACCACCTGCGAGAGGCGCCCGAGCTCGTCCGTCATCTGCTCGTTGAGCGCGACCGTCTCGTTGAACAAGCGGGCGATCTCGCCGTCCTCGCCGGGCAGGTCCTCGGCAAGGCGGACGGTGAAGTCGCCGCGGCGGAAGCTGCGCAGAGCGCTGAGGAGCTGGCGGCGATCGATGAAATCGCGCGGGGCCTGTACGTTCAACTCGACACTCCTTCGTGCGTCTACCCCCCGCCCGAAAATCTGCTGCAGGCCCCCGCCCGTGCCTAACCATAGCCGAAGGATGAAAAAATCCACCCCAGAAATTTGCAGAGCGTGCGATTAACCTAACGGGCAGCGCCCCTCGTCGGCTGACCGGGGTGCCACGAGCGGGTTGTCTTCGCGGTGAGGGCGGATAGAAGGCGCATTTTCCCGGATCCTCGCCTGGATCTGGAGGAAGAATCGCCGCGGCTGAACCGACACGGGGAGATTGCATGAGCCCGCTACTCGCGATCCTGATGTCGCTGGCGCCTCCCGCGGCGGCGGCGCCGGTTCCGGGCCCGGGCTGCACGATCGCGGCGACGAAGCCGGCGCCGCTGTTCGTCGGGGTGACGTCGCAGTCGGTGACCGTCACCTGCCCGTCTACCGGCGGCAGCTCCAAGACCGCGGCCTACGTGGTGCGCGTCGATCTCGCCGCGCCGGGCCTGTCGTTCGAAACCTCGGGGGGCGCCAAGGACGGCCTGGAGCCGGAGCTTCCCACCGCATTTCTCTTGCGCACCGGCAGCCAGGTGGCGTTCAACGCCAACCTCTTCACCCTATGCTGCTCCTACGCGCCGCCCGTACCCGCCGAGACGGACCTGTGCGGGCTCGAGATCAGCGGCGGCGCCATCCTCTCGGCCTGGAACAACGCGCCTCCACCCTGTCACGGCTATCCGTTCCCGAGCAGCCTGGCCGTCATCAAGGGCAAGCCCGCGATCGTCGCCGCGAAGGCCGTGCCGGCCGGGGCGTCGGTGGCGGTCACGGGCAGCCACGACTTGGTCGTCGCGGGAGTCAACGTCGCCCCGCCGGCCAAGAAGGGCGACGAGTTCTTCGGGCCCAACGCCCGAACCGTGGTCGGCCTCTCTTCGGGCAACGGCACTTTGTGGGTGGCCGCGGTCAGCCGCGAGACCAGCTCCGGCCTGACGCTGCCCCAGGCCGCGCAGATGCTGATGCTCCTGGGCGCGGCGAACGCGATCAACCTGGACGGCGGCGGATCGACTTCGCTGGCCGTGGACGCCGGCGGCGGCAAGGCGAGGCTGCTCAACGTTCCCAGCCACTCCGTTACCCCCTGCTCCTTTTCCTCCGGGGGCGGATGCGAACGTTATGTCGGTGCCAGCTTCGGCATACACGCGCAGCCGCTTTCCAGGGTCCGCCGCTGAGCCGGGCCGGCGTGGCCGAGCCCGTTTCGCTGGCTCAGGCGCGGCGGATCGCGCTGGCCGCGCAGGACTTCGGGCGATCGCGGCCGGAGACGGTCGGCGCCCGCGACCTTCGCCGCACCGTCGCCCGGCTCGGCCTGCACCAGATCGACAGCGTCAACGTGCTGGTGCGGGCGCATTATCTGCCGGCTTTCTCGAGGCTCGGCGACTACGACCGCAGCCTGATCGACCGCGCCGCCTGGGGCCCGAGGCGCGAGCGGCGATTGTTCGAATATTGGGCTCATGAAGCCTCGCTTCTGCCGCTAGAGTTTCACCCTTTGCTGCGCTGGCGGATGGCGGCGGCCGAGCGCGGCGAGATCGGCTGGGGGAGCCTCAGGGCCTATGCCCGTGAGCGGCGGCCGGCGGCCGACGCGATCCTCGAGCGGATCCGGGCGGAGGGGCCGCTCGCCGCCTCCGATTTCGAGGAAGGCAGGGGACGAAGCGGCTGGTGGGAATGGGGCGACACGAAGCGCGCCCTGGAATGGCTGTTCTGGGCCGGCCTCATCACCACCGCGACCCGCCGACCGAGCTTCGAGCGGCTCTACGACCTCACCGAGCGGGTCATCCCCGCCGGAGTTTTGGCGCTGCCGACGCCGGCCGAGGCCGATGCGCAGCGGGCGCTGGTGACGCATTCGGCCCAGGCGCTCGGAATCGCCACCGAACCCGAGCTGCGCGACTATTTCCGGCTCCGGCCGGCGGCGGCTCAGCGGTCGGTGGCGGAGCTGGTGGAGGAAGGGGTGCTCGTCGAAGTGGCCCTCGAAGGCTCGTCGAGGCCGCACTTCCTGCACCAGGGCGCCCGGCGGCCGCGCCGCATCGGCGGCCAGGCCCTGCTCGCGCCGTTCGACCCTCTGGTCTGGGAACGCGCCCGCACCGAACGGCTGTTCGGCTTCCGCTACCGGATCGAGATATACACACCCGCCGAGAAAAGGGTGCACGGCTATTACGTCCTGCCCTTCCTGCTCGACGAGCGGCTGGTCGCCCGGGTCGACCTCAAGGCCGACCGCAAGGGTTCGCGGCTGCTCGTGCAGAGGGTGACTCTGGAGCCCGGAGCGCCGGCCGAGACCGGGGAGCGGCTCGAGAGGGAGCTCGAGCTGACGGCGCGGTGGCTGGGGCTGGAGGCGGTGGAACGCCCTTCGACCTAGACGGGTCCGAACCTGATCTATCATGCGTCCGCGCAGCCACACCCGGTGATAAATCGGACAAATGCCTTGTCACCTTCGGCCGCTCGAATATAGGGGGCGATGCAGAGAAGCCCGCGAAAGGGCTCACCCAGCCGGGGAGGCTTTTAACATGCGCCTGAAGACACTCGTCCTGTGCTCGTCGTCCGCCGTCATCCTCGCCTTCGCCGGAACGCCCGCGATGGCTCAGACCGACCCGGTGAACCCGCCGGACACGACCGTCGAGGCTCAGGAATCCCCTGCCGATCCCGAGGCCGGCTCGCCGCAGACGGACGACGCGGTCGAAACCGCGGCGGACCCCGCGGACGAGAACGAGATCGTCGTCACAGGCCTTCGTCGAAGCCTTCAGTCCGCCCAGAACATCAGGCGCAATTCCGAGCAGATCGTGGATGCCGTCGTGGCCGAGGACATCGGCAAGCTGCCCGACGTGACGGCGTCGGCGGCGCTTGCCCGCATTCCGGGCGTCCAGGCCAATCGCGCGGCAGGGGAAGCCGCGGAAGTGCGCATCCGCGGGCTTCCCGACATCAGCACGACCTATAACGGCCGCGAGATCTTCACGCGCGACGAGCGTTTCGTCGCCATCCAGGACTTCCCGGCCGGGAGCGTGGCGGCGCTCGAAGTGTTCAAGTCGGGCACCGCGAACCAGGTCGAAGGCGGCCTCGGTGGCCAGGTGAACGTGCGGTCGCGCCGTCCCTTCGACTTCACCGGGTTCGAGCTGTCGGGAATGCTGAACGCGGTCAAGTTCGAGCAGTCCGGGAAATGGGACTGGAACGGCAACCTCCTGGTCAGCAACCGCTGGGACGTGGGCGACGGAGGCGAGTTCGGAATCCTCGTCAACGTGGCGGCGACGAACACCGACTTCCTGGATTCGACGCGCGAAAACGACCTGTTCGTGTCGCCTCGTCCCGCCGTCGGCAGCCGGCCGGCCTTTATCGCGCCGAACGGCAGCGGCCTGTTCTACGGCCGGGGCGATCGGTTGCGGCCGTCTGGAAACGCGGCCATCCAGTTCAAGCCCAATCCCGACCTGCAATTCTACATAGACGCACTGTACCAAGGCTATCGCGGGCACGACAGCAACTTCTTTATGTTCGTGCCCCTGTTCGACAATTCCACCCTCACCGACGTGGTGTTCGGCGCCAATGGCGTTCCGATCAGCGCGCGCGTCAACAGCCCGAATGCGCCCGACGGGTTCCAGGAATTCCGCAACGCCGACACCGACACCTACCAGATCGGCGGCGGTGTCATCTATGACGTGACTCGAGACCTCAAGCTGTCGGGCGACATCGCCTGGACCTCGTCGGTTTACGACGAGCGGCAGGTCAACATCGACTATGCGCTCACCGCTTCGCCCGAGCGCCTGGTCGTGTTCGACCATCAGGAAGGGCCCGGCGGCGGATCGTTCGATTTCCTCAATTTCGATACGACGAACCCCGCCAATTACCTGTACCGCGGTCTCTTCCAGCGCAACGAGTGGCGCAAGGGCGAGGACATCCAGGTCCGGCTCGACGCCGAGTATGACACCGGATGGGCCAACGTGCCGCGTCTGCAGGTCGGCGTTCGGCACAGCAATCGCGATGCGGAACGGCGCGAGGGCGACGTCTATCGCCCCGCCGGGGTCCGTCCGCCGCTTTCGAGCCTGCCGATTGGGATCGGGCCGCTCCGGTGCGGCTTTGCCTACGACGATTTCCAGGCCGAGCGGTGCTTCATCGGGGCATCCTACGGCGATGTCTTCTCGAACCTCGATGAGCTTCGGCAATTTGCCACGCAGAACAATCCGGACGGGGGAGCGCTGGGTGCGCCGGTTTCCAGGCAGCTCTATACGGCGAACGAGAAGTCCTATGCCGGCTATGGTCAGCTCCGCTACGAGTTCGACGTCGGCATTCCGATCGACGGCAACATCGGCGTCCGGGTCGTCCAGACCAAGAGTTCCCTGATCGGCGAACAGCGGGGTCCGACCGGCGCTGTAACGACGATCACGCGCGAGAACGATTACACCGACATCCTGCCGAACGTGAGCATGCGTCTCGGCTTCAGGGAAAACCTCCAGGCCCGGCTCGCCTATACGGAGACCCGGACCCGCCCGAACTTCAGTGATCTCAACCCGTCCGGCAGCATCTCCCCGCCGTCGGGCGCCTGCCAGAGCGAAGGTCTGAACAGCCCGAATTGCTTCCAGAATGCGAACGGCGGCAATCCCGATCTCCAGCCGATCGAGAGCAGGAACTTCGACGCGACTCTGGAATATTACTTCGCCCGCCAGGGCGCATTCACGCTGTCGGCATTCCACCGCGACGTGAAGAACTTCATCTTCCGTTCGACGCAGGATATTGCCGGCGCCGGCCAGGGCGGGATCACCCTTCGCCTCGATGCGCCGTTCAACACCGGCAACGGCAGTATTTCCGGTTTCGAAGCGGCGTTCACGACCTTCTTCGACTACGACTGGCTGCCGGGCTTCGCCCGCGGCTTCGGAGTCCAGGCCAACTACACCTACCTCGACGCTTCCACCGAGCTCGCGCCGCAGTACAGCGACAACCAACTCCCTGGGCAGCAGGATTTCCCGGGTGTGTCGAAGCACTCGTACAACCTGGTGGGCATGTACGAGCGCAACAACATCTCGGCGCGCCTCGCGTACAACTGGAGGTCCGATTTCGCGGTGGAGCCGAGGGACATTCAGGGTAACCAGGCATTCCTGCGGCAGGACAGCCTCGGCACGTTGGACTTCTCGGCGTCCTACACGCCGGTCAAGAACCTTACGATCGCGTTCGATGCGCTCAACCTGCTGGCCGGCAGCCAGCCGATCCGCACCTATCGCGCGTTCGCCGGCGGCAACGGCGCCACCTTCCCGTGGGGCCGCAAGTATCTCGAGCGCGTCTTCTCGATCGGAATCCGCTTCCGCTATTGAGGCTGCGCCATAGTGAAACTCCAGGGGCGGTCCTCGGGGCCGCCCTTATTTTTTCTCAGGAGGCTTTCTGATCCCGGCCATCCGGTCCGCCGACGGCGCGATCGGCGGCAGCACGCCCTCCGCCCGATCCAGGTAGAAATAGGCCACGGCCGCGACGTCGTCGCTGCGATAGTAATTCGTGTGCCCGTCCGGGAGCGACGGATGGGACAGCGGCACCGGCGGGTCCTTGACCAGCAGCTGCTGGAAATTGGTGCGCGATCCCGGGTCGATCGTGATCGGGATGAGCGGAACGCCCTTCTTCTGGAGGCCGAGCACGATCGCCTTCCTCGCCCCGCCGATCATCTGAAGGCTTACCTCGATATCGCGGCTGAAGAAGATCGGGTCCGGGACGTGCCAGCGATAAAAGGTCCACCGCCCCTCGCCCTCCCAGGTCGCGATCGGCGCGCCCTGGAAGCGGTTGATATAGGCGCCCTGGCCCCAGGCGGTGCCGATATAATCCTCGGTGCCGGTGCCGACGAGGGTGGGGCTGGTCGAGCTGTCGCCGTCGAGCGCGATCTTGACCTCGCCCTCGCCCCACCAGGTCTTCTCGTAGACGGGGTTGGTGAGCACCGTCACGCTGGCGCCGAGGAAGCGGCCGCGGCCGCGGATGCGGGGCAATATCCGGAAGTCGCGGGCGAGCCTTGTCGCCCGCTCCCGGCTCCACCAGGCGTGGAAGTAGAGCGCGTCCTTCGGCTGCCCCCGAAGCGCCCGGTAATCGACGTCGTAGAAGATGAGGTTCACCGGCCTGGCGGATTCGTTGGTGACGACGATGCGGGCGCCCTTGCGGAACGGCATCGGTATGTAGGAGACGAACGAGCGGCCTTCGGGGCTGGCGAGCAGGGCCGTCTCCATCGGCACCATCTCGCCGGCGCCGTGAAGGAAGAAGTCGCCCAGCGGAACGGAGACCGCCGGGGTGGCGGCACCGTCCCAGAAGATCTCGAGCTTGAGACCGCGCAGGGCTTCGGGCGACCGATCCTCGATCGTCATCCACATCCGGTCGATCGTGCCCGCGCCGCGAATGTCGGCAAGCACGTGCGAGCCGCCGAGCGGTATCGTGTCGAAGGCATGGCCCTTGGCGCCGCGATTCTCCCGCCCGCCCGCGCCCTTGGCGCCGGTGGGGTTCTCGGGGCTGATCCAGCGCGGCTCCTCCCCGGCGCGGTAGCGGAAGAGCTCGTCCCGGGCGGCGGCGGGCGAGGCGCAGAGAAGGGCGGCGAGGGCGAGGTGCGGGCCCCGCGTCGCTCGCATCATTTGCCCGCCGGCCGCAGGCTCGGCCCGATCTGCGGCTTGCCGTCTTTCCAGAACAGGGGCGCGACGTAGAGGTAGCGCTTGTCTTGCGCCTTGCGGCAGGCCTTGGTCGCTTCCCAGGCGTGGAAGGCGATGAAGTGGCGGCCTCGGGCCTGGAAGATGCTGGTGTGGCCGGGGCCGCTGAGGCAGCCCGCCGCCTTGTCGCTGAAGCTGTGCAGGATCGGGTTCTCCGGAGCGTCCCTGCAGGGGCCAAGAGGGCCGGCGCAGGTCGCATAGCCGGTGGCGTAGCGGGAGAGCCGCTCCTTCGGGTCCCAGCCGAAAAAGGCAGCGGAGAAGAACATCTGGTGCCCGGCCGGCGAGCGCACCATCGTCGGCGCCTCGACCAGCTTCCATTCCCACTTCTTGTCGTCCTCGAGGAGGTGGACCGGCGCACCCGACACCGACATTCCATCCGCGGCCAGCGCTTGTCCCCAGATCACCGTCTTCTTGCCGACGCGGTTCCCGTCGCTCTTGTAATAGAGGTAGAGCCTGCCGTCGGAATCGCGGAACGGATTGGCGTCGATCGTTCCGCCGAGGTCGAACTGGCAGACGAGCGGCTCGGCGGAGCGGTCGCGAAACGGACCCTTGGGATTGTCGGCCACCGCCAGGCCGATGCACTGAACGTCGCGCTTGCGGTGGTTCGCCGTGTAGTAGAGCAGCCACTTCGGGCCGACCTTCATCACTTCGGGCGCCCAGGTGAAACCCTCCTTCACCCACGGCGCCAGCTCGGGCATTCCGTCGAGGCGCTTCTTCGGGTCGTCGGCGCGGGTCACCGGGGTCCAGGTGACGAGGTCGCGCGAAGTCAGCATCGGAAGGTTGACGCCGGCGTTGGTCGCGTAGGCGACGAACTCGCCCTGGTGCTCGACGATATGGGGATCGGGGAAATTGTCCCTGAACACCGGCACGAACGACGGCTCGGCGGCAATGGCGGTCGCCCCGATGCTGGCGAGCAGCACGCCCGCAATTCCGGCGCGAAACGAAGACGGCACTGGCATCGCGGAAATCCTCTCGATGCGTTTGACTGCAAGGCTTGTAGCACGGACCGGCGCGAGACCAACAAGCGATCTCCGCTCTCGGCATCCGCCGATCAGGCCGGGCCTTTAGCCTCGTCGATCAGCACCATCACGTCGCCGATTATGGCGGCCATCGCGGCTCGCGCTCCCTGCATGTCCCGGGCCCGGATCGCGTCCAGCACCGCGCCGTGCGCCGGAAGACTCGCGGTTCGGCCCTTGAACCGGTTGGTGAAGCGGATCGAGGTGCGAAGGGCCGTCGTCACCACGTCGCGGAACTGGCGGTAGAAGGGATTTCCGCAGGCATCGAGGATGGCGATGTGGAAGGCGATGTCCGATTCGAGGGCGTCGTCCTGCCCCTCCTCGGCGGCTTCCATCCGGCGGAAGCCCGCCTCGATCGCCGCGAGCGCGGCCGGATCCGCCTCGCGCGCGGCCAGAGCCGCGGCCTCGGGCTCGATGGCGACCCGAAGCTCGCTGAACTGGCGAAGCAAATCGAGCGAGAAGCTGCGCTCGAGCAGCCAGCGCAGGACGTCCGCGTCGAACAGGTTCCAGCACGAGGGCGGCTGGACGGTCGTGCCCTTGCGGGGGCGGGCGGTGAGCAGGCCCTTGGCGGTCAGCATCTTCACCGCCTCGCGGGTGACCGAGCGGCTGACGGCGTGCTGAGTCGCCAGCTCCGCCTCAGTCGGGAAGCGCTGCTTTTCGTAGACCCCGGTGACGATGGCCCGGCCGAGCGCGTCGAGCATCGCGAACGTGAGGTTGCGGCCCGCCGCGTCGCCGCGCCCGCCATTCTCCTCCACCGTCGCCATCATCCCCCGCCTTCCAGTGGCTGGACCCGGTTCGATCCTATGGCGCCTTGCGGCGGGCGGCAACCTCGCCGCGCCTGCCGGCCTAGAGGAACGGCTCCACGATCTCCCGGCGGCCGACGAGCATGGCGTCGGCGACGATTCGCAGCGGCTCGCGGTCGACTTCGCTCTCCCGCGCTTCCACCAGCTCGGCGAAGCGGGCGTAGAGCGACGGATATTCGCCTCGGCTTTCGGCCGCCCGCGGCTGGCCGTCCACGATCATCCGGGCGCCGCCGTCGAGCAGCTCGATGATCGTGCCGTCCTCCGTCTCGACCCGGATCGTCCAGCGCTCGCCCTCGGTGTAGCGCCAGTCGAGGTCGGCGGCGAAGCGGCCGGCCTCGCCCTCGAAGGCGATCCGGGCGGCGATCGGAGTCTGCTTGTTCTCCGGAAAGGAGAGGGCCGCCTCGCGGACGAACAGCCGAGACGGCAGTATCCGGCTGGCGATCGAAAGCGCGTTGATTCCGGGATCGAACACCCCGAAGCCGCCGGGGGCCCAGATCCATTCCTGCCCCGGATGCCATTTGCGCACGTCCTCGTGCCAGTGGATATGGAGGGCGCTGACCGTCTTTCCGGCGAGGGCGGCCCCGGCGACGGCGACCGCGGCCGCATGCTGCGAATGCCAGGCGGTGAACAAGGTCCGTCCCGCCCCGCGCCCGAGCCGCTCGATCTCCTCTATCTCGCCCAGGGTAGCGGCCGGCGGCTTCTCGAGCAGCACATGGAGCCCGGCCGCGAAACAGGCCTGGGCCACGGACAGCCGGACGGTGGGCGGAGTGCAGATCGCGACGGCGTCGAGCTGCCCCGCCATCTCCTCCAGCAGCGCCTGGTGGCTGGTGAAGACCGGAACGCCCTCGTCGGCCGGAGCGCGCGGGCTGACGAGGGCGGCGAGCTCGAAGCGCGGATCGGCGGCGATCGACGGCAGATGCTGGTCCCTGGCGATCTTGCCGTAGCCGATAATGGCGATTCGGATCGTCATGCGGGGCCTCCTGGCTGGCTCATGCGCGCCTGATGGACGGGTGGCGGGGCGAGGCAAAGCCCAAAAGGTGCCATGGCCGCGCCGATCGGCTAAGAGGCGGCTCGGGAGGACGGAGCATGGCCGATCAATCCGCCGCGAGGCCGGTCGCGGACGACGACGAGGCCCGCCGCCTCTTCGATGTGCAGCATCGGGCATCGCGGCAGGGGCCGCCGGCCGACCTGCGCCTCCGGCGGGACCGGCTCGAACGGCTTCGCGCAACGGTGTCGGGCAACGAGGCCGCTCTGGCGCAAGCCATCGCGAAGGACTTCGGAGTGCGTTCCCGGGCCGAGACCGAGCTGCTCGAGATCGTTCCGACGGTCAACGCGATCCGCCATGCCCGGAAGCATGTGGCGGCGTGGATGCGGCCGGAGCGGCGGTGGGTGGATCCGCTTTTCCAGCCGGCAAGCTCGCGGGTGCGGCACGAGCCGCTCGGAGTCGTGGGCATCATCTCGCCGTGGAACTATCCGCTCCAGCTCGCTTTCTCGCCGCTGGTCGACGCGCTCGCCGCCGGCAATCGGGCGATGCTGAAGCCTTCCGAGCTGACCCCCGCTTTCTCGGAGCTTCTCTGGCGCCTGATCGGCGAGCGGTTCGACGAGTCGGAGGTGGCGGTCGTCACCGGCGGAGTCGAGGTCGGCCAGGCTTTCGCGAGCCTGCCGTTCGATCATCTGCTCTTCACCGGCTCGACCGCGGTCGGCCGCAAGGTCTACCAGGCCGCCGCGGCCAACCTGACGCCGGTGACCCTCGAGCTCGGCGGCAAGTCGCCGACCATCGTCTGCCCCGGTTACGATTGCGCCAAGGCGGCCCGGAGCATCGCCTTCGGCAAGTTCGTCAACGCCGGCCAGACCTGCATCGCCCCCGATTACGTGCTGGTGCCGGAAGGGCGGGAGCGCGCTTTCGCCGAGTCGGTGATGGCGCAGGTGCGGCGCTCCTATCCCACCATCGCCGGCAACGACGATTATTCCGGGATGATCAGCGAGCGGCACCGCCGGCGTCTGGCCGACGCGGTCGAGGCGGCGCGTCGGGCGGGGGCGACCGTGCTGGTTCATGAGGACGAAGGCGCGCGGGCGGAGGGCAAGATCGGGCCGACCCTACTGCTCGGAGCTCCGGAGGGCGCCCTGTTCCTGACCGAGGAGATATTCGGGCCGGTGCTTCCGATCCTGCCCTATCGAAGCCTCGACGAGGCGATCGCCTTCGTCGCGGCGGGCGAACGGCCGCTGGCGCTCTACTGCTTCAGCAACAGCCGGCGAGAGCAGCAGCGGGTGCTCGACGGCGCGATTTCGGGCGGGGTGACGCTCAACGGCACTTTGCTCCACGTGGCCCAGGAGAACCTGCCGTTCGGTGGGGTAGGGGCGAGCGGCATCGGCGCCTATCACGGGCATGAGGGCTTCAAGCGCTTCAGCCACGCCCGGGCGGTGCACAAGATCGGCTTCGTCAACGTGTTCGAGCGGCTCGGGCCGCCCTGGGGGAGGATGGCGCGGGGCCTGGCGAAGCGACTGGCGAAGAGGCGATAACCGTCATTGCGAGGAGCGCAGCGACGAAGCAATCCAGCGGCGGCGGCCGACACAGGCGCTGAACTGGATTGCTTCGCTTCACTCGCAATGACGGGGTCTAGGCGACGGCTGCAATCGCCTTTCCCCGGATCATGTCGCTCGCCTTCTCCGCGATCATGATCGTCGGCGCGTTGGTGTTGCCGGACACCAGCCTCGGCATCACCGAGGCGTCGACCACGCGCAGCCCTTCCACTCCGTGCACCCTGAGCTGCGGATCGACCACCGCCTGCGGCCCGCGGCCCATCGCGCAGGTGCCGACCGGGTGGTAGATGGTCGTGCCCCAGGTTCGGGCGTGGTCCAGTAGCTGCTCGTCCGTGGCCGAATCCGGTCCCGGCTGAAGCTCGCGCTCGATATAGCGGGCCAGCGCCGGCTGCTCGGCGATCCGTCGGCCCCAGCGCAGCCCCGCGACGATCACCTCCTGGTCGAGCCGGTCGGACAGGTAATTGGGCACGATCGCCGGATAGGCCGAAGGATCGGGCGACTTGATCCGGATCGTGCCGCGCGATTCCGGGCGCAGCTGGCACGGCGCGATGGTGAGGCCGGGCTCCTTCTCAAGCTCCATCTTCTGGGAATTGGCGAGCTTGTCCGGGTCCATCGTCGCAGGCAGGATGTGGAACTGGAGATCGGGTCCGGCCAGCCCCTCGCGCGATTTGCAGAAGACGGCGACATGGGCGGCGGAGAGGGTGAGCAGGCCCTTCCGCCCGAACATGTATTTGAGCGTCTCCTTGAGGAAGCGGGTGCCCCGGACGAGCTCGTTGACCGAAACGATCCCTTTCCTGAGGCGGAAGGTTTCGCCGGTGACGAAATGGTCCTGGAGGTTCTCGCCGACGCCGGGCAGGTCGGCCACCACTTCGATTCCGTGCTCGCGCAGCAGCGCGGCAGGCCCGATTCCGGAAAGCTGGAGCAGCTGGGGCGAGTTGACGGCCCCGCCGGCAAGGATCACTTCCGCGCTCGCCCGGGCCACCCGGGTCACGCCGTTCTGAACGAACTCGACCCCCACCGCGCGCCTGCCTTCGAACAGGACCCGGCGGGCGAGGGCCCTCGTCTCGACCTGGAGATTGGGGCGCTCCATCGCCGGATGAAGATAGGCGACCGCGGCCGAGCACCGCTTCCCGTCCTTGATCGTCACCTGGTACCAGCCGACCCCCTCCTGCTCGG
>DASWLY010000046.1:0-4839 GCA_036400035.1 Allosphingosinicella sp.
GACCTGCCGCAAATGGAGGACTGGCTCGCGTCCGACGTCCCGGAGGTCAAAGCGATCACGGCCCACGGCCAACTCAGCCCGACCGCGGTCGAGGAGCGGATGAGCGCCTTCTACGACCGCAAATATGATGTCCTGCTGTCGACCACGATCGTCGAAAGCGGGCTCGACATCCCGACCGCCAACACGCTCATCGTCCACCGCGCCGACCGCTTCGGCCTCGCCCAACTCTACCAATTGCGCGGCCGCGTCGGGCGCGCCAAGACCCGCGCCTACGCTTACCTGACGACGCCGGCCGACCGCTCGATCACCGAGGCCGCCGACAAGCGTCTGCAAGTCCTCGCCAACCTCGACAGCCTCGGCGCCGGCTTCCAGCTCGCCAGCCACGACCTCGACATTCGCGGCGCCGGCAATTTGCTCGGCGACGAGCAATCGGGCCATATCAAGGAGGTCGGCTTCGAGCTCTACCAGTCGATGCTGGAGGACGCGATCCTCGCCGCCAAGAGCGGCGGCGATCTGAAGGACGCTGGCGATTTCTCGCCGCAGATCACCGTCGACGCGCCGATCATGATCCCCGAGACCTACGTTCCCGACCTGGACCTCAGGATGGGCCTCTACCGGCGAATGAACGAGCTCGAGAAGAGCGAGGAGATCGAGTCCTTCGCCGCCGAGATGATCGACCGCTTCGGCAAGCTGCCGGAGGAAACCGACAACCTCCTCAAGGTCATCGAGATCAAGCTCAACTGCCGCGCCGCGCAGGTGGTGAAGCTCGACGTCGGCCCCAAGGGCGCGCTCGTTCACTTCCACAACGACACCTTCCCGGACCTGGAGGGTCTGATCGCCTACGTCCAGCGCCTCAAGGGAACGGCCAAGCTGAGGCCCGACAGCAAGCTGGTGATCGCGAGGAGCTGGCCCGACGCCCCGAGCCGCGTCAACGGTGCGCTGCAATTGTCCAAGGGCCTGGCGCGGATATTGGGGTGACGGTCCCGTCACCCCGGCGAAAGCCGGGGCCTCGTAGAGACAGTCCGAGCCTTTCCGTCCTGAGGTCCCGGCTTTCGCCGGGATGACGACCTCGCTCCACTTGGCCCGAAGCCACTATGGCCCGCTCCGGCCCCGGACTTGAGCTATGTTAAGCCTGTCACCGCGCGTTTCGCTCGTTTCGTCCCGCCCGCCGCAACCTCCTCCGCCTGACCCGGGTTGACCCTTCACACTTGGAGAACATGCCGCGATGTTGCTGATTTCATTGATGCTTGCCGCTGCCCCCACGTCGGCGACCAAGCCCAACATCGTCCCGCGCCGCGAAGCTTCCCGCGCGCGCCCGGCTGCCTCCATGGATCGGTCCAAGCGCCTGATCGAACTCGAAGCCGCGGTTAAATCGCTTCCTCTCGCCGCCGCCGACAAGCAAGACCAGCGCTCCGGCCCGACAGGCATGTAGCACCCTCTCCCCGGCGGGGAGAGGGTCAGCTCACCGTCACGTTCGCGGTCGCCCTTCGGCGCGCTCCTTACTTCCTCCGATATGGATCGGTTTTGGACCAAGTAGGAGTGGCTAAACAGCTTGTCGCATGCTCTCTTCCCGCCTGTAGCGACGAGGAAGGGATGAACGATGCGCTTCGAAGTCAAGACGATCGGCATATTGCTCGGGAGCGCCGCGCTGGCGCTGGCGCCTTCGAGCGCGGTCAGCCAGTACAACAACCCGCCGGTGGCCAATCCGAACAGCCTCTCCATCTATGTGTGCCAGGAGGTGACGGTCAACCTCACCGGCAACGACACCGATCCGGAAGGCCATTACCCGCTGACCGTCACCGCGGTGGATTCCTCGCCCTATGCCAGCGTCTGGATCGCCAGCGCCAGCTCGGTCACCTTCGAGGGCCATACGCCCGGCGGCCATACCCTGACCTACACCGTCGAGGACAGCCTCGGCGCGAGTTCGGTCGGCCAGATCAGCCTGGGCGTCTTCGCCCGCAAAACCCCCTGCCCCTGATCGGCGGAGCCGTCATTCCGGAGCAAATCCGGGATGACGGCCTCGAATTGGCGATGGATCCCCGGATCAGGTCCGGGATGGGGCTTGCGCCGCCCGGCACGCCAGGCCCGCCAGCGTCTCCACGTCCACGGGGGGCGAGCACAGGAAGCCCTGGTAGAGGTTGCAGCCCTCGCGCGCGAGCAGGGTCAGCTGCTCCTCGGTCTCCACGCCCTCCGCGATCACCTCGAGGCCCAGCGATCGGGCCATGTCGATGACGCTTCTCACCACCACCTGGTCGCGCGGGCTGCCGCTGATGTCCTCGACCAGGCGCTTGTCGATCTTCAGATAATCGAGCGGCAGCGCCTTCAGATAGGCGAGACTCGAATAGCCGGTTCCGAAATCGTCGATTGCGACCCGGAGCCCCCCCTGCCTCAGCCGCGCGAGCAGGTTGCCGGCGGCGCCCAAATCCTCGATCAGCCCGCTCTCCGTCACCTCGACGGTGAGCCGTCCGGGATCGAATCCCGTTTCCGCGACGAGGGTGATGAACTGCTCGGCGAAGCCGGGACGGACGATGTCGGCCGCGGTGATGTTCACCGACAGGCGCAGGCCGGCGAGGGCCTCCGGCCAGGCGGCGGCGGCGGCGACTGCCTTGCGCTGGACGTGGTCGGAGAGCTGGACGAGGTAATCGGAGCGTTCGGCGACGCTGAACAGGGTCATGGCGCCCAATTCGCCGAAGCGCGGATGGCGCCAGCGGGCGAGCGCCTCGGCGCCGACGACTCGGCGGGTGGCGACCGACACCTGAGGTTGGAAGAGGATCTCGATCTCATCCTGGTCGAGCGCGCGCCTCAGGTCGATCTCGAGCTGATCGCCGAGCGCGCTGTCGCTGGCCGCTCCGGCATCGACCACCTTGACCGGCCCCGCCTCGCTCGATTTCGCCTCGGCGAGGGCGCCGCTGGCGCGGCGGAGCAGTCCGGCGGCGTCCTCGCCGTCCTCCGACGCCACCACCCCGACCCGGCTGCCCAAAGTGATGACATGGTCGCCCGACATGAACGGCCGCCCGATCGCCTCGACCAGCTGCCCGGCGAGGAAGCGGCCTTCGCCGAGGCTGGTCGGGGCCGCGAGCAGGATGGCGAATTCGGCGCCGGCGATCCGGGCGACGAGGCGGCGGCGGCCGTCCGAATCGGCCAGCCGTTCGATCCGGCGGGCGGCCGACTGGAGCACGGCGTCGCCGGTCGGGCGGCCGAAGGCGGCGTTGATCGTGTCGAAGCGGCTCACGGCGAGGAGAAGGACCACGAGCGCCGGCTTGCCCTGCCCCTCCAGCTTGAGCTGCCGCTGGATCCAGGCTCGGGCGGCGCGGCCGTCGCGCACTCCAGTCATCGGATCCCGCGACTGCCAGGCGGCGCCTTCGAGGGGCACGATCGCCTCGGTTCGGCCGACCACCGCCTCCCCTTCCCCTTCGACCCGAACATGGTGGGCGAGGCGGGCGCCGTCGCCCTCGGCGTCGCTATGAGCGAAGGCGGTGGACTGACCGGTGGCGAGCAGCCGGTCGATCGCCCCCCGGGCCGCCTTGCGCCCGTCGGGATCGAGCTTTCGGAACAGCTCCAGAAGGCTGATCCGCTGCCCCGCTTCGTCGCCGAGGCCGGCGCGGCGGGCGAGAGCGGGGCTGAGCTCCACCGTCTGCGACCCGGGCTGCCAGCGCCAGGACGCGCTTCCGGGCTTGCCCTTGCGCCCTTCAGGCTCGCCGCGTCGAAGCGGCCGGCGGCCGCCCACCCGTTCGGCGTGGCGGTGCGCATATTGAAGCGCCTGGAGGAACTGGGCGTCGCTGAACGGGCTCACCAGGAAGTGGGTGGCGCCGTCCGCAAAGAGCTCGTCCAGCGCCTCGGAATCGCCGCGCGAGAGCAGGACCAGCAAGGCCGCGGCATTGGCCTCGGCCGGATCGGCGAGGCTTCGCACCGCCTCCTTGCCCTCGGGCAAAGCGCCGCGCGCGTCGACGACGGCGACGGAGGCGCCCGAGGCGATGAAGCGGCTCTCGGCATTGTCGGCCCGCCGGGCGGCGATGGCGAGCCACCCCGCCTGCTCGGCGGTCGCGGTGAGCTCGTCGCGATGGCGAAAGGACAACAGGAAGAGCGGTGCGCCGGACGCGGCCATGCCTCCCTCTCCCTTCCCCATAGTCGGCGCTTCGAACCCCATCGGTCTACCCTGCGCTCATCCCCTCAACAATCGGTTTAGACAGGAGCCGGTGCCGGCGCGGGACGAAGATGGATCCCGGTGGAGAGCCGTAGGTTCGCAAGTTAATCTGGACGGTTGATGAAGGTTAGTGTTGGCCTTGGCAGGAAAGGCTGGTACGACCTTGATCACGAACCATTTTTTCGATTGGCAGGGGGAAATGCCGAGATGATTATCGTTGAGGAGACGCGCGAGCGTCCCCGCGACCGGCGAAGCAGGGCGGTCACCGCGCGAACCGCCTGCGGGCGCGGCACCGTCGCGATGGAGCTCGAATGCGGGCACGTCACCCGCCGGCGGCCCGGCCTGTGCAGCCCTTCGAGACTGATCTGCCGGCAGTGTTGACGCAATCGGGGAGCCAGGAAGGCCGATGCGCGCTTGATCTGCACTAGGGAAGCGTTACGCGCTCGGCGGGAAATTTGGAGGGCGTTACTTGACTGGCGAGGATGGTCGCGACCTTCGGCCCACAGATCGATTTCCGATGCACGGCGCGACCGGGGGGGACGCTGACCCGCGTGAGCCGCTGTTCAGCTTCCTCGACCGCCTGACCCAGGCCGTTTCCAAGTCGACCGACGCGGACGAGATACTGACGATCACCACGGCGCTGACCGCCGGTCACCTGGGCATCACCAACTGCGCCTATGCGGACATGGATGAGG
>DASWLY010000047.1:0-3345 GCA_036400035.1 Allosphingosinicella sp.
CGACGCTCCGGTCGGCGCATCCTACGCGCAATGGGCCGGGCTCGACGATCCGGTGATCGACGTCAACGTCACCCCCAACCGGCAGGATTGCATGGGCGTATACGGGATCGCCCGCGACCTCGCCGCCGCCGGGCTCGGCACGTTGAGGCCGGTCGAGGCGAAGGCGATCGAGGGCGGCTTCCCCTGCCCGGTCGAAATAAGGACCGACGATCCGGACGGCTGCCCCGCTTTCCATGGGCAAGCGGTGCTCGGGGTCCGCAACGGGCCTTCGCCGGCCTGGCTCCAGCGCAGGCTGAAGGCGGTCGGGCAGCGGCCGATCAGCGCCCTTGTCGACATGACCAACTATGTGATGCTGAGCTACGGCCGGCCGCTCCACGTCTACGACCTCGCCAGGCTGAGCGGCGCGATCGTCGCCCGGCGGGCCCGGGACGGCGAGGAGATGGTCGCGCTCAACGGCAAGAGCTACCGGCTCGACGGCGAGATGATTGTCATCGCCGACGACGTCATGGTTCACGACATCGGCGGGATCATGGGCGGCGAGCATTCGGGCGTTTCGGAGGAGACCACCGGCATATTGATCGAATGCGCCTATTTCGATCCGAAGCGGATTTCGCGGACCGGTCAGAAGCTGGCTCTCGCTTCCGACGCGCGCACCCGGTTCGAGCGTGGGGTCGACCCCGCCTTCGTCGAGACGGGGCTGGCTCTGGCGACCCGGATGGCGATCGAGCTTGCGGGGGGCGAGGCTTCGCGGATCGTCCGGGCCGGAGAGCCGCCGCTGGAGGTGAAGACGGTCGAATACCGGCCGGCGCGGGCTCGGGAGCTGGGCGGCATCGAGGTGAGCGAGGAGCGGCAGGCGGAGATACTGGAGCGGCTTGGCTTCGGGGTGGAAACGGGCGTCATCCCGGGAGGGACCCCATCAAAGTATCACTTTGATGGGAACCCGAAAGCCGGAACCTCAGGACGAGAAGTCTCGGCGGGTCTCCCCGAGGTCCCGGCTTTCGCCGGGATGACGGCCCGCGAGGTCTGGCGGATCGCGGTTCCGAGCTGGCGGCGCGACATCGACGGATCGGCGGATATCGTCGAGGAGGTTGCCCGGATCGAGGGCTATGACAAGGTCGAGGCGACCCCGCTGCCGCGAGCGCCCGGAGTGGCCCGGCCGACGGCGACGGCGCAGCAGCTGGTCGAGCGCCGGGTGCGCCGGGCGGCGGCCGCGCGCGGGCTGAACGAGGCGGTGACCTGGGCCTTCGTCGCGGAAGCCGAGGCCGCGCCGTTCGGCGGCTCGGCCTGGATCCTCGACAACCCGATCAGCGAGGAGCTGAAGGCGATGCGGCCGTCCATGCTGCCCGGCCTGCTCTCGGCGGCGCGGCGCAACTTCGCCCGGGGCGCGGAGAGCGTGAGGCTGTTCGAGATCGGCCGGCGCTACCTCGGCGACGGCGAGCGGCCGACGCTCGGCCTCGTCCTCGGCGGCCTGGCCGCGCCGCGCCACTGGCGAAGCGGCAAGGCGAAAGGCTTCGACGCCTATGACGCCAAGGCGGAAGCCTTGGCCCTGCTCGCCGCGGCGGGGGCGCCGGTCGACAATCTGCAGTCGCTGCCGGGAGCGTCGGGAGTCTATCATCCCGGCCGGTCGGGACGGCTGGCGCTGGGGCCCAGGAACGTGCTTGCCGAATATGGCGAGCTCCATCCGGGGACCTTGAGCGCCTTCGATCTCGACGGGCCGCTGGTCGGCGCCGAGATATTCCTCGACGCCCTGCCGAAGAAGCGGCCCGGGCGGATGCGCGAGGCCTATGCGCCGCCGGCGCTTCAGGCGGTGAAGCGCGACTTCGCCTTCCTGGTGCCCGAGGCGATGGCCGCCGACGCCTTGCTTCGGGCGGTCCGGGGCGCGGACAAGGCGGCGATCGCGGGGGTGTCGCTGTTCGACGTCTTCACCGGCCCGGGCGTTCCGGAGGGGCACAAGTCGCTCGCCGTGGAGGTGATCCTCCAGCCGGGCGAGAAGAGCTTCACCGAAGAGGAATTGAAGGCGATCTCGGGCCGGATCGTCGCCGCGGCGGCCAAGGCCGGTGCCCGGCTCCGCGACTGAGGCCGCCGTCCGGGCGGCCTTCGCCCGGCAGGCGCAATGGGCCGCGAAGCTCGATTCGCCGTTCATGGAGCGGCTGTGCGCCTTGCTCGGCGAGCGGCTCGACCGGGGGAGCGAGGTGGGCCGGCGCCTGCTCGACTGGCCGGGGGAGGCCGACGCCTTCGCCGACGCTTTGCCTTTGCGCCTGACCGGCGGGCTTCACGCGCTCGTCCGGAGGGGCGACGCGCCGGGGCTCGCCACCTGCTATCCGCCCGCCACGCCGCCGGACGAGGAGGCCCTGTGGGCGGCGCTGGAGCCGGTGCTTGCGGAGCCGGACCTGCTGCCCTGGCTGGAGAGCGCGCCTCAGACCAACGAGGTCGGGCGTTCGGCGGTGCTGATGGCCGGGCTGATGGTGGTGGCCGAGCGCTTCGGGCGGCCGGTGGAGTTGCTCGAGCTGGGGGCGAGCGCCGGGCTCAACCTTCTGCTCGACCGCTACGGCTACGATCTCGGCGGAGTCCAGGCGGGCGAGCCGGGCTCGGCCCTTCAGCTCCGGCCGGAATGGGCGGGGCCGCCGCCGCCCGAGGCGCCGGTGACGGTGGCCCGGCGGCGCGGGGTCGACCTCCACCCGCTCGACGCCCGGCGGGACGGCGACCGGCTGCTCGCCTATGTCTGGCCGGACCAGGCCCGGCGGCTGGCGCAGCTGGAGTCGGCGCTTGCCATCGCGGCGGACGATCCGCCGGAGGTCGAGCCGGGGGACGCGGCGGACTGGCTCGAGGCTCGGCTGGGAGAGCGGCAGGAGGCTGGGGTGACGAGGGTCGTGCTCCATTCGATCGCCTTCCAATATTTCCCGGAGGCGGCGAAGCGGCGGATCGTTGCGGACCTGGAGCAGGCGGGGGCGAGCGCCACTGGCGAGACGCCGCTGGCGTGGCTTCGCTACGAGCATGACGGGGGCGAGCGGATCTCGCTTCGGCTTCGCACCTGGCCCGGTGGCGAGGAGCGGCTGCTGGCGCACGGCCACCCGCATGGGAGCAAGGTGGAGTGGCTGGCCGGCCGGAGTTCGGCGACGGAGAACGGGATGTGACCGCTCTCGTCATGCCAGCGCAGGCTGGCATCCCAGGGGGTGAAAAGCACCGGGCTTTTCACCCGCCGGGGCCCCAGCCTTCGCTGGGGCGACCTTATCCGGGCCACCCGCCGCGGAAAGCGAATTCCTCCACCGGCTTCCTGCCGCTCGGAAACTCCCGAGCCCGCAATTTCTCCGGCAAGATCGCCGGATTGCCGATCCGGCCCACCAC
>DASWLY010000048.1:0-6407 GCA_036400035.1 Allosphingosinicella sp.
CGACGTCGCGGTCCGGATCGGGTCCGGCTGGGAAAAGATGGTCGACCTTCACGGCCCGATGCTCCAGCGGCCGGACCTGCTGGCGCTGGCGCCGGCGATTCGCGGCTTCGTGGAGCGAAAGCGGGACGACGTGTTGCTGGCGTCCCTGGGCGGCTCGCTGCGGCTCATGCTCAGGCGATCGGAATATGGGTCGCTGAGCGGCGAAGCCTGGTTCAGCCGCGGCCGGATCAGCCAGAGCATCGTCTTCGGCCTTTGGCAGGAGGCGCTCGCTCCGGCGCTGGAGGGCGCCGAGCGGACGGCGCGGCGGCTGAAGGACGCGCAATGGGGCTGGACGCCGTCCGCGTTCCTGGACGGGGATGCGCTACTCCCGCGCGACAGCGGCATCGACGAGGAAGCCCAAGCGGACCGGCCGCCGAGGCTCCCGGCGCTCCCGGCGGGCTAGAGTCTATCCCGATTAGGCGGAATCGTTTCCCGGCGAAGGCCGGGACCCAGTCTTTCCGCCTGTGCCGCTGGGCCCCGGCATTCGCCGGGGAACAAGCGTTTCAATATCGTCCGGGACGGACTCTAGACCGAGATCGTTCCGGTGAGGACCGGGACGCAATTACCGCCGACGCTGGCGCGAATGCCCTCGGGATCCGCTCGGGCGGTGACCTCGAGGCGGCTGGGGCGGCCCATCTCCTCGCCCTGCCGGACGTCGAGGCGAAGCCGGGATTCGGAGGAAAGGGACAGGAGCAACGCGCCGAGGGTCGCGTTGGCGCTGCCGGTGGCGGGATCCTCCCAGGTGCCCGCCAGGGGCGCGAACATGCGCGAGCGCACCTCCTGCCCGTCGCGGGCGTAGATGAGGAGCGACAGGCGATCGCCGACGCCGTCGGCGACCGCCTTCAGCCGCTGGAAGGCGGCAAGGTCCGGCAAGGCCCGGGACAGAGCTTCCAAAGCCACTTCGGCCAGGACGAACTCGACTCCCACCGTGGCCCGGACGGGAGCGTGGCTTGCCGTCCTCACGTCGCCGGCGCCAAGGGAGGCGCAGGCGGCGATGGCCGCCGGCTCCATCTCGCCCAGCAGCCGCAAAGGCTGCGGCGCGTCGATCTCGGCTCCGCTCAGGCGGCCGTCGGGGCCACGCCGGAGGCGCACCTCGACCAGGCCCGCCATCTCCTCGAACCTCAGCAGGTCCCCCGGCGCCGGTTCGCGGCCGCCCAGCACGAAGGCGGTCCCGACATTGGGATGGCCGGCGAAAGGCATCTCGGCCGAGCGGTTGAAGATCCGGACCCGGGCCGTGTTGGCGGGATCGGCCGGCGGAAGGACGAAGGTCGTCTCGCTGAGGTTCAGCTCGGCGGCGATGGCCTGCATCTCGGCATCGGCGAGACCGCGCGCGTCGGGGAAGACGGCCAGCGGATTGCCGCCGAAGCGGCGGTCGGTGAACACGTCGACGGTGACGAAGTCGAAGCTGCGCCCGGCCATCTGTCAAGCTCCCGGCAAATTGGCTGAGGACCCGGCGCCTCGCCTTATCGTCGCCCTCGGCGAGGGATCGCCGGGCGGCTGGTGCGGCCAGTGCGCGGCGAAGATCTCGTAGGTCCTCCGGCCGAGCAGCAGTTCGAAGGGCCGGGCGGACGGCGCTTCTATCGGGTTGCCGAGACCCTCGTCGAACAGGGGCGCAAGCCGGCCGCCGAACCTGAAGCCGCCGCTCGGATCCTCGCCCCGACCGCGCGGAGCCTGAATCACCCCGTCGACCGACCGGAAATATCCGCCGATGATCCGCCGTCCCATATCAGCCTTCTCCCCTTGGGTGACGGTCATCCTCCAGCGGAAATTGCATGCCGTCCCGGTTTCTCTAGAACCTTCCGGGAAGCGGATGGAAGAGGATCTCGGCGATGGTGAAAGTCGGTCGGAGCATGGCCCAGGCCGAGCGCCTCGCCAAAGGCGACGGCATGCGTTCGCTGGGCGAATTCGCGGGGCGGCGCTTGGTGGAATGCCCCGTCTGCTCCGGCCGCGCCTCCATCACCCGGATCGACAGGCTGCGCAGCGAGCGGCTGGTCTGCCCGTGCGGCGCCCGGCGGGAGAGCCGGTACGAGCCGCTCGTGGGATACGCCCCGTGGCTCAGGGTCGAGACCCGGTGGGGCAATCTGGGATTCGACAACGAGGAGCATCTGCTGCTCATCCGCGCTCTGGTGGCGGCGAAGCTGAGGGAGCGGCGGGCCGACCCCGTCACCGGCTGGAACGGGCGTTCGCACCTGGCAAGGCTGCCGGCCTGGGCCAAATCCCGCAAGAACCGGGCCGAGATCCTTCGGGCGATCGACCGCGTCGTCAAGGAGGAGCTGGGGCTGCGCCACCGCGCCCGCCGGAACCTGTACGAGCCGTGGGAGCAGGTCCGGCGGAAGATCCGGCGACGGGTAGAGTTCGACCTGCGCCACCTCGGCCGCCCGGAGCGCTACGGTCGCGATCGCCAATGATCCGCCCGGGTATTTGCAGAGCGTCCCGGATTTTCGGGGCGCGATCAGGCCTCCGCGAGGACGGCGACGATGGCTCGAAGGGCGGCCGGATCGCTCACCATCTCGTTGTGGCGGCAGCCGAGGGCGACTCGCCGGTCCGCCTCCCAATCTTCGCCGGCGGCGCTGGCCGGAGCGACGATCCCGTCCAGAGGCGACCACATGGCGACGGTCGGAACCGGAGGCTTCACGTCAGGAGCGATCGGCACCGGGGGATGGTCGACGTCATGGTCGTTGATCGCCTCGTAAAGCTTCCAAGCGTTGTTGGAGCGCAGGCTTTGAGAGAAGGGCGTGCCGAGCGTCACGACCATCGAGACTTCGTCCGGCCTCCTCTTCGCCAGCTCGCGCGCGTAAAGCCCGCCGAGGCTCCAGCCGACCAGAGCGACCGGCCCGCCCGTCTCCGCCACGATGATGTCGATCCTTCTCAACAGCCGCTCGAACTTGCCGCGCCGGGCCCCCGCATTGAGCCCCTGCCGCCATCCATAAGCCTGGAACCCGCAGGCGCGCAGGGTGCGCCGAAGCTGGACCGTCGCCACATCGTTGGCGAGAAAGGCGGGGATCACCATCACCGCGCGCGCCCGCCCGACATCCTCCCGGACCCGAGCGCCCCCGAGCTGCGCCGCGAGCAGCCGGACCGCCGCCGGCGCCTCCATCAGCAGCCGTCCCCAGCCCGGCCGCCGCTCGTCCCGAGCCGTCTTCAAACCGCATTCCTTTCGCCGTTGCGGACATAGCTGCCGAGCGCGCGTTGCGTTCCGCGAGCCCTTCGCGAAGCGGCCGGAGCCGCGGTCAGGGCGTCGGCGGCCGCGCCAGCGCCTCGCACAGGCTGTCGGTCGCCAGCGCGATCCGGGATTCGGCGGTGTCGCGGTTGGAGGGGTCGTTGCGGACTCCCCGGGTCTCGGTGTTGAAGGCGAGGAGGGTGCCGGCGCGCTGTTCCGGGCAGAGGCTGAGATAGGCTCTAAAGCCGTTCTGGTCGCCATTGTGGCCGACGAAGCGCAGGCCCCTGCCCCGGTCGACGAAGAAGGAAAGGCCGCTTTGCGTGGTCGCCGCCATCCGGCCCTGGGTGAAGTCTTCGCCGGCGGCGATCCGCGGGCGCCACATCTCCTCGAGCGAGGACCGCTTGAGGACGAGATCATGTTCGGGCCGCCGTGCCGGATCGCCGAGCAGGAAGGCGAGGTATCTCGCCATGTCGGGCAGCGGCGCGTTGAGGCCGCCGTTGGAGACGGTCACTCCGGTATCGACGTCGAAGGGGGCGGCGACCCGCTTGCCTTCGCGGATGTAATAGCTGTGCGAGCGGTGGCGAAGGAGATGGGGCGGCGTCCGGTCGAAATAGCTGGAGTGCATGGCCAGCGGCTTCAGGATGTTCTTGTCGACATAGACTTCGAAATCCTCGCCCGAGAGGCGCTCGATCACCTGCCCCAGATAGACGATGCCCGGATTGGAATAGCCGAACCGGGAGCCGGGCTTGAACTCGACCCGGGTGTAGGGGAGCATCGCCTCGAGCTGGGCCCAGCCTTTCGGTTCGAACGGCTGCCACTCATGGTCGCGCCAGGGCCAGGTCCCGCTCCGGAAACCGGCGCTGTGGCTCATCAGATGGCGAAGCGTGATCGCGCCGGTGTCGCCGAACGGATTGTGGACCTTGGCCAGCTCGGGGACATGGCGGGTTATCGGATCGTCCAGCGTCAGCAGGCCGCGGTCGCGAAGCTGCATGATGGCGATCCCGGTCATCGTCTTGGTGATCGAGGCCCAGTGATAGATGGTCCGCTCGTCCACCGGGATGCGGGCCTGCGCATCCTGCTCGCCCAGATGATCGGCGGCGACAATACGGCCGTCGCGGACCAGGTAGAAGCTGCTTCCGGCGATGGCGGAACGTTGCATCTCGGCGCGGTGGAGCTTGCGGAAATCGGCCAGCGCCGCCGCGAAGTCGCGTTCGCCGGCCGCGGCCGGGGCGGCGGCGGCCAGCGCGGCGATCAGGAGCAGGGCGGCGAGCTTGCGCGGCATGGCGATGTTCCTTCTGCACTCGAGACTGGACAGAGTCCTTCTTCCCCACTCAGTCCGTTACCACCAGCCGATAACCGCAGTCGCGGGAATCCAGTGCGAGCAGCGCGGAATAGCGCTCCGCCCAGGCGCCGCTCTCAAGGTCCGCCTCGAGCCGGGCCAGCGCCTTCGAGACGTCGCCGACGGCCCAGAAGGAGGACATGGCAGCCCTCACCCTTGCGTCGAGATAGGCGGCGGGGCGGCGCCAGTAGGCGCTCAGGAAGCCGTCGGTGCAATCGTGGGGGATCGGCACCGGGGCGATCGTCACCGGCCCGAGCCAGCGGGCGTAATCCTCGATCCTCGGCATCTGCGCTTCGTCCAGAGCCACGAGCTGCGGGATGTAGTCGGCGAGCCAGAAGCCCCGGAAGGACGGATCGTAGGTGAGGATGACGACCGGCCCCCGCGTCACCCGCCGGATTTCCCGGAGGCCTTTCGCCTGGTCGAACCAATGGTGGACGGTGAGGACCGCCATCGATGCATCGAAGCTGCGATCGCCGAACGGCAGCGCTTCCGCCCGCCCCTGGACCACGGCCGCCGCCGGAGCGAGGCGCTGGCGGATCATCTCGATCGACGGCTCGAGCGCCGTCACCTCCCTTGCCGAGGGTTCGTAGGAGCCCGCGCCGGCGCCGACGTTCAGGACGGTCGCACAATCGCCGAGGGCGCCTTCGATCAGCGCCGCAATTCGCGGATCCGGCCTCCTCAGGTCGGAATAGTTCAGGCCGATGCGGTCGTAGCGGCTCATCGTCCGATGTGTATTGCGCTCGGCCGGGTAGCGAAAGCCCGCCACTCACTCGGACTCCCCTGAGAGCGGAGCCATCCGGCTTCGGGCCCGAGCGGAAGCAAGCTTTCGGCGGGGCCGGGAGGGGATGGCGGCAATTCCCGGCAAGCTGGAACAGGTCTTGGCTTGAGCCGAGCGAATTCAATCTTTTCTGCGCCTTATGACGAGGTCTTGATGAACTGGAGCAAGTGGTCCGCGAGGGCCACCGCTGGCTGTCGATCCTGTTCGCGGCCATCGTCGCCGCCCCCTCTTCATCGCCCTGGGAGCCGGCAACGAGCCCGCCTCCTGAATCTATTTCCTGCCGCTATTGCCTCTCGCCTTGATGAGGGTACCGGCCTGTACATGTTCTTCCTGCCTTATGCGGCAAGGGGCACGGCGGGCGGGCCGACGGCGTCGCGAGGTGAGTGAAGTGGCCGGAAAGAAGCGCGACGGGCGGCCTGCGTCGCTCCGCTGTTCGTGAGAATAGCTGAGACGCAGCCTCAAGTTTCTCGTGGGAAGTGTTGAAACGATCGGATGTTTTGCATTTCCGGGACGTCGGCCGGCGCCGCTGAGGCGCGCCCTGGCCGGCGGAATTCGGGAAATGGCGCGAGTGACGGGGCTCGAACCCGCGACCTCCGGCGTGACAGGCCGGCGCTCTAACCAACTGAGCTACACCCGCGTGGGAGCCGGCGAACTATGCGCTGGCCCCGTGCCTGTCAAGCGAGGCTGGGCCAGGATCGACCTAATCCGTCCGTCATTGCGAGGAGCGAAGCGACCAAGCAATCCAGCGGTGTCCCAGGCCGCTGGATTGCTTCGCTGCGCTCGCAATGACGGCCGGCTAGGGCTTTGCCGCGGCGTCGCGGTCGACGTCGCCATGCTCCTCGTGATGGACTCCGGTCAGGGTCCCCTCCTCGAAGAGGAAGCCGGCGATGTCGGGCTTGCCGGCGGCGTCGAGCACCGTCTTCATGATGATGAGCAAGGGCACCGCGAGCAGAGCCCCGGTCGTCCCCCACACCCAGGCCCAGAAGCTGAGGGCGACGAGGATGAGCAGGGGGTTGATGGTGAGGCGGCGTCCGACGAAGAAGGGCGTGATCAGGGTCGCTTCGACGATATGGACCCCGACGAAGCAGAGC
>DASWLY010000049.1:0-20690 GCA_036400035.1 Allosphingosinicella sp.
CCCCATCCCGCCGTCCGCAACAGCTACGATGCCGCCGGGCGGCTGATCCGGGTCGAGCAGGGCACGCTCGCCGCCTGGCAGCCGGACACTGTGGCGCCGGCTCTCTGGCCGGGCTTCACCGCGCTCAAATATGTCGACACCGGCTACGACGCGCTGGACCGCAAGACGCGCGAATCGGTGAGCGGCGGCAACGTCACGGCCTCGGTCACCGAATATGGCTACGACCTGGCGGGCCGGATCAGATGCACGGCGGTTCGGATGAACCCGGATTCCTGGGCGGCCCCGCTCCCCGACAAATGCGTTCCGGGGCCGGCCCACGCCGTTCACGGCCAGGACCGGATCACCAGGAACGTCTACGATTCGGCGGGCCGGCTCGCCGAGGTCTGGGACGGGGTGGGCACTCCGCTCCAGCGGCGCGAGGCGCACTACACCTATAACGGCATGGGCAAGAAGGCGAGCCTGACCGACGCCCGCGGCTTCCTCGCCGAGATGAAATATGACGCGTTCGACCGCCAGTCGCGCTGGGTGTTCCCGTCCAAGACTTCTCCCGGGGTCGCCGACCCGGGCGATTATGAGGAATATCGCTACGATTCGGACGGCAATCGCACGAGCCTGAGGAAGCGCGACGGCTCGGTCCTGACCTTCCACTACGACGCGCTCGACCGGATGACGGCGAAGCTCGTTCCGGAGCGGGCCGGGCTGAGCGCCGCCCAGACCCGCGACATATATTACGACTACGACCTCCGCGGCCTTCAGACCAAGGCGCATTTCGACGGCCTCGGCGGCGAGGGGGTGACCACCCACTATGACGGGTTCGGGCGGGTGACGAGCTCGACGATCGCCATGGCGGGGACGAGCCGGACGATCGGCCATGTCTATGACGGCGACGGCAACCGGATCCGGATCAACCATCCCGACGCCTTTTTCACCTATGAATATGACGGGCTTGGCCGGTTCTCCCGGGCGCGCGAGAATGGCGGCGATCCGATCGCGGGCGTCGACTACGACTCCGCCGGCCGCCCGGCCTCGAGCGGCTGGTCGGCGCCGACCGCCTATGGCTACGATGCGGTGGGACGGCTCGCCAGCCTCTCCCACAATCTCGCCGGCACCGCCGCCGACCAGGTGATCGGGCTCACCTACACCCCGGCCGGCCAGATCCTCAGCCGCAGCGGGAGCAACGACGCCTACGCCTGGACGGGAAGCGTCGCGGTGAGCCGCGATTACGGAGTGAACGGGCAGAACCAATATACCGGAACGGTCAGCAACGGCTCGCCGAGCGCGACGTTCGCCTACGACCCGAACGGCAACCTCATCTCCGACGGCTCCACCAACTTCGTCTACGACGTCGAGAACCGTCTGGTGTCCGCCTCGGGAGCGAAGAACGCGGCTCTGGTGTACGACCCGCTCGGCCGCCTGTTCCAAGTGTCGAGCTCGGGGCCGGCATAAGGCGGCTGGTCTGCAACCGGCGTTCCGGTTCGAAGGCCGTTACGGCGAGGCGACCATTACACCCATGGCCGGCGAGGCAATGCGTGACTCTGTGCGGCAACGGTGGCAAGTTGGGCGCTCGGCTGGAGGGCAAGCGGATGGAACTGGAGTTCACGGCGGACAGGGCGGTCGAAGACGCCGAGCTGTTCATCCATCTGGACATAGACGGGCTCGCCGCCTTGCTCAAAGCGATCGAAGGGGCGATGCGGACCGGGCACGGGGAGCTGACGTCCGAAGCCTATGGCGAGAGCGGAACGATCGTCAGCAGCGGATCGCCGGGCGCCTTCAAGAAGGTGACGGTGACCTTCGACCGGCCGGCGGGCAAGCCCGGCCCCAAGAAGCCCCACTAGGAGTTCGTACCCGAGCGCCGGGACGGCGGGCGGTTGAACCGCGCCGCGACATGGTTATATCCGGGCTGCCGAGGATCGAATGGCTTCCTTCCGCGGCGGGGGCCGGGATTTTTCTCCAAGGAACGCCCGGCCTCCTTATCATCCCACCGCCCTCCTTCGGCCGGGCGCCCGCGGCGGCGGCGCGCGGCGCTTGGTTCGGCCGCCGGCTTCGCTATAAAGCGGTGGTCTGTAAGCGGCGGGATCAGCCCGCGAGGAGAGGGAGCGACCTTTTGGCCTGGAGCTATCCCCCGTCCTCGCTGGCCGATCCGGCCGGATCGAACGCCGTCGTGGGGGCGGTGCAGTGGCTTCAGGGCACCCTGCTCGGGACGGTGGCGACGACGGTGGCGGTGATCAGCGTCGCCGCGGTCGGAGCGATGATGCTTTCGGGACGGGTGGACCTTCGCCGCGGCGGGAGCGTGATCCTGGGCTGCTTCGTCCTGCTCGGAGCGTCGAGCATCGCGGGGGGAATCCAGTCCGTGAGCCAGGGCGGTTCGGGGCCGGTCGTCGTACCGCCGGTGGCATGGCAGCCGCCGCCCCCGCAGGGGCCGGCGCCGTGGCTGGTGGCGCCGCCGCAATGGCAGCAGCCCCCCCAGCCCGCGCGCGATCCCTTCGCCGGAGCCGCCGTCCCCAGCCGCTGAGCGGCCGGCCCGGCCTCGGCGGCCGAGCGGCCGGGTCAGCCCTCGTCGCCGGCGCCCTGGAGCATCGGGTCGAGCCGGCCGGAGCGTTCCAGCTCGGCGAGATCGTCGGAGCCGCCGACATGGCTTCCGTCGATGAAGATCTGGGGAACGGTGGTCCCGCCATTGGCGCGGGCGAGCATCTCGTCGCGCTTGCCGGGCGCCGAATTGATCTCATATTCCTCGTAGTCGGCGCCTTTCTCCTCGAGCAGCCGCTTGGCGCGGGCGCAATAGGGGCAGCCGAACTTGGTGTAGATCTCAACTCGGGCCATCTTCAGCTCCTGGCAGGGGGGTAAGGGGTCTCATCTAGGAGAACAACGCGCGCGGCGATAGGTTCACGCCGGATCGACGGCGACCACCCGGGCCCAGCACAGCACCTCCACCGAAGCGGCGCCGGAGCGCTTCAGCGCGCGGGCGCAGGCGGAGGCGGTGGCGCCGCTGGTATAGACGTCGTCGACGAGGAGGATCCGGCGGCCGGCGAGGAGCGCCCTCCGCTCGGCCGGAACGGCGAAGGCACCGCGCACCGCCAGCGCCCGCTCCCGGCGGCCCAGGCCCTTGAGCGGCGGAGTCGCCCGGGTTCGGGTCAGCAGGTCGAGCCCGACGGGCAGGCCGCTCCGGCGCGACACGGCCGACGCGATCAAGGCGGCCTGATTGTAGCCGCGCTTCCAGATCCGCCAGCGGTGGAGCGGCACCGGGACAAGCAAGGGATCGCCCCCTTCAGCCTCGACGTGGCGGAGCATGAAGCGAGCCAGGGTCTCGGCCAGGCCGGGGCGGCCGCTATATTTGAGCTTGAGGGCGACCTGGCGCGAAATGTCGCCATAAGCCACGGCGGCGCGCAGGCGGTCGAAGGGCGGCGGCTCGGCGAGGCAGCTTCCGCATTCCGCCGCGGCGCCGCTTCCGAAGGGGAAAGGCAGGCCGCAGCGGGCGCAGCACGGCTCCCCGAGGAAGGTCATCGAGCGCCAGCAGTCGAGGCAGAAACGATGCGGCTCCCCGGCGATCGCGCCGCAGCCCGGGCAGCGCGGAGGAAGCGCGAAATCGACGATCCGGCGAAAAGCTGAACGGGCGAGGATCGCGGGCGGGGCGGGCATCGCTCCAGTGTGGCGCGGCGGGCCGCCGGCATCAATCCGGGACCGGCCAATTCTTCTTCGCGCGTTAGGGATATTTGAACGGCCCGGCGCGCATAGGGGGCGCCAGGGACCGAAGGCGAAGCGAGAAAAATGCCGGAACGCATATTGCTGCTGGGCGACGACCTCAGGGCCTTCCTCGCCATCGCCCGGTCGCTCGGGCGGAGGGGGGTGGAGGTCCATGCCGCGCCTTCGGACTACTCGTCCCCGGCGCTCAAGTGCCGCTATATCGCCGCTTCGCACCGGCTGCCGCCCTACCCGCTCGACCCCAATGCCTGGGAGAGCGCGCTGGCCCGGCTGATCGCCGCCCACGATTTCCGATTCGTCGTTCCGACCAGCGACAGCGGCCTGTTCATGCTTCGCCATCATGCCGAGGCGCTCGGCCGCGAGCGGATCGGCATCGCCAACGAGGGCGCGCTCGACATCTTCAGCGACAAGGCCAACACCCGGGCGCTGGCCGAAGCGAACGGAGTAAGCGTCGCCAAGGGCATGCTGCTCGGCGCCGGCGAGACGGCCGACGCCGTGGCCGGGGCTCTGGGACTGCCGCTCGTGCTCAAGCCGCGCGCCTCCTATGCGCTGGGCGACGTAAAGACCAAGCGCTCGGCCATGGTCGTTCGCGATGCCGCGGGGCTCGATCGGCAATTGCGCTCCGGCGCCTGGGACGGCTGCGTCGCGGAAAGCTTCTTTCCCGGAGTCGGAGTGGGAGTTTCGGTGCTTGCCCGGGAAGGGCGGATCCTGTTCGCCTATCAGCACCGGCGGCTTCACGAGAGCTCCGAGACCGGCGCGAGCACCAAGCGGGTGAGCGAGCCGCTCGACCCGGCCCTGCTCGCCGCGGCCGAGCCGCTGGCGGCGGCGGCCCGGCTCGACGGGGTGGCGATGTTCGAGTTCCGGCTCGAGCGCCGCTCCGGCCGCCATGTGCTGCTCGAGGTCAATCCCCGCTTCTGGGGCTCGCTTCCGCTCGCCGTCGCGGCGGGGGCGGATTTCCCGGCCTTGTGGTGGGACCTCGCGGTCCACGGCCGCGAACGCAAGGGCGCCTATGACGAGGGCTTCCTCAAGGCCGACCTCACGGGCGAGTTCGACCGGGTCATCGACCGCTTCGAAGGGGCGCGCGGCTTCGAGCGGCTTCGAGCGGCGGCGGCCGGGCTCGCGACCGCGATCACCCTGCTGCTGGCGCGCAACACCGCCGATTCCTGGGCCAAGGACGACCCGGCCCCCTGGGCCGAGGAGCGCCGGACCCTTCGGGTCCGCCTGCGCCAGGCCTTGCTCAGGCGCCTGCCGGGCCGGGCGCGCCGGCACCGAATCGGTTTCGAGGACGTCGTCCGGAGGATTTCGTACCGGGCGAAGGGCCGGCCGCTTCGGCTGGCGGTGGTCGGGCGCGACAATGTCTGCCGGAGCGCCTTCGCCGAGCGGCTGCTTCGGCTCCGGCTGGCGGGCCTGCCGGTGGAGGTCACCTCCGCGGGCTACGTACCGCGAAGCGGCGCCCTCCCCAGCCCCTCGGCGGTGGCGGAAGCTGCGCAATATGGTGTCGACCTGGCGGGGCACAGCTCCAGCGCCTTGTCGGTGGCGCAGCTGGAAGGCGCCGACGTGCTGATCCTGATCGACGACGACATCGAATGGCGGCTGCGCCAGATGCTGCCCGATTTCGGCGGCGAGGTGGTGACCCTGCTCGATCCCGGCGGAGACGGGCCCGAGACCTTCCCGAGGATCGCTGCCGCGGCAACCCGGCTGGCCGCCGTCGTCCAGGAAAGCCATCGCCCCGGCAGGACCACGGCCGCGAGCGCCGCCGAAGCCCGGCCGCCGCGCCGGCAGGCCGCCTGAGGCCGCGCCGGTGAACGAACCCGGCCGCAATGCGCTCTACCGAAGCGCCGTTCTGGCGGTGACTCTGCAATGGCTGATGCGTTTCATCGGCCTCATCTCCGTCTTCATCCTCGCGCGCCTGCTGGAGCCGAAGGATTTCGGGATCATGGGCCTCGCCGTCGCCACCCTGGCGCTGGTCGAGCTGCTCGGCGCCGTCGGCATCTGGCAGGCCCTGCTCCGGATCAAGGAATGGGACCGCGAGCATCTCGACACCGCCTGGACGATCCAGCTGATCGTGTTCGGAGCGATGGGCCTGCTCGCGCTGGGCACCGCGCCCCTCGTCGCCTACCTCTTCGCCCAGCCGGCGCTGACCGCGGTGCTGGCGGTGCTCTCGCTTCGCTTCCTCGTCCTCGGGCTCGCGAATATCGGGGTCGTCGAGTTCGACCGGAAGCTCGCCTTCGGCCGGGACCTGAGGATGCGGATCGGGGCGCGCCTGGCCTCGTTCGTGGTGGCGATCGCGGCCGCCTTCTGGTTCCGCAACTATTGGGCCCTGGTCATCGGCCTCGTCGCCCAGAACAGCTTTTTCTCGATCGCCACCTATCTGTGCCACCCCTTCCGGCCGCGGCTGTCGCTGAAGCGGCGGGCGGAGCTGCTCGGCACGTCGCTGTGGATCTTCGTCCATGCGGTGACCCAGACGGTGCAGCTGCAGATCGAGCGGCTGGTGATGGGCCGGTTCAGCAGCGCCCACGTCATCGGCCTCTTTTCGGTCTCGAAGGACGTGTCGGAGATCTTCACCCAGGAGATCGCGACCGCGCTGAACCGGGTGACCTTCGTCACCGTGGCCCGCGACGACCAGCCGCTCAGCGACTCGCCGCTGAGGACGGCGCAGATCCTCGGAGTCTATGCGATGATCGCGGCGCCGATGGGCTTCGGCCTCGCCGCCACGGCGGAAAGCGCGATCCACCTGCTGCTCGGCGCGGAATGGGCCGCGGCGGCGCCCTTCATGGAGATCGTCGCCGTCTATTCGGCCTTCTATGCCGTCTACAAGGTGATCGCCTCCTCCCTTCAGGCGGCCGGATTCGCCCGCCAGGCAGCCTATATGTCGGGGACGGGCGCGATCTGCCTTGCGGTCACCGTCGCCGGAGCGGCCTGGATCCGGCCCGATTCGATGACCGTGGCGTTCGCCGCCTTCGCCGCCAACTTCCTCATGCTCGCCAGCGGCATCGTCGTCATCGCGCGCTATTCGGGGCAGAATCCTTTCGGCCTGGGCCTCCACGTCTTCCGCCCCTTCGCGGCGGCCGCGGCGATGGCGGCGGCGGTTCGCCTGATCGGCCCCGACAGCGGCAGCGCGATCATCGACCTGGCCGGGGGGGTCGCGGTCGGAGGAATCGCCTATCCGCTCTTCCTCATCGGCTTGTGGTGGGCAAGCGGCCGCCCGCCCGGCGGCGAACGCGAAGCCCTGCTCCTGGCGGGCGAGATGCGGCAGCGGCTTCGGCGCCGGCCCGCCGCCGGGGGGGCCTGAGCCATGGACCCGATCGTCCGCCTCAGCGACTGGATCTACCTCCTGCTCAACGGCATGGCGGGCCGCTCGTGGCTGCTCGACACGATGATCTCGCTTCCGCTCGACAACAATCTGGTGAAGGCGGGGCCGATCGGCGCCTGCTTCGTCTACGCCTGGTGGTCCGGAGCGGGCGACGAGCCCGAGACCCGCCGCCGCCGAGCCACCCTGCTCGTCACCGTGGCCTCGCTCCTCTTCACGATGGCGGCGACGAAGACGATCGCCGACGGATTCTTCCAGCCCCGGCCCTTCGTCCACGCTCAGCAGGCCTGGCATCTCGAGGACGGGCAACTCGTCGAGACCGACAAGCTCGCCTACCGCGAGCCGCTGAGCGGCGGAGTGCGCAACCGCAATCGGGCACTGGAGCGCGGCGAGCTCGAGCAGAACGACCTCGGCTCCTTCCCGAGCGACCATGCCGGCTTCTTCGTCGCGCTTGCGCTGGGGATCTTCCTGGCGTCCCGGCGGGCGGGCGCGGTCGCCCTCGCCTGGACCGTCGCCGCGATCCTTCTCCCCCGGATCGTGACCGGCATGCACTCGCCGCTCGATATCGTCGCGGGTGGAGGAATCGGAGCGGGGGTGCTGCTCGCCATGCACTTCGTCGCGCGCCGCGCCGGGCGCTGGGCGCTGGAGCCGCTGTCCGGCTGGACCCTGCGCCACGAGGCGCTGGCGGCGGCCCTTCTCTTCTTCGTCGCCTTCGAATCGACCAACGTCCTCACCAACGTTCGCGACCTCGCCGGCACCGGCGAGCAAATCGTCCAGCATGTCGCGGGGAGCTGAGGGAATGCGCCGGCTCACCCTCATCGCCCTCGCCTTCGCCCTGGCCGGCTGCGGAAAGCTCGACCAGGAGGCGATGGTGCTGACCGTGGAGCCGGGCTGGACCGCCGAGGTGGCGGCGAGCGACAAGGACGGCTTCGGCTCGCCCGACGGTTTGCTCTGGTCGGCCGGGACCCTCTACGTCGCCGACGAGGGCGGGTCGGCGGTGCGGGCGTGGCGGCCGGGGACACGCCCGACCCTCCTCGCCGACGCCAAAGCGGGGCTGGCCTCCCCGGAGGATCTGGTCCGCGATGCCGCCGGCAACGTCTATTTCACCGACGACACGCGCGGCGGGCTGTGGCGGACCGATCCGCTCGGCTCCACCACCGCCGTCGTCGAACCGGGCCGGGGGCTGCCTTCGACGGAAGGACTCGGCCTTTCGCCCCAGGGCGACCTGATCGTCGGCGACGCGCCCGGACACCGGGTCCTGAAGGTGGCGCCCGGCGGCGCGGTTTCGGTGCTGATCGGGCCGGAAAAGCGGATCGCCAAGCCGGAGAGCTTCGCCTTCGACGGGAGCGGCAACCTCTACATCGCCGATAACAGCGACAATGTGCTCTATCTGCTGAGGACCGACGGCAGGCTCCACCGGGTCATCGCCGACCGGAGCGGCTTCTCGCCGGAATCGCTGCGCTTCGCCAACGGCAGCCTGTTCATCACCGACAGCGATAACGGCAAGCTGTTCCGCTACTCGCCCGACGACGGGCTGAACGTCGTCGCCCTGTTCGGCGGAAGCCTCGCCAACATCCAGGGCATCGCCGCGGACGAGAGCGGCGCCCTCTACCTTTCGGTGCAAAGCGACCTCAAGGCGCGCAAGGGCTATATCCTGAAGCTGTCGCGCAAGGGGTCCTAGCCCATGATCGTCTTTGCTTGATACACTCCGTCGTTGCGAGCGAAGCGAAGCAATCCAGCACAGCTTCGGAGGTCCGCTGGATTGCTTCGTCGCTTCCGCGTAGCGGAAGTTTATCCTGAGCGCCGCCGCAGGCGGCGTCGAAGGGCTCCTCGCAATGACGGGATCAGTCAAGGATGAGCAAGGTCCGGTCGCCCCCTAATTCTCGCAGGTCCAGTTCTCCACCGGCACAGCGGCGCGTCGCTGGATGATGAAACAAGTTCAGCATGACGCGGTACGCATGGCGACGCTTTCGCATGGAGCGCTTCGTCTCTAACGAAGTCCGATGAGCCAGGACGCCCCCTTCGACCGGCGGCTGCGGCGGCTTCGGCGCGACCGGGCCGCCCTGCGCTTCGCCGAGGCCGACTATCTTCACCGGCTCGCCGCGGACGAGCTGATCGAGCGGCTCGATTTCGTCAAACGCGATTTCCGGCGGGCGCTCGATCTGGGATGCGCCGGCGGTTACCTGACCGGCCGGCTGCGCGAGCGCGGGCTCGAGGTGGTTCCCTGCGATTCCGGCGCGGCCTTCGCCCGTGCCGCCGGCGGGGTCCGGGCGGACGAGGATCGCCTGCCCTTCGCCGACGGCGCCTTCGACCTGGTCGTGTCGGTGGGCGCGCTCGACGGCGTAAACGATCTGCCCGGAGCCTTGCTTCTGGCGCGCCGGGCGCTTCGGCCGGACGGCCTGTTCCTGGGAGCCTTCGCGGGCGCGGGCAGCCTTCCCAGGCTCAAGCGGGCGATGCTGGCCGCCGATGCGGCCCAAGGCGGCGCGGCGCCTCGGGTCCATCCGCAGATCGACGTCCGCGCCGCCGGCGACCTGCTCACCCGGGCCGGCTTCGCTCTTCCGGTGGTCGACACGGAGCCGGTCGACGTGCGCTTCGGCTCGCTGATGGGGCTCGTTCGCGATCTTCGGGCGATGGCCGCCACCAATATCCTCGCCGAGCGCTCCCGGCGGCCGCTCGGCCGGCACGCCCTGGCCGCCGCCATCGTCGATTTCGAATCCGGCGAGGGCAAGACCGTCGAGCGGTTCGAGATCCTCCACCTGCTCGGCTGGAGCCCCTCCCCCGACCAGCCGAGGCCGGCGCGGCGCGGCAGCGGGACAATGTCGCTGGCCCAGGCGCTCAAGCCGCGTTCCTGAATAACCCCTCTCCCGTCCTTACGGGAGAGGAGGGGCCCAAGCCGAAGGCTTGGGAGGTGAGGGTCTTGCTGAGTCAGCGGTACAGACCCTCACCTCCCACCGCTTCGCGGTGGGCCCCTCCTCTCCCGCGAAAAGCGGGAGAGGTTTGTCTCATAGCAATCGATCGAGAAGCGGGATCAGGGGCTCGTCGGCGGGGGGCATCGGCAGCGCCGACATGTCGGCCGGACGAAGCCAGCGCAGCGCGGAGGCGTCGAGCGGGCGCGGCTCGCCCCGCCAGTCCCGGCAAAGATAGAGGAGCAGGAGCATGTGCCGGCCGGCATTGTCGGCGCTGGCGAAGGCGGCGGGCGTGAGCGCCGCCGGGTCGACGGCGATTCCGAGCTCCTCCTCCAACTCCCGGACCAAGGCGTCCTCGGGCCGCTCCCCCTCCTCGACCTTGCCGCCCGGAAACTCCCACAGGCCGGCCATGGCCCGGCCCGGTGCCCGCCGCTGGAGGAGGATGCGGCGATCCGAGTCGACCAGGGCCGCCGCCACTACGGTGAGTGTCGGAATTTTTTGCAGCTTGAGGGCCAGTCGAAGGACTCCGTTAACGCAACCCGCCTAACCCATCGGAATGGGCGTGGTGCCGGATGGGAAAGCAAGGCCGATGCGACTCTTCTTTGCAAAGCTGGTCCGGGACATCAAGGCCGCGACCGCGGTCGAATATGCGCTGATCTGCGCCCTGATCGTGCTGGCCATGATCGCCGGGCTCAACGCCGTCGTCGGCCAGACCATCACGATGTGGAACGGTGTGTCAGAGAACGTCGACCGCTCTTCAAACTGATTTTCCAGAACAACCGTTCGTCGATAACCTTTTGGAAACTTCCATACCCTAAATCGAGCAATGTCGCCCAAATGGACAGGGGGGACAGGAAGTGTGGACTTCCAAAGCTTTGGAACAGGAGACCGGATATGAGCTTTTTTCGCAAACTGCTGAAGAATGAAAAGGGTGCCACCGCCATCGAGTACGGCCTGATCGCCGCCCTGATCGCCGTTGCCGCCATCGCCGCCATGCAGAACATCGGCGACAACCTCGGCACGACCTTCAACCGCGTCGCGGACAACATGGCTTCTGCGTAAATCAGAGCCGTGAAGAAAAGGAGGCGGCGGAACGCAGGTTCCGCCGCCTCTTTCTTTGCGTCCGGCCCTTCCGCCTAGGCGCGGGTGCCGTAGACGACGATCTTGACCTTCTGCCCCGGCCGCGGTGATTCGCCGGCGGCGAGCCCGTTGAGGACCCGGAAGCGTTCCTCCTTGAGATCGTTATAGGCCATCCGGCCGGCCAGGGTCGCGACGGTGTCGCGCGGGCCGACCGTCACCACGTCGATGATCCGCGGCCGGATCGCCGCCGCTTCCGACGCGCCGATCCGGTTGAGCGACCCGACCATCGACTCGAACGGGCCCAGACCGCTGCCCGCCGGAGTGATCATCACGAAATGATAGGCGGTGTCGGCGTCCCACCTATAGGCGACGACGCTGAGATCGACCGCTCCGGACTGGGTGTTCACCCGCGCCGTCGAATAAGCGGCGGGGATGCCGTTGATCGTCGTCCCGCGCGGCTGGGCGTAGGGGACCTGCGCCTGCTGGCCCGCCACCGACTGGAACACCTGCCCGATATAGGCGCCGAGATCGCCGGTGAAGCGGCCGCCGCCGAACTGCGCCTGCCCGCTTTGGCCGGTGATGCTGACGGCGCGGGCGCCGTTCTGCATGCCGTAGCCGTTCGGGACGGCGAAGCGCAGCCTCAGGTCCGGATGGGTGAAGGTGCGGCCGTCGATGACGCCCTGCTTGGGATCGTCGTCGACCATGATGCCGTCGATCCGGGCGAGGAAGATGTCGCGGTTGCGAAGGCCGGTGCCGGCGCGGCCGGTCGCCTGAGCCGTCCGGGTGGCGCGGCTGACCCGGTCGGCGCTGAGCGGGTGGCTTCGCGCCCAGCTCGGGGTCGAGCGCTCGTCGTCGCGGCCGACCGCCCTCGCCTCGAGGGACGTCGCGGCGCCGAGCGAGTTGAGGAAGCTCGCCGAGGCGGTCGGATCGTAGCCGGCGGCGGCGATGTAGCGCACGCCGAGCGTGTCCGCTTCGAGCTCCTGATTGCGCGAATAGCTGAGCACGACGCCCTGGGTGACCTGCCCGGCGAGGCCGCCGAGCTGGCTCGATCCGGTGACGACCCCCACTCCGACGGCGAGGAGCTGGCTGAGGATCCCGGCGCGCTTGCGCTCCGAGCTGTGGCGGGCGGCGATGTGACCGGCCTCGTGGCCGAGCACCGAGGCGAGCTCGGCCTCGTCATTGGCGAGGCCGACGAGCTGGCGGGTGACGTAGAGATAGCCTCCCGGAACCGCGAAGGCGTTCATCACCGGCGAGTTGAGCGTCGTGATCCGGAAGGCGTTGCCGCCGCCGGCGATGTTGGTCTGCGCCGTGACCCGCGCGCCGACCTGCCGGATGTAGGCGCTTCGGGCGCTGCTCTCCTCGCCGCCGAATTCCTCGACGATCTGCGGGTGCTGCTTGGCGGCGGTGGCGGCCGTGCCTTGGGAAATGCTTCGGGTCTTGCTCTGGGCCGAGGCCGGCGCGTTGGCGGCGACCGAGGCGATTGCGGCGAGCGAGACGGAGAGCGCGAACAGCGCCTTCATCTTCATCGGATGTACTCCTTGAACAGGACGATTCGTCGCCGTTAGGAACGGGGGAGCGAAGGCGAGGTTCCTCTTGCCTCCCCATGCGGAGCATGGGGAGGGGGACCAGGCGGAGCCTGGTGGAGGGGTAATCGGCCGGAATCAGCGGTTCGGGCGCGCGACGGCAAGGGCCTGCGCCATCTACCCCTCCACCACCCTTCGGGTGGTCCCCCTCCCCATCTCCGATGGGGAGGCAAAAATCAGGCTATCGCCAGATACTTCCGGCGTCGGTCGGTTCGTACCTCCGCGCTCGACAGGCTCGCGAGCCTGTCCAGCTCCTCCCCCACCGCCTCGCCCAGGGCGGCGATGGCCGCGGCCGGGCTTCGGTGGGCGCCGCCCACCGGCTCGGCGACGATCCGGTCGATCACGCCCAAGGCCTTCAGATCCTGGGCCGTCACCCGCATCGCCTCCGCGGCGTCGGCGGCCTTCTCGGCCGTGCGCCACAGGATCGAGGCGCAGCCTTCGGGCGAGATGACGGCGTAGACGCTGTGCTCGAGCATCAGCACCCGGTTGGCCGTGGCGATGGCGATGGCGCCGCCCGACCCCCCTTCCCCGACGATCGCGGCGATCATCGGCACGCCGAGCGCGAGGCAGGCCTCGGTCGAGCGGGCGATCGCTTCGGCCTGACCGCGCTCCTCGGCCTGGACTCCGGGGAAGGCGCCGGGCGTGTCGACCAGGCTGACGACCGGAAGGCCGAAGCGGTCGGCGAGCTCCATCAGGCGAATCGCCTTGCGATAGCCTTCCGGCTTGGCCATCCCGAAATTGTGGGTGAGCCGGCTGGCGGTGTCGTCGCCTTTCTCATGGCCGATCAGCATCACCTTACGGCCGCCCAGCCGCCCGAGCCCGCCGACGATCGCCGCGTCCTCGCCGAAATTGCGGTCGCCGGCGAGCGGGATGAAGTCCTCCAGCAGGGCGGCGACATAATCCTTGAAGTGGGGCCGGTCGGGATGGCGGGCGACCTGGGTCTTCTGCCACGGGGTGAGCCGCCCATAGGTCTCGCGAAGCATCCGCTCCGACTTGGCCTCGAGCCGGCCGATCTCCGCGTCGATGTTGAGGTCGGAGCCCTCGGCCGTCTCGCGCAGCTCGTCGATCCGGTTGTCGAGCTCGGCGATCGCTTTTTCGAAGTCTAGGAAGCTGGGCATGATCGGGCGCTAAGCGCGCGGCGGCTTTGCGTCAACGAGGGCCGTCGTCCCGGCGGAAGCCGGGACCCCGGGGAGACCGTCCCCTTCGTCATCCCGGCGAAAGCCGGGATCTCGTGGAGGCCCGCCGGGACTTCTTGACCTGAGATCCCGGCTTTCGCCGGGATGACGAACCCTCACTTGCCCCGCCCGCCGCCGCATCGCCCCGCGTCCGCCAGCGGGTGGCGGCTGTTGACCAGGTCGATCAGTCGGCGGCTGTCGACATGGGTGTAGATCTGGGTGGTGGCGATGTCGGCATGGCCGAGCAGCATCTGGAGGGCTCGAAGATCGGCCCCGCCTTCGAGCAGATGGGTGGCGAAGGCGTGGCGAAGGACGTGCGGGCTGACCCGCTCCGGCGGCACCCCGGCGGCGGCGGCGAGCTCCTTGAGCAGCTGGTGGAGACGGACCCGGCTGAGGTGGCTCTTGCCCGAGGGGAAGAGCCAGAGGCTGTCGCGCGGGACCAAAGCGGCCCACTGAGCGACCGCGTCTCGGGCCCGGTCGGAGATCGGCACGAGCCGCTCCTTCCCGCCCTTCCCGCGAAGAATGAGGAAGGGCCTGTCCGGGTGGACGGCGTGGCGCGGGAGCGAGACCAGTTCGGTCGCGCGCATTCCGGAGCCGTAGAGCAGCTCGACGAGCGCGGTGAGTCTTAGCGCGGCGGCGCCCGGCGCCTCGAGGCGGCGGCGGTCGAGCTCGGCGAACAGGGCGCCGACGGCCTCGTGGCCGAGGATCTTGGGCAGCGGCCGACCGCCGGCCGGGCGGGGCAAGGCGGCGGAGGGATCGTCGCCGCGAAGCCCTTCGTCGTGGAGGAATCCGTAGAATCGCCGGAGCGCCGCCGACTTGCGCGCCACCGTCGTTCGCTTGAGCGGCAGCCAGGCTTCGGAAAGGCGCTTCAGCGCCTCGGGCGAGGCCGAGGAGAGTCGGCCGCCGAGCAGCTCGGAGGCGCCGCGCAGGTCGCGCTCATAGGCGAGGCGGGTGTTGAGGGCGGCACCGGCCTCCGCGGCCAGCATCTCGAGGAAAGCGACGATCAGCTGCCCGTCCTCGCGAGGGGCGCTCACAGCCGGGTCATGGCCTCGGCGGCGATCATCCGGGCCTCATATTCGAGGCCGACCTCCTTCAGGGCCCGGACGATATGGTAGAGGTGCTCGGGCGGCACTCCGCGCCAGCTCGGAGTCTGCATCCCGACGCCGGCGAGGAGGGCGACGGTCCCGGGCTGGTTGGCCCTCGCCGCGGCGCCGATGATATTGGCCCAGCGACTGCGCGGCGCGGTGCTTACCCCGTAGGGGAGCGGATCTTCGAGGCGGCCGAGGCCGGCCAGCGCGGCGACGAGCATCCTGCCGCGATGGCGGCCGGCGCTTTCCGTGAAGTCCTCGACCCGGCCGGCGCTGAGATCGACGACGGCGCCCGGCGCTCCGACCGCCAGGATCGACCAGGCGCGGTGGCCGTCGTCGCCGTCGAGCCCGTCGGCGACGGGCCCCCAGGCGCCGGCGAAGCGATCGAAGCCGGCCGTCATCATCGATCCGACCAGCTCGTGGGCGCGGTTGCCGCGGTCGGGGGACGGCGGGATTCGAGCGGCGGCGGCGGCGGTGAGGATGAAGCGGCCGTAACGGTCGTTGCCTTCGCCCCACAGGTCGCGCATCGCATCGAGCCGATCGCCGATCGAGCCGGCGACATAGGCCTTGCGCAGGCGTCCGCCGATGCTCCCCTCGATCTCGGAAGGGTCGGTGCGGTCGGCGAGCAGGCTGTGCATCTCGACCAGGGACGCGTTGGAGAAGACTCCGAGCGTCGCCGCCCGCTGCGCCGCGTCGATGCGCTGCTCGAGCGGGAGCATCGGCGCCCGCGCCTGCCAGGCCCAGACGGCGGGGCCGGCGCGGTTCAGAAGCTCGGCGGGGATTTCGAGGCCGGTGGCGCTGGCGAGGCCGAAGCGCCAGCTGTTCAGCTCGTCCACCCCCTGCCATTCGATGGTCACGGCGCGGCGGGTGTTGGCCCCGGCTCCGATCACCTTCTCGGCGAGCAACGTGTCGATCCCGCCGCCGGTGCGGCGCCGCGCCTGCTCGATAAGCTGGCTGGCCCGGGCGGCGTCGCCCTCCAGCGAGGCGCACATCGCGTCGGCGAGCGGCCAGACCTTCTGGTCCGAGACCTTCCGGCCGGGCCCGACGAGCGGGCAGAGCGCGGCCGGATCGGCGGTGGCCAGCGCCGCCTGCACCGCGACGGTGAACATGCGCGGAGTGAAGCGATCGACGTCGACCGCCTGGACGAGTATCCGGGCGCTGTCGGCCTCGCCCATTCGAAGCAGAAGCCAGGCGCGTTCGGCGATCCAGTCGACCTCGTTCACGCCGGAAGGCGCCGAGGCCTCCGAGAGCATGGCGCGGCGAAGAAGGATCGACGTCCAGCGCGACGGCAGCGGAGCGTTGAGCCGGCCCATCAGGCCGCTGAGGAAGCGGCCGTTGGCGGTGCCGAAGGAGTCGAGGCCGAGGCCCCAATTGCCGGGGCGCAGCGGTCCGACCGGATTGACGGGACGGCGGGACTCGTCGGGGATTTCGATCGGCGGGGGAAGGTCCTGCCGGGGGAGCGCCTCCAGATCCTCGGCGGCGGAATCCTCCACCGTCAGAATCGTGGGCGCGCGCGGCCGGGCCGGCGAAGGCGAAGGCGAAGGCGGCGCGGGCGAGGAAGGCGAAGGCGACGGCGAGGGAGTCCCCGGAGCGTCGGCCGGAGGCGCCTTGGGCGCAGGGGACTTGGGCGCGGGCGGGGGCGGATCGCCGAAGCCTGGCGGCAGCAGCGATTCCGGGCCCTTTTCGCGCTGGCCCGCCGCCGGAATGGCGAAGGCCAGGGCCGCGCCGCCGGCGATGAGGAGGAGCTTAGCCCGCCAGGGCTTCATTGGTGACGTCCTGCTCGATCCGCTGGGTCTGGACCTCGGTATCGCGGGTGCCGAGATAGATCAGCCAGCCCAGGAAGAGGATGGGAAGGAGCATGAGCAGCTTGGGAAGGATCGATCTGCGCCGGCGGGCGGGGGGTGAGATACGCATGGGCGGCCTTTTGCCCCACGACCCGCCCCCCTGTATAGCCCCTGCCGCCATGTCCGACGCGCTTCCCCTTCCCGAACGGTCCATCGTCCTCGTCGGGCTGATGGGCGTGGGCAAGTCCACGGTCGGGCGGCGGCTGGCTCGGCGGCTCGGCCTGCCCTTCGTCGATTCGGACGAGGAGATCGAACGCGCCGCCGACCATGAGATAAAGGAGATATTCGACCGCTTCGGCGAGGCGAGCTTCCGCGACGGCGAGCGCAGGGTGCTCCGGCGCCTGATCGCGGGGCGGCGCAAGGTGATCGCGACCGGCGGCGGCGCCTTCATCGATGCCGAGACAAGGGCCCTGATCCTCGAGCGCTGCATCGCGATCTGGCTCGAGGCGGAGATCGAGACCCTGGCGGCGCGAGTGGCCCGGCGCGGGCATCGGCCGCTGCTCGCGGGCAAGGACCCCCTCCCCTTCCTTCAGGGCCTCGCCGAGGCTCGCAACCCGGTTTACGCCGAGGCGCATCTGCGCGTGCAGAGCGGACCCGGGCCTCACGAGCAGACGGTCCAGCGGATCGTCGAGGCGCTGGCGGAGAGCGCGCGATGAAGCGCATCGAGGTCGAGCTGGGGGAGCGGAGCTACAGCGTCGCCATCGGCGCCGGCCTGCTGGGCCGGGCGGGCGAGCTTCTGGCGCCCTACGCCCGAAGCGGTCGGATGGTCGCCGTGTCGGACGAGAATGTCTGGGCGGCACAGGGCGCCCGGCTCCTGGCTTCGGGGCTCGAGATCGTTCCGGTGCTGGTGCCGCCGGGCGAGGCCAGCAAGAGCTGGGCGAAGCTCGAGGCCGTGACCGGGCGGCTGCTCGAGCTGGGAGTGGAGCGGGGCGATTCGATCCTCGCCTTGGGCGGCGGGATGATCGGCGACCTCGCCGGCTTCGCCGCCTCGATCCTGAAGCGGGGCTGCGGCTATGTGCAGGTCCCGACGAGCCTTCTCGCCCAGGTGGACTCGTCGGTCGGGGGCAAGACCGCGATCAACTCGGCGGCGGGCAAGAATCTGATCGGCGCCTTCCACCAGCCGGCGGCGGTGCTGATCGACCCTTCGACTCTCGACACCTTGCCGGAGCGGGAGCTTCGCTCGGGCTATGCGGAGGTGGTGAAATACGGGCTGATCGGCGACTCCGGCTTCTTCGCCTGGTGCGAGGCGAACAGGGCGGCGCTGCTCGCCGGGGACGAGGAGGCGCGGCTTCACGCGATCGGGACCTGCGTCAGCGCCAAGGCGGCGATCGTCGCGCAGGACGAGCTCGAGACGACGGGGCGGCGGGCGCTGCTCAATTTCGGCCATACGTTCGGGCACGCCCTGGAGGCGGAGACCGGCTTCGCGATGCTTCACGGCGAGGCGGTGGCGCTCGGAATGATTCTGGCCTTCCGCTTCTCGGCGGCGCGGGGGCTGTGCGGGGAGGATGAGGCGGAGCGGGTGGCGGCGCATCTGGAGGCCGCCGGGCTGCCGGTAAAACTCCGGGGGCTGGACGCCAAGAGGCTCATTGAGCGGATGGCGAGCGACAAGAAAGCGAGCGGGGGCCGGGTGAGCTTCGTCCTGACCCGCGGGATCGGGCAGGCCTTCGTGGATCGCTCGGTGGAGCTGAGCGAGGTCGAGGCTTTCCTGGAGCGGGAGCTGGGGCGCTGATCGAATCGGCTCGGGCCAGACTCCGTCATTGCGAGCGAAGCGAAGCAATCCAGTGCGGCCTCCAAGACCTGCTGGATTGCTTCGTCGCTTCGCTCCTCGCAATGACGGATCGGGCAGAGGCGATCCGGGCCTAGGGACCGTCGCTGCCCCGCACCCCCAGCGGATTTTCCGGGCTGAACATATTCTCCTTCAGGGCGTGGATGTCGCCCGAGGCGGTCTGGCTGTCGAGGCGGCGGCGGTCCCGCTCGCGATATTCCTGCTCGACCCGGTCGACCTCGTCGGCGTCGACGCAGAACAGGGCGAGCGCCTCGCGGCCCATCAGCACCGCCGATTCGAAGATTTCCCGGATGGTGCATTTGATGTCGAGCGGGGCGAGCTCCATCAGGTGCAGGCGGTCGAAGGCGCGGACGAACACCGCCGCCTGCGGAAAGGCCTCGAGGATCGGCTCCAGGCGGTGCGCCGTGGGTGCCCGGTCGTCGAGGCAGAAGAGGATCGCCTTGGCGTCGGCGCCGCCGGCGAGGCGGAGCAGATCGAGGCGGGTGCCGTCGCCATAATAGACCTTGGAGCCGAAATCGCCGCTGATCTCGATCTGGCTGGGCTTGGAGTCGATGAGCGTGACGGTGATCCCCTTGGCCATCAGCATCTGGGCGACCGTCTGGCCGAAACGGCCGTAGCCGACGACGATCGCCTGGGTCGCGGCCGAAAGCTCCGGACCGTCGAGGCCGTCGCCGTCGCGGCGGCTGGAGCGGCGGTCGAGCCAGTCGTTGACCATCATCAGGAACGGAGTCGCCGCCATCGAGACGGTGACGATGGCGCCGAACAGGCTTGCGGCGGCCGGATCGATGAGGAGCGCGCTTTGGGCTGCGGCGAACAGGACGAAGCCGAACTCGCCTCCCTGGCTGAGCAGCAGGCCGAGCTTGAGCGCGCGCCGCGACTTCATCCCGAACGCCTTGGCGAGGCCGAAGAGGATGCTCGCCTTGAGCGCGATCAGGGCCGCGGCCATTCCGACGACGAACAGGGGCCGCTCGGCGATCACGCCGAGGTCGAGCATCATCCCGATGGCGACGAAGAACAGGCCGAGCAGGATCGAGCGGAACGGATCGACGTCCGCCTCCAGCTCGTGCCGGTAGGGCGAATCGGCGAGCATCACTCCGGCGATGAAGGCCCCAAGCGCGGTCGACAGGTGAAGGGCTTCCATCACCGCCGCGCTGGCGAGGACGATGAACAGGCCGGCGACGACGAACAGCTCCCGCTCGCTGATCCGGCCGACGAGCCGGAAGAGCGGGTTGATCAGGAAACGGCCGGCGAGGACGAGGGCGACGATCGCGGCCAGCGTGTAGAGGCCGAGCAGCCAGCCCGGCGGAGTCCCCGGATCGGCCGGCGCCCGCGACAAAGCCGCGATGATCGTGATCAGGGGGACGATCGACAGATCCTGGAAGAGCAGGATCGAGAAGGCGCGCTCGCCGGCGGGCGTGTTGATCGAGCCGTCGGAGCGAAGGCTGGGAAGAACCTGGGCGGTCGAGGACAGGGCGAGCGGAAGGCCGATGGCGAGGGAGGCGGCGGCGCTGAAGCCGGCCACGAGGTAGATGAGGGCGGTGATGGCGAGGCCGCTCACCGCCACCTGGAGCAGGCCAAGCCCGAATATGTCCTGCTTGAGCCGCCAGAGCCGGTTGGGATGGAGCTCGAGCCCGACCAGGAAGAGGAGGAGGACGATCCCGAAATCGGCGACGTGGAGCATCTCCTCGGGCGCGTTCACGAGGCCGATGCCGTGGGGGCCGACGACGGCGCCGGCGACGAGATAGCCGAGCACTGCGCCGAGGCCGAGACGGCGGAACAGCATGACGGACACCATCGCCGCTCCGAGGATGATGACCCCATCGCGAAGGAGCAGGCTGGCGGCCTCGGCGCCGGCGCCGGCGGCGGGCTCCATCAGCCGCGGGCCCGGGCCGCGGCCTCGGCGGCGGCGTCGAAAGGGAGCAGGATCGAGGCGTGGCGGGCCGGGACCCGGCGGGCTTCGGCGAAGTCTTCGAGCCCTGGCCAGCCGCCGGGCCGTTCCTGCCGGCCGGCGAGATAGGCGGCGAGCGAGTCCCGGGCCTCAGCCAGTTCCTCGCCGGTCCTGCCGAGGGCATGGGCCGCCATCAGCGAGGCGGAGGCCTGGCCGAGGGCGCAGGCCTTCACCTCCTGACCCAGGGCGGTGACCCTCCCCTTCCCGTCGAGCTGGACATCGACCGCGACCCGGCTTCCGCAGACGGGCGAGCGCCGCTCGGCGCTGCCCT
>DASWLY010000050.1:0-13759 GCA_036400035.1 Allosphingosinicella sp.
AAACCGGACGACGCGGTTAGGCTGTCGTTCAGCTTGCGTAATGAAGATTGCATCGCCGCCGCCGTCCTGCAGGAGCCGTAAGATGCGCCGTCTCGCCCTCCCCGCCTTCACCCTTCTCGCTTCGACGCTCGCGCTTCCGGCCGCGGCCCAGATCGCCGGCAAGCGCGATTACGGCCCCGTCCCCGCGGCCAGCCCCTTCCTTCCCGACAGCCGCCTTCCCGGCCCCGGCGTCGCTCGCGAGGTGCGCGACCTCGAGGGGCGGATCGACCGCGCCCGCGACAGCGGCGCCCTGTCGAGGCGCGAAGCGCGGCGCCTCGGGCGCGAGGCGCGCGCGATCGGCCGGCTGGAGCGGAGGTTCGGGCGCGACGGGCTGTCGCCGTCCGAGCGGGCGGAGCTGGAGAATCGCGCGCGCTACCTTCGCGACGCCGTCAACCGGCCGTCGCGCGGTGGAGGCCGCGGGCGCTGAACGGCCATTGCGAATCCCGCGGGTGAGGCTACCGCTCACGGGATGACCCTACCCGCGAAGCTGCCTCACGAAGGCGTCTACGTGCGCCTCGGCCTCTCGGCCGTTCACGGCATCGGCGTCTTCGCCATCCGTCCGATCGCGGAGGGTACGGACATCTTCGCCAATGACGCCGTGCCCCTGGTCTGGGTGAGCAAGGCCGAGCTTGACCGTGCGGACCTCACCCCGGCCGAGCGCGCCTTGTACCACGATTTCGGGATCAATCGCGGCGACCGGATCGGCTGCCCCGCCAATTTCCACAACCTCACCCCGGGCTGGTACCTCAACCAGCCGGCGGCGGGCGCGAAGGCCAATGTCAGGGCCGACGCCCAGCTCGGCTTCTTCGCGCTTCGCGACATCGCGGAGGGCGAGGAGCTGAGCATCGACTATCCCAGCTTCAGCGACCAGGGGTACCAGCGCTAGGGACAGTCACTGGCGACTGCCCCCTCCCCTGCCCAACCTCAGCGAAGCTGGCTGTCCTTGCTTCCGCGGCGGTTGATGCCGGCGCCCGACCGCCGCGCCTCGGAGTCGCGCTCCGACTGGCAGGACACGCAGGTACGGGTTCCCGGCAGCGCCTCGCGGCGCGCCTCGGGGATCGGCTCCCCGCAATCCTCGCAAAATTCCGACCCTTCGCCCGCCGGCAGCCGCGCCCGGGCGCTCAGCACCGCATCCTTCACGGTATCGTCGATCTGATCCTGCACCGCGCCGTCGCGCGCCCATCCGCCGGCCATCGCCAAGCTCCTTTCGTCTCCGGTCTAAATGGCGAGGGCCGAGGCTTCGTTCCGACGGTCGCCGCGGCCGCTCAGGCCTGCCTCAAGCGGCGCGCGGAAGCTGGCGCAAATCGGGACAGCGACTTTCCGGCGCTTGTCCCCGCCGGCCGGCCGAGTCTAACGATTTTTACCGAGCAATTCAGTCGATCTTCGGGACGGAGGCCCGCCGCCATGTTCGCTGCCATCCTGGTTGAGCTGGAACTCTATTGCGAGCTGCTCAATCTCGTCGCCCACTTCGCCGGGTTCAGCGTCCGGCAGGCGGACCTGAAGGATCCGGACGAGTGCCGGCGGATCGATTCCTTCGTCGCCGATCATCCCGAGGCGGAGCTCTTCCATCGTCCTGCCTGGACCAAAGGGGTCGAGCAGGGAACCGGCCAGACCGGGCGCTATCTCATCGCCGAGGACCATGGCGGGCGGCTGACCGGACTGCTTCCGCTCACCCGGGTCCGATCGCCCCTCTTCGGCTGCGCCCTGGTTTCGACCGGCTTCGGAGTGGGCGGCGGAATTCTCGCCGGCACTCGAATGGCGGTCGAAGCGCTGGCCGCCGCCGCCTGGTCGCTGGCGGAGCGGGAGGGCTGCCCCTCGGTCACGCTTCGCGGCGGCCGGCTTCCCGACGACTGGCGGCGGGAGGAAGGAGTCTATGCCGGCTTCCTGCGCGATCTCCCCGCGACCGACGAAGCCATCCTGCAGTCCATCCCGCGCAAGCAGCGCGCCGAGGTGCGGCGATCGCTCGGGCACGGTCTGGAGGTGACGACGGGCAGCGGGCCGCGGGACCTCGACGACCATTACCGGGTCTATGCCGAAAGCGTCCGCAACCTCGGCACCCCGGTATTCCCGCGCGGCCTGTTCGAAGCGATGGTCCGGGAATGGGGCGAGGATGCCGACATCGTCACGGTGCACGCCGACGGACGCCCGGTCGCGGCGGTGCTCAGCCTCTATTTCAAGGGCAAGGTCCATCCCTATTGGGGCGGAGGCACGAGCGAGGCCCGCGCCCTGCGCGCCAACGACCTGCTCTATTACTCGCTGATGCGCCACTCGGCCGCCCGCGGCTGCACCGCCTTCGACTTCGGCCGCTCGAAGCTCGGATCGGGGGCCTTCGCCTTCAAGAAGAATTGGGGCTTCGCTCCACGCCCACTCACTTATGCGACGAAGGGCGCCCACCGCGAGCTCGACCCGCGCAGTCCCCGCTACCGCCTCCAGACGGCCGCCTGGCGGCGCCTGCCGCTGCCGATCGCCAACCGCCTCGGGCCCTTCCTGGCGCGGGGGCTCGGCTGAGGCGCGCAAGGGGGCGGGGGTTCCGGCTTCCATTCTCCACGGCTGTGCAGGCTGCTTCAGCCTAGATGCTGAAACGCGTTCAGCATGACGGTGAGCGGCTCCGCCATTTTCCCAATGTCCGCTGATCCGCCTCATGCTATCGACCTTTCGAAGGTCGTTGCAGCTTGGGGCGCTTGCGGGGATGGCAATCGATGTCTCGTTCGAAGGCCCGCCGGCGCGCGGCTTCCGGCTGAAGCTGCCCGAGCGCATTCCCGATTTCGGTCCGCGCGGCTATTTCCTGTTCCGGCTCGCCTGGTTCGCCGCCTTCGCGCTGGCGTTGCTGGGGCCGCTCGCCGGCACCTGGCATCGGATCTCGGAAGCGGGGCGCAACAGCGCGCTTGTCGCCGGGAGCCGTGCCGGAGTCGCTTTGGCCGAGGACGACCTCACCCGGATCCGATTCCCGGTCGGTCCGGCCGCCGCCGCGGCGGGGATCCGGGCGGGCGACGAGATCGTGGCCATCGACACCATTCCTCTCTCGCGGGTGGTGGCGATGCCCGGCTCTCGGGGGGCGGCGGCCGGCGCCGGCAATGAGACCGACCAGCTCCTCCTGGGCGACCTGCTGAGCGGCGCCGAGGATCGCGACGTGCTGCTGAGGCTGCGAGCCCCCGACGGGCGCGAGCGGGAGGTGAGTATCCGCACCGGCGAGGCCCATATCGAGCAGGGCGCGCATAAGCTCGGGATCCCAAGCGGCCTGCTGAGCTTCATCGACCTCATCCACCTCCTCACCTATCCCTTCCTCCTCGTCTCCGCGTGGCTCCTCTTCCGGCGCAAGCGGGAGGACGTGGTCAGCTCCGTCATCTCGCTGGCGATCCTGCTGACGATGGGGACGGAGCAGCCGTCGGCCGGGTTCCTGGCGCTGGTCGCCCGGGTGCCGGAGGGCCTCCACCAGGCGCTCTACGACCTCGCCAACATCTGCCTGATCGGCGGCATCCTGCTCTTCCCGCACGGCCGGCTGGCGCCGCGAGCCATCCTCGCGCTGCTGGCGACCCTGCCATTGCTCTTCCTGCTGCAGGGCGACGTCTACCGGACCGCCCTGATGGCCTATATGGCGGCCGGAGTCGCACTCCTCCTCTGGCGGCTGAGGACGGCGGCGGGCGACGAGCGCCAGCAGCTCAAATGGGCGGTGTTCGGCTTTGCCGGCTACGCCTTTTTCCTCGGCGTCGCGCTCGTCGCCGACATGCTGAAGCCCGGGGCGCCGAGCCTGGCGCAGCAGCTGGTCCTCGAGGTCGCCGCCGGCTTTGCCTTCGCCCTCGCCTTCCTCCTGCTCATGGCGGGCCTGCTCGTCGCCTTGCTTCGCTACCGCCTGTACGACGCGGAGGTGGCGATCAGCCGCTCGGCCTCGTTCGCGCTGATCGCCCTGATCCTCGCCGCGGTCTTCGCGGCGACGATGGAGGGGGTGAAGGAAGTGATCCTTCGCCTCTTCGGCCGCGACGCCGGCTCGGTTGCCCCGATCGTCGGCGCCGCGCTTTCCACCGGGCTGGTCAACCCTGTCTACGAACGGGTCCAGCAATGGGCGGAGCGCCGCTTCCACCGCCGGCTCGCGGAGATGCGCCGCGACCTGCCGGACTGCCTTCGCGACCTGCGCCATTTCGCGGCCCTGCCGGAGCTGATCGAGGAAGTGCTGGAGCGGATCGCGGCGGGCGTTCGCTCGGCGCGGCTGGCGCTCGTCCTCGACGGCCGGGTTGCGGGGTGGCGGGGCACCGCCGCCGGGGACGTCGAGGCCTGGCTGGCGAGGACCGCCCTCGACCCCGCCTGCTCGTCCCGAGTCGAGACAGGCGACTCGTTCTTCCCGCTCCGGCGCCCGCTCAGCCTGGACGACGGCACCTGCCTCGGCTGGATTCTGCTCGGCCCCCATCCCGACCGCTCGCGCCTCAGCACCGCCGAGCTCGAGGCGCTCGACGAACTGGCGCAGCCGGTGGCGCGGGCGATCCGGGTGGTCCTGGCGCGCCAGGCGCGGGAGGGCGAGATCGCCGAGGCGCTGGCCCGGCAGCAGCGGCAGATCGACGCCCTGGCCCGTCGGCTGCCGATCGACCCGGCGGGCTCGGCGGCCTGATTTTCCGCCGAAGCCGCCACAATCGACACAAAAAAACGGGCGCCGGGGCATGAACCGGCAACAAGGCGGGCTTAGCTCCGGGGCCGTTCAGTCACATCCAGCATGGAAGGTGGATCGATGCCGCAGATCGCGCTCAACGTAGTGAAGGGGGCCGCCGCGGCCGCAATGCTGGCGGCGCCCGCCGCGCTTTGTGCCGCGCCGCTCGTCGTGCGCTCCGCCGGCCCGTCGGCGAAAGCCTGGCCGCCGGGCCGTGCGGTCGGCGAGAACACGCTTGTGGTGCTCAAGGCGGGCGACGTGGTGACGGTGCTCGCCTCCTCCGGCGCCCGCACCCTGCGCGGGCCCGGCACGTTCAAGGTGGCGGCCGGCGGAAGCGCGCCCGCCTTCAATGCGCGCTCCCGCTTCAGCGCGATGCGCGGCCCCGAAGTGCCCCCCGCGCCGGGCCTGTGGGACGTCGACGTCTCGCGCGGCGGCAATGTCTGCCTCGCCGACTCGAGCCAGATCGTGCTCTGGCGCCCGGCCGCCGACGCCGAGGCGACCCTGCAGGTCACCCCGGCCTCCGGCGCGAGCCAGCCGGTGGCCTGGCCCGCCGGGCGGCTGGTCCAGCGCTGGCCGCACCAGCTCCCGATCGCCGACGGCGCCGAATATTCGCTGAAATGGGCGGATGCGGGGGAGTCGACCCGCCTGAGGTTCAAGACCCTGGCCGCGGTCGGGGACGACCCCACCGCCCTCGCCAAGGCGCTCATCGACAAGGGCTGCGAGGCCCAGCTCGACCTGCTGATCAAAGCCGCTCCGCCCGAATAAGGGCGGATAAGGAGGCCGGGCCTCCTCCTGCGAAGGGCCCGGCCCGCCGTGAGAGATGGCCATTCAACTCAAGGCAGGCAGAGCATAGCATGCAGGCGGAGCAGGCTCAAAGGGTGCTGCGCCGGGACAGTGTCTCAGTCTCGATATCCAGCATCGAGAAAGCTCGCCGGGCTTCCTAGCCGGTCCCATGCCTCCTCAAAGATCGGAAGTGCGTAGGATTTCGGTTGCAACCAGTGCGACACAACTCCGGCCGCGTTCTCGCCTCTATGAGCAGCGGCCTTCACCTCCTCTAACGTGAGAACGTAGCACTTTGGTGACGCGGTGTTCGCATAGATCGTAATCACCCACCACAAAGAGCGAAGATTCTCTAGTGATGCACCAAGCGGTACCGGGGCCCTCTTCGAGAGCGCTTTGGACTGGATAGGCAGGAGGCGGCTCTCGTCCTCGCTAGCTGCATAGAGGTCTGCTCCTCTTGCATTGCGTACAGTCGGCATGACGTGCCAGCCTCGCCGAGATAGCTCCCGCGCCACATGGTAGAGACCGGCATTGCCGGTTAACTGATGCCGCATGGACCGTCTCTCTTAAGCTGTTTGCTTGTTGTAAGGCTCCCGTCGCTTGGGAGCCGGGGCCGTTGCGTTGCTCCTGACAGCGCGTGCCACGGCATCGGCGGGGCCCTCCTCTCCCGAGGACTCTTAGACGTAGGATGCCCTCCCGTACTTGTCGGCGGTTCTCGCAAGCTTCACCAAGTCAGGGCTGTCCAGGGCGGCGGAATCGATCAGTCCGAGGATTTGCCCTCGGGCATCATCCTTCGACAGCTTGCCATCCTCCAACGCCTCCAACACGACATCGACAGCCTCAACCACAATATCCCGGTCGGCTGCACAGATCCTCATTGCCATACGGCCTCCCTGCGTTGCGCTAAGCTTACAGAAGCGGCTACCGGAGCGCGACAGGCGCAGGGGCGAAAACACAAACTGACACGACCTGCGCTGGCTTAGGATCGTCGCTAGCCGTCGCCGCCCACCTCGCCCGGGCCGCCGGCCTTCGCCTCGAGCAGGGCGGCTTCCGCGTCGATCGCATCGGCCAGATCGAGGAGGGTCCGAGACACGCCCGACGAGAAACCGCACGCCGCCTCACGGAGGCTCTGCGCACGCTGGCGCATCGCGGCAGCCTGGACCTTCCGGATTTCCATAGTTGCGTACCTTGCTCCGGATAACATCATGCAAGTAATGATCAATATAACCGACACAAGACCATTCAGGTTCCTGGCGCAGGCGAGACTCCGACTCGCCAAATACCTCCGCTTGAACTTGCGGGCATCGGTCAATCCGGGAGCCATGCACCGCTTTTCGAAAGTACGACTTTCAAACACCGTGCATTTCGTGTCCTCGCCGGCGTGCCCCGGGGGGGGCAAGTCGTGCGTCTTTCGCGTCTCAAGCGAATAGCACCCGGTTCTACCGCCGTGCGGCGCGGGTGGCGCTGAGGAAGGCCGCAAATCCAGCAACACTTGCCTGCCTCGCCTGGACAGGGCCGTTCATGGATCCGGCTGAAGCCGGATGACGGATCAGTCCCAGCCCTGCGGCCAGGGGAGAGGGAAGAAAGGCCGGAACGGCCGCGCCTCTTCGACCGCCCGGGCGAAGGAAGGGCGGGCGCGAAGCCGGGCGTAATAGGCCTCGACATTGGGACGCCCGGCGAACGGCTCGACCATGTTCGAGTAGAAGAGCGCCGGCGCGGCGCCGCAATCGGCGAGGCTGAAGGCTTCTCCCGCCGCCCAGGTCCCGCCCTTCGCCAGTTCGGCTTCGAGAAGGCCGTAGGCCCGCCCGAGCAGCGCCCTGGCTTCCGCCACGCCATGCGGGTCGAGAGCGCCCTCGGGCCGGAAATTGTCGCCCACCACCTTTTGCAACGGCAGCTCGACATAATGGTCGAAGAAGCGGTCCCACAGATGAACCTTCATCGCCGCCTCCGGATCGGCCGGAACCATCGGCGGCGGCCCTGGATGGGCGCGGTCGAGATATTGGACGATCAGGCTCGATTCCGGCACCGTCACGTCCCGCGCCTCGTCGCGAAGCACCGGGAACTTGCCCATCGGCCACAGGCGCTCGAGCGCCGCCTTCTGCTCCGGATCGCCCAGGTCCACGGTCATTCGCTCGAACGGCACCTCCCGCTCGTAAAGGGCGACCAGCACTTTCTGGCAGAAGGAGGAGAAAGGGTGGTAGTGGAGGGTCAGGGTCATCGGACAAGCGTAGTCGGTCGCACTTGGCGCGTGAATTCTTCCTCGAGACAAGCTCGGGGAGGAATAGTGGCTGCAACCCGGATCGGAACGCCCGCGCAACCGAAGCGTTGGCTGCAAGTCGTTCAGGGACGGTGGTTTTTCCCGTCGTGCCGTCCCGCCTCGAGGAGCGAGTATATGCTTCGCGGACCGCTGATCGCTTTGGCCACCGGCTCGCTGGCTTTGTCCGCCTGCGTCCAGACCCGCCAGATCGCCGACGTCGAGTTCGAGCCGCCTCAGGGCGATTACAGCCTGATCGTGATGCGCCCGGACGTGAGCGTCGGCTCGGTAACCGCCGGCGGCCTCGTCGAGCCGCGCGCCGACTGGACCGAGAGGGCCCGGGCCAATCTGCTGAAGGCGCTCGCCGAGCAGCAGGCCGGCCGCGGCGGCCGGACCCGGATCCTCGAGACCCGCGGCGGAATCCCCGGCGTCAGCGAGCAGACCGTTGCCGACCTCGAACGGCTTCACGCCGCCGTCGGCGGATCGATCGCGCTTCACAAATATCTGGGGGCCGAGCTTCCGACGAAGCGCCGCCGGGGCATAGACTGGACGCTGGGCGAGGAAGCGGTGAAGTTCGGCAAGGCGACGGGGATGGACTATGCCCTCTTCCTCCACGCCGAGGACAGCTTCGCCTCGACCGGGCGGGTCGCGCTCCAGGTGCTCGGGATCGCGGGCTGCATCGTCGGCTTCTGCGCGCCTCAGGGCGGCGGCGGCCAGTCGGCTTATGCCTCGCTGGTCGACCTGAGGACCGGCGAGGTCGCCTGGTTCAACGTCCTCCAGACGCAGAGCATGATGCCCGGGGTGAATTTCGGCGATATCCGCACCCCCGAAGGCGCCGCTCAGATGGTCGAGCGGCTGGTCGGGCGGATGAAGGCCGGGCGCAACGTCAGGGGCCGCCCATGAGCGTCGCCCTCACCCGCCGCTCGGTGCTCGGCGCCTTTGGCTGCGCCTGCTGCCTGGGCACGGTCGGCGCCGCCGAGGCGCGGATCCCGCCGCGCTCGATGAAGCCGCTCATCGGTCCCGGCCACCGCCCCACCGCCAAGGACGAGCAGGGGATGTGGCAGCAGTTCGAGCGGGTCGAGCAGGAGATTGCCGGCTCGAACCTGCTGCTGGCCGACCCGAAGCTCGCCGCCTATCTGGGCGGCCTCGCGGAACGGGTCGGCGGCCCGGCGGCGAAGGACCTTCGGGTCTACGTCGCCCATATACCCGAGTTCAACGCGTTCATGGCGCCGACGGGCTTCATGGTGGTGTTTACCGGCCTGCTCCTGCGCATGCGAGACGAGGCCCAGCTCTCCGGAGTGATCGCCCACGAGGCCGGCCACTTCCTTCGCCGCCACCAGATCCGCCTGTGGCGCGACCTGAAGCGGAAGAGCGCGGCCTTCAGCTTCCTCGCCATGGGCGCCGGCGTCGGCGGAGCGGCGGGCGGATTCTATGCCGGGGAGCTCGTCCAGCTCGCCCAGTTCGGAACCATCCTCTCCCTCCTCAACTACAGCCGCGAGCTGGAGGCGGAGGCGGATGCGATCGGGCTGCTCCAGATCAGCGAGGCCGGCTACGACCCGATGGCGATGCCGGAGACCTGGCAGCAGCTGATCGAGGAAAGCAAGGCGAGCGCCGCGATGCGCGGCAAGCGCTACCGCCGCCGCTATTCGCTGCTCGAGACCCACCCGGCGCCGGAGACCCGAATGGTCGACCTTCGAGCCTCGGCCAGGGAGATGACGACGGCGAAAACCACCGAGCGCGGGCGGGAGCGCTATCTCCGGGCGCTGGGCGACCACAGGAAGACCCTGCTCGACGACCAGGTGAAGCTCAACGATCCCGGCGCCAGCCTCTACGTCATCCGCAACCTCGCCAAGGACGGCTGGAACGGCCTTCTTCGCTATTACGAAGGCGAGGTCTGGCGCCTCAAGGGCGGCAAGGGCGACGGCGCGCTCGCCGGCCAGAGCTACGCCGCCGCGATCCGCTACCCCGACGCTCCGCCCGAGGCGTGGCGGGCGCACGGCTATCAATTGATGAAGGAGGGCCGCCGCGACGAGGGCAAGGCGGCGCTCAACCGCTATCTGGCGCTGGCGCCGCGGGCGCCCGACGCGGCGATGATCCGCCATTCGGCGAACCCGTGAGAGGAGTATTGCCGATGCGCTCAGGAAAGTGGCTCGCGGCGTTCGCGGCCTTGTCGCTCACCGCCGGCTGCGCCGGCGGCGGCCTCGGCGGCCCGGGCCTGTTCCGTTATTATTCACTGGTGACCCCGGGTCCGGAGGACGTCGCCCGGGGCTCGATGATCGTCACTCCGACGGTGCGCTGGAACAAGGCCCCGCGCGGCCCGCACGACATCCAGCGCGAGGAGAATTGGACGCTGAACGGGCCTTTGCTCGACGGAATCACCTTCATCGGCGGGCTCGAGCACGACAAGCGCATCGTCCAGCAGCGCCGCAAGGCGGACCGCAAGGTGCCCAATTTCCGCGCCGACATGAACCCGACCGAGATCGCCTCGATGATCGAGAGCTTCTACCGGATCCGCGCCGGCTCCACCCGATTCGAGATGACCGGCCTGCAGCCGCGCGACTTCCTGGGCCGGCCCGGCTTCCAGTTCGATTACGCCCATCTCGGCGGCGACGAGGTCGAGCGCCGGGGCAGAGCGGTGGGCGCGATCATCAACAACCGCTTCTACCTCGCCTTGTTCGACGCCGCCCGGATGCATTATTTCGATGCCGGCCTGCCGGAATTCGAACGCATCGTGGAGAGCGCCCGGCTAAGGAGCTGAGCGCGGCGGCTCCTCGTCATCCCGGCGAAAGCCGGGATCTCGTGGAGACCCACCGAGCCTTTTCGACCTGAGGTCCCGGCTTCCGCCGGGACGACGGCTACCGCCGTACCTCCGCCGCGATCTCCTCGGCTCTTGCGAATAGCGCCGGATCGACCTTCGCGCCCGAAGCCGCCGCATTCTCCGCCAGCTGCTCGGGCCGCGAGGCGCCGACGATGGCCGAGGCGACGTTCGGCTCCCTAAGCACCCAGGCGAGGGCGAACTGGGCGAGGCTGAGGCCCGCCTCCCGCGCGATCGGCTGCAGCCGCTGCACAGCCTCCAGGGTCTCGTCGCGGAGCAGCCAGGAGATGAAGCCGCCCATTTCCTCGCTTGTCGCCCGGCTGCCCTGCGGCGGCGGGCTGCCCGGCTCGTACTTGCCGGTGAGCACGCCCTGGGCGAGCGGCGACCACACGATCTGCGAGATCCCGTTCGCGGCGCACAGCGGGATCACCTCTTCCTCCGGCTTCCGCCACAGCAGCGAATATTGTGGCTGGCTGGAGACGAACTTCTCGACTCCCGCCATTTCGAGGGCCGCGCGGATCTTGTCGGCCGGCCATTCGGAGAAGCCGAGATACCGCACCTTGCCGGAGCGGACCGCTTTCGTCAGCGCCTCCATCGTCTCCTCGAGCGGCGTCTCCTCGTCGTAGCGGTGGCACTGGTAGAGGTCGACATAGTCGGTCCCGAGCCGCTTCAGCGATGCCTCGAGCTGCTTCTCGACCTGCGCCCGCGAAAGCCCCCGGTCCGCCTCCGTCATCGGGAAGAACAATTTCGTCGCCAGCACATAAGAGTCGCGCGGCCGCGCCTTCAGCACCTCGCCCAGGAACGTCTCCGCCGCCCCGCGCCCGTAGATGTTGGCGGTATCGATGAAGTTGATCCCGAGGTCGAAGCTCTCGTCGACCACCGCCGCCGCCCGGTCCCGCTCCACCCCGACCCCGAACGTCAGCCACGATCCCAGCGAGATTTCGGAGACTTCAAGGTCGCTCGATCCGAGCCTGCGATATTTCATGTCCGCCTCCCTGTCTGTCGTTCCCATAAGGCTCGAGCGCGGGCTACGTTCCGACGCGCTTGTCGTCACCGTCATGCTGAACGCGTTTCAGCATCCAGGCCGGGGCAGCGACCGGGTTTTCACCCGCGGTTCACCTCGCCCGCCCGAAGCTGGGCGCGGAGGCAGGCAATGCGGACAATCCTCGCCATTGGGGCTTCGGCGCTGCTGGGCGCCGGCGCGGTCGCCCAGAGCGACCGGATGCGGGTCGTCGATCCGCTCGGCGGCTCATGGCGCCCGGTTCGAATCGGCGCACTCGCGGTGCCGGCCGAGGTGGAAGCCCGGCTCTTCTTCAACAGCGGCTCGGAATATAGCACCCAGGCCGGCTGCGGCAATTTCGGCGGCACCTACAGCCTCGACGGCGCCCGGATCCGGACCCGGCCGCGCGACGAGATCCACACCGGCAAATGCCGCGACCGCGCCTCCGCCCGGCTCGAGCTGGCCCTGGCCGGCTTCATTGCCCAGGCCGCCTCCTACGAACTGCTCCCCGACGGCACCCTCCGGATTCTCGCCCGCGATGGCCGCGCCGGCACCTTCCGGCGCCCGCTTCCCGCGATTCCCGCCCTCGACGGGCGCTGGACGGTGGAGAGGATCGGCCGCGACGCCTCGCCGCCCGCCCGCCGGGCGCGGCTGCATTTCCGGGAGCATTGGGTAAGCGCGGTCGCCGACTGCAACTCGTTCGGGGCCCGGGTGACTCCGGCCGGTGGCGGGTTCACGGTGTCCGGCGGCGCCGCCACCCAGATGGGCTGCGATCGCGAGCGCCTCGCCTTCGACGACCGCCTCTTCGCCGCGGTCGGCAAGGCCCGTCGCTTCGTCCCGCTGCCCGGCGGCCGCATCCGCCTCGAGGGCGCCGGCGAGCCGCTGGTCCTTCGCCGCCCGGCGCCCCTCTCGCCGAGCCTCCCGGGCACCTACAGCGCCTGCCGCTCCAACCCCCGAGGCGTGACGTACGACGGAGTCGCCACGATCACCTTCACCCGTTCCGAAGTTCGCGACAGCGCCGGCTGCACCGCGGCCTACCGAAACGAAGGCGCCCTCCTCGCCCTGACCCGGGACGGTTCGAAAGCCTGCGCCCCGCCCCCCGCCTCGCTCAATCCCGCCGCCGACGTCGAGATAGGCGAACGCAAGTCGGTCCTCGCCGCGTTGAGGCCGGACGCCTACGCCTTCGACGAGGAAGGCGTCCTCCGCCTTCGCACCACCCGCGGCATCCTCGACATGTGCAGGGCGGGGGAGCCGCGGCCGTTCGGGAGCTGAGACGTTACGTCTGCCACGGCATGCAAGTTGAACGGTGGCCGTCGGCCGCGCAGGATAGGCTTGTGAAACGTGGCAGCATGATCGTGAGAAGCATCTGGGCGGCTTGCCTCCTGATCGGCGGGATCAACCACGCGCGCATTTTGCTCCTGCACGGGCTCTCGTGGGATTATGGCGGAGTTGGTTGGGCGAGCGCCCTTTATTGGTCCAGCCTGACGATCCTCGACCCGCTCGTCGCGGCGCTTCTGTTCATCCGCCCGAGGATCGGGATACCCGGCACGGTCCTCCTCATCGTCACGAACGTCATCCATAACCTTGCCGTGACGGCACGATACGGCCCTGAAGGCGAATTCCCCGTCCGCGCCGCCACTGATCCTTTCCTCCTCAGCCAGATCGGCTTCATGCTGTTCGTCGCGGCCACGGCTCGGACAGCTTGGAAGGGCCCCGCGTCAGGCAGCGGCCGGTCCGCCCGTACGCGGTGAGTTGGCGCTGGGCCAATGCCGACGTCGACTGTGCACCGGCCAGAGGTTGACGTGGCTGCCGCCTCTCCTCTTATGAGCATTCCGCTTGAGCCGATGACCAGAGGCGTCCGATGAACAAGAGTGATGGAATGGGGCGGTTCTTCTTCGGCATGGTGGGCGGCGTGATCCTCGGCGCGGTGATCGACAGCATGGCAATCGGCATTCTGATCGGATTGGTCGTGGGCTTCGGCCTGATGAAAGCAAAACGCGGCGCGTCATAGGCCTCACGCGCCGTGGCATGACCCGTCCGCTTGCCACCCGCGGGGGGCATTCCCGGCGGCAAGCACCACTTTCCGCCACCGCCCTTGCTCCCCGCGCCACGCCTGCTATATCCCCGCGCGACCGGCGGCCCGGCGGGCGTGGCGGAACTGGTAGACGCGCCAGGTTTAGGTCCTGGTATCGAAAGATGTGGGGGTTCGAGTCCCTTCGCCCGCACCAGTCCCGC
>DASWLY010000051.1:0-4810 GCA_036400035.1 Allosphingosinicella sp.
AACGCCAATCCGGATCCGGGCGCCGGCGACAATGCCCCGGGCGAGCCGCCCAAGCCGAAACCCAAGCCCGCCGGAGGCCAGTGATGTCCGTTTTCCTCCCGATGATGATGGAGCATCTGTTCAACACCCCGGTCGCGCTCCACCCGTCGAAGGCCGAGATGATCTGCGCGGCTCTGTCCGGCCGGCTTAATATCACGAGCCTCGAGAACGCGAGCACGCGCCTGGACGCGCGGGCGCTGGAAGACCTGGCGCTGATGGGCCGGAAGAACCTCGCCTTCACCAACGAACGGGTGCTCGATCTCGAGGCGCGCCGGCCCTCCGGCGGCGCCCAGCCCCAGGTCAGCGACGTCGAAGGCCGGCCGTACGACGTCGTTGGGCGGATCGCGATCATCCGGATATGGGGCACGCTCACCCGGACATGGGGGGTGGGGCCGTATTCGGGCTCGACCGGCTATGACGGAATTCAGACCCAGATCCTCTATGCACAAACCGATCGGGCGGTGGATAAGATCTGGCTCGACATCAACTCCGGCGGCGGCGCCGTGAACGGACTCTTCGACCTTCAACAGATGATCTACAGCCTTAGCGCGCGGTTCGGGGGCAAGCCGATCTTCGCGATGGCGGCCGACTATGCCTATTCGGCGGCCTTCGCTCTGATGGTGGCGGCCGATCGGCTCTTCGTGCCGCGGACCGGCGGTGTCGGGTCGGTCGGCTGTGTGGCGATGGTCGCGGATCTGTCGAAGGCGATGGAGGAGGACGGGATCAAGGTGACGATCGTCCGCTCCCCCGATCGCAAATTTCGGAACAATCCGATAGAGGGACCGGACGAAAAATCCCTCGCTCATCTCCAGTCCCAGATCGACGAGACGACGCAAATCTTCCAGGAGCGCGTCGCCGAGTGCCTCGACATCCCGAAATCAGTTGTTTCAGAAACCGAAGGTCTCGATTATATGGGCCGACACGCCAAGGCCATCGGCTTCGTCAATGAGGTTATGTCCGAGCAGCAAGCTTGGGCGCAACTGGAAGAGCTAACGCTCTAACGAATCGAAAGGCCCAAGGGTTATGTCAGGCTTCACGTCCCTCCGTCACCGCCTCCTTAGCAACTTCCTGGGCGGCTCCGCCGAGGCCCCCGCCGTAGTGGTCGCGACCCAGCCGGCGCCGGGCGCGGAGGGCGGCGGCGGTGGCAACGCCGAGGATCAGGTCGTCGACGTCGTGACCGCGGAGGACGCGCGGACGGCCGTCGCAGCCGCGGAGAAGAAGGGCTTCGGCGACGCCAATGCGCGGATGACCGCCGTCTTCGACTCGGAAGCCGCCAAGGCCAATTATGCCGGCGCGGCCTTCATGCTCGCCCACTCCGACGCGACCGCCGAGCAGATCATCGCCAAGCTCCCCACCATGCCAGGCTCCACCGCCGCGGCTCCGCCGCCTCCCCCCCCGCCCCCGCCGCCTCCCCCGCCGCCGCCTCCCCCGCCCACGGGCGCGGAAGCCACGGGCGCGGACCTCTCCCAGACGCCCGTCGTCGACTTGAGGCAGGGCGCGCACGACGGCGGCGGGAATGCCCCCGACGCCAAAGCGATGTGGGAGGAAGCCCAGGCGGCCGCGACGGCGGGGCTCGGCGGCCCCGTCGCGGTCGAACCGAACAAGCCCCCGCCCACCGGCTATTGAGCCCCCGAATCGCGAAGGAGTGAAACATGCCTGGAATTCTTAGGGAGTGGGCGACGGACGGGATGGGCGATGGCGCCTTCATGTTCGGCGAATACGATCCGAACATCTCGGGCGAGAACATCGTCCTCGCCGCGAGCCCGGACGACGACTATCCGCCGGCCGCGGTGCTCGGCAAGGTCACGGCCACCGGGATCTTCGCGCCGCTGGATCCGGCGGCCAATGACGGCACCCAGAATTTCGCCGGCCTCCTCTACGGGCGCCGTCCGAAGAGCGCCAACGCCCAGAAGGCGACTGGAGTCGTCCGCAAGCAGGGCGTCAACGGCCACTCGCTCGTCTACATGAAGGCGGTCACGGCGCCCCAGCGCACCGCGATCGAAGCCCAGATGGCGGCCGCGGGGATCATCGTCCGCTACTGATTTCAACCCGGGGGCGCGACGGGCGTCTGGAGACCGAACATGGAACTTTCACTCGACATCTTCCGGAACGACGCTTTCAGCATCACGTCGCTCCAGCGCGTCGTCGACAACACCCCCTACATCCCCCAGTCGCTCGGGCGGATGCAGCTTTTCACGCCGACTCCGATCACGACGGAGAACGTCCTTCTGTACGAGGAGGACGGCAATATCCGGATGATCCCGGTGACGGAGCGCGGGGCTCCCGACATCCAGCAGATCCGCGACAAGGGTCGGCTGCGCGCCCTCCAGACCAAGCGCCTCGCGAAGATGGACACGGTGCGGGCGAGCGAGCTCCTGGGCGTCGCCAACATGGCGCTCCCGGAGACCATCCGCCTCCGGAACGCCATCAGCCTCGTCACCCGGCGCACGAGCAAGCTCCGGTCGGACATGGAGGCGACGAAGGAGCTTCACCGGCTGGGCGCGCTCCAGGGCAAGCTCCTAGACGCCGATGGCACGACGGTCATCTACGACTATTTCGCGGAGTACGGGATCGCCCAGCCGCCGATGGTCGACATCGACTTCGACGCGATCGACGAGTGGAACTTCATGCAGTTCCTCCAGGAGAATTTCTTCGTCCCGATCACGCTGTCGCTGAAGAACCGCATGACGCCGAACGTGCAGATCGGCGCGGTCGTCGGCGACGGATTCTGGGGGAAGCTGATGACCCACAAGGGTTTCCAGCGCATCTACATCGCCATGCAGACGGCGATCGCGGTGGCGCGGGCGACCAACCCCCTCGTGCAGCCGAACAACTGGATGGAGGTCGACTTCGCCGGGGTGCGCTGGATCAACTATCGCGGCTCGACGAACGGCGAAATCGCCATCCCGTACAACGAAGCGCGGTTCTTCCCGATCGGCGCCCAGGACGTCTTCAACGTCTATTGGGCCCCGGGCGAGACGCTCCAGCAGGTCGTCGAGGAGGGCAAGCCCGAGTATCTGATGATCCAGCCCGACGTGCGGACGCAAATGCCGACGCACATCGACATCTTCCTCCGCGCCTATCCGCTCTACGCCTGCATCTACCCGCGGGCGCTGATGAGGGCCCGCGTCGCGCCGTAAGGCCGCGGTGCTTCGTGAATTCCCGGTAGACGGCATGGGCGACCCGGGCGCCCGATTTAAGAAGGGAAGCGGTCCGATGGGCGTTGTAAGGATGAAGGCCAAGAGCTTCGGGACCACGGCGGGGTTCGACGGCTCGATCATTCACACCAATCCGAAGTCCAAGGATGAGCGCTATCACTCGCCGCTCGTCGACGAGCGCGACAAGGCCATGCTCCTCGAGCGGGGGATGGTCGAGGAGCTCTCCGGGAAGGACGGCCGCGTCCGGGAAGGCGAGTCGATCGTGAAGGACACCGCCAACGACCCCGAGGTTGCGGCCGCCCGGACCGCCGAGTCGGCGAGGATCGACGCCAAGACGAACGACGCGCCCTCCGCCTTGGCGACGCGGGACAGCGTAAACTTCCCGCCGGATCAGAACGTCCGGGGGGACGCGGAGGGCGTCGTCGACGGGCCGCGCCTCGAGGGCCCCACGGAAGTCGAGCGGACCGCGACCGGGCTGGCCGAGGACGATCCGGACGCGCCGCCGGCGCCGCCTCCGCCCAGTCCTCCGCCGCCGCCTCCTCCGTCTCCTCCTCCGCCCGCTCCGGCGCCGGCCACTCCGGCACCGCCGAAGCCGAAGCCGGCCGCCGGGGGGAGCACCGCGAAGAAGACCTAGGGCCGCCGCTACCCTTGGTGGGGATAGCCCGAAGGGGAAGGGCCGTTCGGGAGACCGAGCGGCCCTTCTTTCATAGGAGCGAGAATGCCGGACGATTTTCAAAGCGCCTGGGACAAGCACGCGGCCATCATGGACGCCGCGGTCGACTCGCGCCTGGCGGACCGGATCAGCTATTCCCAGGCCGGCGGGCCGTTCGCGATGGTCCGCGGCTATGTGATCGACGTCACGGAAGCGCTGACCGATGACGAGTCGTTCGACGAGGAGCTCGGCGAGCGGAAGCGGGTGAAGGTCGCGAAGGCCCTCGTGCCGGTGGTGTCGATGGCCGGCGATCGGCTCCGCCACCCTCGCCTGGGCCCGGGCACGTTCCGGCCGGTCGGATCCCACCCCTCTGACCAGGGCCGATATTGGATCTTCGACGTCCAGCAGGCGACGACGTAATGGCCGACGAGCTCATCGACCTCGCGCCGCACATCAAGCTCCTCCTGGCGATGGCAGCGACGCTCGAGCTCGTCGATTATCAGGTTCGCGCCGGCGCTTCGAAGCCCGTCAAGATCCGACACGCCCGCAACCGGAAGCCGGTGCGATCCGAGAAGCCCGCCATCTCCATCATCTTCGTCGGCGACGACCCGCGGCCGGACGACCTCCAGCGCAACGCCTGGGAGGCGGTCCGCGAGCTCCAGGCCGACCTCCAGTGCGACGCGGATCTGGCGGCGGAGGATAGCGAGGAGGATGTGACCGGCCTGGCGGTGCTGAGCCGGATCCTCGCCGCCGGCGTCGAGATGCTCGAGGTTGCTCGCCGCGACGTAGTGACTCCCTTCAACGACCTCGCCGACTCGATCATGGCTGGCACGGTCGACCCGGACGATAAATCTCGCGAGGATGATGGGAGGTTGGTCCGGCGCGTGACTGTGGTATATCGCGTTCGCACGGACGGCAGCAACGTCCTCTTGGCCCCGGGAGAACAAGGATGACGACGACC
>DASWLY010000052.1:0-9118 GCA_036400035.1 Allosphingosinicella sp.
ACTTCCTGTTCGTCGTTGAAGGCGGCGGTCATGAAAAGGGCTCCCCTCGTGGCGCGCCGCGCCTAACGGCTTCGAGCGCGGCGGACAAGCGCCGATAGTCCGGTCCGAAGGGCGCCGGCGAGGCCGCGGGGCGAGCGCAGGTTGAAAGCCTCGAGCCGCCAAAGGGTCGCCCGCTCGCCCATCCAGTCGCGCTTGTAGCCGTCGTCGCCGGTGCCGTAGTCGATTCGGGACACCCGGTCCTCGTCGAGCGCGGTCCGGAACATGGCCATGCTCAGCACCGTCCCGGGGGAAAGCGCCTTGGCATCCTCGCGATAGGCGAGCTTGTGGATCCAGGCGGTGCCGTCCTCGATCGTCCAGAGCTGGGCGGCGAGGGCGCGGCCGTCTTTCCGGGCGACGCCGAGGCGCAGCCTTCCCGCCTCGCCTTCCTGCTCGGCCAGGGCGCGAAGGAAAGCGGGAGAGCCTTCCTCGGGCTTCCAGCTTGCCGCGTAGACCTCTTCGTAGGCGGCCCAGGCGGCGGGGTCGAAGTCCCGATGGATCACGATGTCGAGCCCGGCGGCCTTGGCCTTGCGCTTCGCCGTGTTGCGCAGCTTGCCGGGCCTCGTCGCCCAATAGGCTTCGAAATCCTGTCCCTCGGTGCCGATCCGCCACGAGCCGGTGGCCGGGCTGAGGAATACCCCCCAGCCCGCCCGGCGGAAGGCCGCGGCCAGCGGCTTGGGATCGTCGAGGGGCGCAATCTCGAGCCGGTTCAGCCGCTTGCGAAGCGCCTTTGCGATCGCTTCGCCGCCGGCAATGTCGCCGACCAGGCCGAAGCGCAGGCTGTACCAGCAGCGCAAAGCCTCCGCGCGGCCGCCCCGCGCGACGAGGAACAGCCAGGCGGCCGGCCCTTCCTCGTCCCGCGCGCGGACGACGAGAAGGCGCCCCGGCGGCGGGCAATGCGCCGCCACGAGCCGGAACCAGTCGAGCCGGTCGAAGATGGAAGGCGGGCGGTCGAGGGCCCCGCCGGCATCGGCGGCGACGGCATCGAGGCTATCGAACAGTTCCACCTCGAAGCCCAACGCGCTATCCCCCTGGCCTTCAAGCCTCAGCCTCCCTGCTGTGGCGCACTCAGGAGGCAAGGTGCAAGCCCCGGATCCCACCCCCCGTCCGCTCGACCACCTCGCCTCCATGGGCGATCCCGCCGCTCCGGCCCTCCTGACCAAGGAGGGGCTGCTCGATTATTCCGGACTGGAGGCTGCGGTCGGGGCGCTCGCCGCTTCGCTCAAGGGGCGCGGCTTCGCGGCCGGCGACCGCATCGCGAGCTGGCTCCCCAAGACCCGGATGACGGGCCTGCTGCCGCTCGCCTGCGCCCGCGCCGGCCTCGTCCATGTGCCGGTCAACCCCTTACTCAAGCGCGGCCAGGTCGGCCACATCCTGGCGGACAGCGGCGCCCGGCTGCTGATCACCGGCAAGGCGCGGGTCGGGACCCTGGGGGAGGGGGACCTGCCCGCCGGTTGCGCCGCGGCGGTGGAGGAGGAAGGCGCGGCCATGCTCGCCGGGGAGGACCGCCTGCCGCCGTCGGGCGCCGATCCGGACGATCTCGCCGCCTTGCTCTACACCTCCGGCTCGACCGGGCGTCCCAAGGGCGTGATGCTGAGCCACGCCAATATGTGGCTCGGCGCGGTGAGCGTCGCGCATTACCTTCGGCTGACGCCGGACGACCGGGTGCTCGGAGTCCTCCCGCTCAGCTTCGACTATGGCCAGAACCAGCTGCTCTCGACCTGGGCGGCCGGAGCCTGCGTGGTTCCGATCGAATATCTGGCCGCCCGGGACGTCATCCGGGCCATCGAGGCTCACGGCATCACCACCCTTGCGGGAGTGCCGCCGCTCTGGGTCCAGCTCGTCGAGGCGCCCTGGCCGCCCAAGGCCGCTCTGTCGCTTCGGCGGCTGACCAACAGCGGCGGCCGGTTGCCGGTATCGATCGTTCGGCGCCTGCGCGAGCTGTTCCCGGCCGCGGAGCTCTATCTCATGTACGGCCTCACCGAGGCGTTCCGCTCGACCTACCTGGAGCCGGCTTTGCTCGACGAGCATCCGGATTCCATCGGCACCGCAATCCCCTTCGCTGAAGTCATGACGTCGAAACCGGACGGCACCCTTTGCGCGGCGGGCGAGGACGGCGAGCTCGTTCACGCCGGGCCGCTGGTGGCGAAGGGCTATTGGAATGACCCAGAGCGCACCGCGGTCCGCTTCAAGCCGGCGCCGAAAGGCTCCCGTTACGGCGGCACCGCCGTCTGGTCGGGCGACCGGGTTCGGCAGGATAAGCAGGGGCTGCTCTATTTCGTCGGCCGCGAGGATGCGATGATCAAGACGAGCGGCAATCGGGTCAGCCCGACCGAGGTCGAGGAAGCGGCGGTGGCGAGCGGAGTGGTCACCGAAGCCGTGGCGCTGGGAGTGCCCGACGACCGGCTGGGCGAGGCGATCGCGCTGGTCGTCCGGGGCAAAGGCGCGCAGGCGGATCTGGACCTGCGCAACTTTCTTCGCCGCGAGTTACCGAATTTTATGCAGCCGGCGCATATCATCTGGCGCGACGAGTTGCCGCGCAGTCCCAACGGCAAGCTCGACCGCGAAGTCATCAAGAGCGAGCTGACCCAATGAGCAAGCCCATGGGGGCCATTCCCCACGGTTTCGAAGGCCAAGACGGCATGCTGCTGATCGGCGGCCGGCGCGCGGACGCGTTGGTCGAAGAGGCGGGGGACACCCCCTTGTTCGTCTACGACCTGTCCAGAATCACGGCGCAAGTCCGCCGTTTTCGCGCGGCCTGTCCCGGCGTCAATCTGCATTATGCCATCAAGGCAAACACTTATTCTCCGCTTTTGAAGCACCTTGGAAAGCTTGTGGACGGCCTCGACGTGGCTTCGTCCGGGGAGATGGCGGCGGCTCTCGAATCCGGGACGGACTCCCGGGAGATTTCGTTCGCGGGTCCCGGCAAGCGGGACGACGAGCTTGTCGCGGCGATCGAGGCGGGAGTCACCCTCAACCTCGAATCGGAAGGAGAGGCGGAGCGCGCGCTGGCGATCGGCCGGGCGCAGGGACGGACTCCGCGGCTCGCGATCCGGGTCAATCCCGATTTCGAGATCAAGGGCTCGGGAATGCGCATGGGCGGCGGCGCCAAGCCGTTCGGGGTCGACGCGGCGCGGGTTCCAGCGCTGATCCGCAAAGTGATCGAAGGTGGCGCAATGTGGCGCGGATTGCATATCTTCGCCGGTTCTCAGGCACTCTCCGCACAATCCTTGATCGAGGCGCAGCGCGCGACGGTCGTTCTGGCGGCGGAGCTGGCCGGGGAGGCCGGCGCCGCGCCCCCTCTGGTCAATCTCGGCGGCGGCTTCGGAATCCCCTATTTCGCCACCGAGACTCCGCTCGATGTCGAGGCGGTCGGCGCGGCCCTGGCCGAGACCCTGGCGGAGCGGCCGGCGATCCTCGCCCAAAGCGGATTTGCGATCGAGCTCGGCCGCTGGCTGGTGGGCGAGGCGGGGGTCTATCTGACCCGGATCGTCGACCGCAAGGAGAGCCACGGCAAGACCTTCCTCGTCACCGACGGTGGAATGCACCACCAGCTCGCCGCTTCGGGCAATTTCGGCCAGGTCGTCCGCCGCAACTACCCCGTCGCCATCGCGAACCGCTTCGGAGCCCCGGCCGAGGAGGAAGCGAGCATCGTCGGCTGCCTGTGCACCCCGCTCGACCGACTCGCCGACGACGTCATGATCCCGAGCGCGCAAGTGGGCGACCTCGTCGCCGTCTTCCTCGCCGGCGCCTACGGCCTCTCCGCCAGCCCGGCGGCGTTCCTGGGGCATCCTGCGGCGCGCGAGACCGCGGTCGGGTAGTTACGTAGCCGTCATTGCGAGGAGCGTAGCGACGAAGCAATCCAGGGGCCTCCGAGGCCGCGATGGATTGCTTCGCTTCGCTCGCAATGACGGGCGCGAAGGACGGTTAACCCTCCCCTGACGTCAGTCCCATTCCGGGACGCGCCTCTAAAGGCCATTGTTCCTAACGGTAATTTTACCTCTTGCAGCCATAGCGGACCCAAATCGCGTGTCCCTGACGTCAGGGCCGCGATCCGCGGCGTCAAGAAGAGGTACAGTCCCATGCGTCCAACGGCAGGTTCCAAGCTCGCTCTCGCCCTCAGCCTCGGCGCCGTCGCCCTCTCGGGCTGCGGGACCGCCGGCGCCAAGACCGGCAACCGGCTCCCGCCGGCCAGCTTCGTCGGCTCCGACGATACCGCTGCCAGCGAGCGCTATGTGATCGGGGCGCTCGACCAGCTCAACGTCTTCGTGTGGCGCAACAACGATCTGGGCGGCAAGGTCCAGGTCCGCCCCGACGGGATGATCACCACTCCGCTCATCCCCGACCTTCAGGCGGCGGGAAAGACTCCGGCGCAGCTCGCCGACGACATCCGCCTCGCCCTCACCAAATATGTCGACGATCCCCGGGTGACGGTGATGGTCGAGACCTTCCAGGGCAGCTTCAGCCAGCAGATCCGGGTCGTCGGAGCGACCGAGAAGCCCGCCTCGCTCCCCTATCGGGCCAACATGACCCTGCTCGACGCGATGATCGCCGTCGGCGGCCTCTCCGAATATGCGGCCGGCGACCGGGCGCGGCTGATCCGCCACGACAAGGCGACCGGCTCGCAGACCGAATATGACCTGAAGATCGCCCGCCTCCTCAAGAAGGGCGACACCAAGGCCAACGTCCGGCTCGAGCCGGGCGACGTCATCATCATTCCTGAGAGCATGTTCTGAGGCGGACCTCCCGCCGCCCTACCCACGCACGCAAGGAAATCCAGGCTCGATGGACGGACTTTACGAACAGATTCGGATCGCGATCCACCAGGTCTGGCGCCGCCGCTGGCTGGCTCTCGCCGTGGCGTGGAGCATTTGCGTGCTCGGCTGGCTGGCGATCGCGCTCATCCCGAACACCTACGAATCCAAGTCCCGGGTCTTCGTCCAGATGCAGTCGATCCTGCCCAATCAGGTCGGGATCACCATCCAGGAGCGGGAAGGGGACCTCAACCGGGTCAAGCAGACCCTGACCTCCAGCGAAAACCTCGCCAAGGTGATCCGGCGCACGGAGCTGAATACGCTCGTCGCCAGCGAGCGCGACCTCGCCGTCCAGGTCGGGAAGCTTCGCGAGGCGATCAAGGTCACCGCCCAGCCCGACAACATGTTCGAGATCAGCGCCACGGCGAAGGTCTCCGGCTTCTCCAACCGCCAGAACGCCAAGCTCGCCGCCGCCGTGGTCCAGGGGCTGCTCGACATCTTCGTCGAGCAGAATCTCGCCGGCGACCGCGACGAGGCGAACCAGAGCCTCGCCTTCCTCGACCAGCAGCTCAAGGCCCGCGAGAGCCAGTTGCAGGAAGCCGAGCAGCGCCGGGTCGAGTTCGAGCAGCGCTATCTCGGCCTGCTCCCCGGCGAAGGCTCGATCGCCTCGCGCATGGCCGCGGCTCGGGCCGAGCTCGCCGGCATCGAGCAGCAGCTGATGCAGGCCCAGAGCTCGCTCGCCGCCATGCGCAGCCAGCTCGGCGCCACGCCTTCCTCCATGCCCGTCATCGGCGGCGAGAGCGGCGGCGGCGCCCGCGGCCAGCTCGCGGCGCTGGAGGCCCAGCTCGCCCAGTCGGCGGCGCAGGGCTGGACCGATTCGCACCCGGACGTGGTCAGGCTTCGCAACCAGATCGCCCGCCTTCGGCCGCTCGCCGCCCGGGAGCCCGCCGGCGCCGGCTCCATGCCCAACCCGTCCTGGGTGTCGCTGAGGGCGATGGTGGCCGAGAAAGAGGGCCAGGTCAGCGCCGCAGCGACCCGCAAGGCGCAGCTCCAGGCCGATCTCGGCCAGCTCGGCACCCGCCAGGCCTCCGAGCCCGGAGTGGCCGCGGAGCAGGAGCGCCTGAACCGCGATTACGACGTGCTGAAGAAGCAATATGACAAATTGCTCGAGGATCGCGACCAGGTGCGCCTGAGGACCGACGTCCGCAGCCAGACCGACGCGGTCAAGTTCAAGGTCATCGACCCGCCGAGCCATCCCAGCGTTCCGCTGACTCCGAACCGGCCGCTGCTTCTGACCCTGATCCTGTTCGTCGGCCTCGCCGCCGGCGCCGGAGCCGCCTTCGTGCTCGGGCAGATTCAGACGACCTTCCCGACCCAGACCCGCCTCGCGGACGCCACCGGACTGCCGGTGCTGGGCTCGATCGGCGAGGTGTTCACCGAAGCCAAGCGGTCCAGGCACCGGCAGCGGCTGATCTGGCTCGGCGGAGGCGGGGCGGCGCTCGGCGCGGCCTGGGCCGTGCTTCTGGCGGTCGAATTCTGGCAGCGCAGCACGGTCGCTTGAGGGAGCCGACATGAACAAGCACAGTCCCCTCAGCCACAGCGGCTCGCTCCTCGAGCGGGCGGCGGAGCTTTACGGCTTCGGTTCGCCTCAGCCCCGGCCGGAGCCGGAGGTCAGGCCCGGCGGCTCAGGCGTTTCGGAAGACCCGGACCCCGGCCTTCGCCGAGGCACAGAGGACGGCGCGGCCGAAGAGACGGATGCTGGTGTTCCGCGGCGCAAGCCTGGGCCCAGTGCTTCCGAAGATCCGGACCGCGGCCTTCGCCTGGGAGCGAGTGACGCCGGCCGTACCTTCCTGCCCGTCGTCACCGAAACCAGAGCCCAAGTGGACCGCAAATCGCTCGGCGAAAGGGGCTTCATCGTCCCCGACAGCCCGGCGGGCCCGCTCGCCGAGGAGTTCCGGATCGTCAAGCGCCAGCTCCTGCTCGGAATGGGCGCCGGAAGCTCGGTCAGCGCCGACAAGCGCCGGACGATCCTGGTCTGCTCGGCCCAGCCCGACGAGGGCAAGACCTTCTGCGCCGTCAACCTGGCCATTTCGCTGGCCGGCGAGCGGGACATGGAGGTGCTGCTCGTCGACGCCGATTTCCCGAAGCCCGAGATACTCTCGATCCTCGGGATAGAGGCGCAGGAGGCCGGCTTCGTCGACGCTCTCGCCGATCCCTCGCTCGATCCCGAGCGGCTGGTCATCCGCACCGACATAGGCGGCCTGTCTGTCCTGCCTTCCGGACGCTACGAGAACGATGTCCCCGAACTGCTCGGCTCCGACCGAACCGCCCGGGTGCTTGCGCGCCTGACGGAGGGGCGGCCGCAGCGGATCGTGATCTTCGATTCCCCGCCCGCTCTGATGGCTTCCGCGGCCGCCGCGCTGGCCGCCCATGTCGGCCAGCTCGTGCTGGTCGTCCGGGCCGACCAGACCAACGAAGCGGACCTGAAGGAGGCGGCCGGCCTCCTTTCGGGCTGCCCCCAGATCAGCCTGCTGCTCAACGGCACGGGCTTCGCCGCTACCGGCCGTCGGTTCGGCTCCTATTATGGATATGGCCAATGAAACAGGCTCTTTTCCAACGTCTTACGGGCCGTAGTTGGCTCGCTATCGCAGCGGCCACGGGTGTCAGCCTGATCGCCGGAGCGGCCGCCGTCCAAAGCGAGCCGCGGACCAGCATCCACCCCTATCTGGAAGTGCAGCAGGTCGTGACCGCCGATCTCGACCGAGGCGAGGTGCTCACCTATACGGGCGTCGGCGGCGGCATCGACGCGTCCGTCGCGACCCGCCGGGTCCAGGCGACGATCAGCTACAATTACCAGCACCGGGTCGGCTGGAACGACAAGATCGAGGACGGCGACGTGCATAGCGGCCTGGCGGCCGTCCATGTCGAGGCCGTCCCGGGCGTTCTCGCCCTCGACGCCGGCGCCATGGCGGCACGCACCCATGCCGACATCCGGCGGCCCGTGCCCACCGCGCGCACCATCGACAGCTCCAACGTCGCCGAGATCTACAGCGTCTATGCCGGCCCGACCCTCACCACCCATGCCGGGCCGGTGGCGATCGGCGCCAGCTATCGCCTCGGCTATGTGAAGGTCGACGATCACAGCATCGCCGGCTCGGACCTCCCGCCGGGCGCTCCGCGGATCGACCGCTATTCGAGCAGCACCGTCCACAACGCCTCGGTCAGCCTCGGCATGGAGCCGGGCCATCTGCCCTTCGGCTGGACCGTCGGCGCGGGCTACGTGCGCGAGGACATGAACCGGCTCAAGTCCCGGTTCGAAGGCACCTATGTGCGCGGCGACGTCGTCGTTCCGGTCTCCCCGACCCTCGCCGTCACCGGCGGCATCGGCTACGAGACCCTGCAGGGCTCGCAGCAGGATTTCCTGCGCGGTCCCGGCGGAGTGCCGGTGCTGACGCCGGGCGGCGACCTCATCCCGGATCGCTCCAAGCCGCGCCTCGAGACGCTCGACCAGGACGGCGTCATGGGCGACGTGGGCGTGATCTGGCGGCCGACCCGCCGGACCGAGCTTCAGGCCCGCGGCGGATGGCGCTACGGCGGCGAGAGCTTCACCGCCTCGCTCTCCCACAAGATCAACAGCCGTTCCGCCCTGAACGCGTCCATCTATGACAGCGTGAGCAGCTTCGGCAGGCTTTTAGTAGCCGATCTCAACGGTTTGCCGACGAAGTTTCAGACTCCGCGCAACGGTCTGGGCGGCGCCGGCTGCGTCTTCGGCAACGATCCCGGAACGGGCGCCTGCTTCGGCGACGCCCTCCAGTCGATCGCCAACTTCAACTTCCGCAACCGCGGCGCGAGCGTCCGCTACTCGGCGGTCCGCGGCCCGTGGACCATGGGGATCGGCGGCGGCTACGCCAACCGCAAGTATCTGGCGCCGGACAGCAGCTTCTTCGCCCTCAACGGGGTCACCGACCAGAGCTTCACCCTGCAGGGCAATCTCGGCCGCCGGCTGACCCGAAGCTCGGGCTACGACCTCGACGCCTATGCCAGCTGGTACGACAGCGGCCTGGCGGACTCGGACGCCAGCTTCGGCGCAGGCCTGACCGGACGCTATTACCGCAACATCTTCCGCGACCGGCTCCAGGCGCAGATCGCGGCGGGGCTCTACACCACCCAGGCGGGGGATTTCGATGCCAGCTACGGCTCGATCCTCGTCGGCCTGCGCTACACTTTCTGAGGGACGGCACATGTACACCGACCATTACGGACTCGCCGAACGCCCCTTCCAGCTGACGCCGGACGCGCGCTACTGGTATGAGAGCCGCACCCACAAG
>DASWLY010000053.1:0-7003 GCA_036400035.1 Allosphingosinicella sp.
CTCGTGTCGCTGACCCGGAACGGGATCTCGCTCGCCGCCCCGCCATCGCCGTCGATTCGGCGCAGCTTCCCGCCGGCCCAGAAGACGACGCTCCGGCTGTCCGGAGTCCAGGCCATGTTCGGATAGACTCCGGTCACAGCCCAGGTTTCCTGCATGTCCTGGTCGAGATCGTCGTAGATCTTGCGCTCCTCGCCCGAGACGAGGTCCTTGACGTAGAGCTTCGAGCGGGCCCGCTCGCGGCGGACGAAGGCGATCTTCTTCCCGTCCGGCGAGGGCGTCGGCCGCACCGAACCGCCGAGGCCGGAGACGGCGGTCGTGACCTCGCCCGACTCGAGCTCGTAGCGCTGGATTTCGAAGAGGTTGGTGTTCGAATTCTGGGCATATTCGAAAATCGGGCCGGGCGTGACGTTGCGGGTGAAGTAGAGGCTCTTGCCGTCGGGAGCGTAGACCGGCTCGCCCAGCTCCTTCTGGTGCTGCTCGTTGGGCTTCTTGACGAGCGGCACTCCGGCGCCGCCGGAGACGTGGTAGAGCCAGACCTCGCCGGTGCCGAGCGAGCGGCCGGTGGTGAAATGCTTCTTGGCGGAAATGAAGCGTCCGTCCGGGCTCCAGCTCGGCAAATAGAGGAGACGGAATTCCTCCTTGGTGAGCTGGCGCTTGTCCGAGCCGTCGGCGTTCATGATCCAGATATTGTCGCCCCCTCCCCTGTCCGAGGTGAAGGCGATGCGGCGGCCGTCGGGCGAGAAGCGCGGCTGATGCTCGAAGGCGAGCCCCTCGGCGATCCGGGTCGGCGTGCCGCCGCCGATCGGCATGGTGTAGATGTCGCCGAGCAGGTCGAAGGCGATCGTCCGCCCGTCGCGGGAGACGTCGACGTTCATCCAGGTGCCGTTGTCGACGTCGATGCGCACCTGGCGCTGCACCATCCCGGGAGGCGCGTTGACGTTCCATTTCTCGGGCTTGGCGGGCTGCGCGGCGGGCGTTGCCCGGGGCGTCGCGGGCGGCAGCGGCCCGCTCACCTTCTGCTCGGGGTTCAGCACTTCATTTTCGGGCGCCTGGGTCTCCTCGACCGGCGTGGGAGGCGTCGGCGCCTGCCTGGACGGCGCCTGAGCGCCTGCCTGACCCATTGCCAGCACCACGGCGATCGCCGCCGTCACCCGATATTTCATGCATCCCTCCAGCAGGTTCCGGAGGGGCTTTAAGAGGGAATTGCGCGCAGGTCTTGCGGAAAAGGGCCGTTTGAAGCCGCGGTGGCTCGCTTCGCTCAGGCTCCACAGGGCAAGTCCGAATTGGGTTTTGCCGATTCCTGGCGGCGCATTATGGATGACGTTTGTTCCAGGAAGCAGCGACAGCATGGTGAAACCGCCTACGCCCTTGGCTGAACTCGATCCCAGGATGCGCATCGAGCAACGCATTCAGATCGAACCTCGGGAGGGGATGGCAAAGACCATTTACTATTACAGCTATTCAGGGGCGTTCGTGGTCGCCGAACCTCTCCCGACACTATGGGGAGAATTGAACGGAGCACAGTTCGAGATCGTGTTGGCCCGGTTGGGACACTCGTCCTTTCGAGCTTCGCCACAGTTTACGAACCGTACCTTCGAGGCATTCTTCGGCGCCGCCCCTACGTTTCCCGTGCAGATCGCCTCGTTCGCGGCCCCGGCCACGGCGGCTGGCGCAACGATCAACTATTGGTTCGGTCCAACCGAGGAAGCGCAGCCGGACGGCCCGGCCTTACCGGCGGACACTCTGATCGTGAGCGTCCAGGGTCCAAACTCTGGGCGTGTCGGGGAGCATATTGAGTCGCACATACTACAGCCTTTCCTGGAATGGCTGCGAGCGCTCACCGATCAATGGTGGATAGGCAGATCCTATGAACGGATCAGCGGAAATCTGCATTTCATAGCCCCGGTGGATGAGGCGAATCGCGTATTGGGTCACCCTACTCCGGTCACCAGCATGACCACCGGTGGATCACGCATGAAACCGATAACGGCGAGCATCTGGGCAGAGGCCGCCAGGAGGGGATTGGCAGGAGATCCGTCGGCGGAACGTGGACTTGCGACCGACGCTAAATACATGTTCATCTCGAAAGAGTTTCGAAGTGGTACGATACTCGCCTGTTGCGCATTCGAAGCCGCACGCGACCGTCTTCTCGATCGAGACTGTGTCAAGCTGCGCGCCTTAGGCGGATACGACATTCGAAAGCATCTTTCTGCCGGTTTCGGAAAGATATTCGGCCGTAGCTTAGCGCAGGAACGCCCCGACTTGGCAGAGCTCCTGAGCGCTTATTGGCTCGCCAGACATAACGCTGCGCACGGAAAACGGATCGAGTGGCGTCTGGCCGGAACCGCCATGCCGATAGAGGCCGTTTCGAATGCCGATTTCACTGCCGGAATCGACGAAATCCTGGAGTGGCTCGACACGCTGTGAGGGCGAAACCGATGCTGCGCGTGCAAGCCAACCGGCCGGGCGGTAGTGGCCCGCACGCCATTCGCAGGATCGCTCCCGCGCTAGCTGCGCGAGAGCGATCCATACGACTCAGTAGCGGTAGTGGTCCGGCTTGAACGGGCCTTCCTGAGGAACGCCGATATAGGCCGACTGCTTGTCGGTCAGCTTCGTCAGCTTGACGCCGAGCTTGTCGAGGTGGAGCGCGGCGACCTTTTCGTCGAGGTGCTTGGGGAGGACGTAGACGTCGTTCTTATACTGCTCGGCCTTGGTCCAAAGCTCGATCTGGGCCAGAGTCTGGTTGGTGAAGCTGGCCGACATGACGAAGCTCGGGTGGCCGGTGGCGTTGCCGAGGTTGACCAGGCGGCCCTTGGAGAGGACGATGATCTTCTTGCCGTCCGGAAACTCGACCTCGTCGACCTGCGGCTTGATCTCGGTCCACTTCATGTTCTGGAGAGCGCCGATCTGGATCTCGCTGTCGAAGTGGCCGATGTTGCACACGATGGCCATGTTCTTCATCGCCCGCATATGGTCGACTGTGATGACGTCGGCGTTGCCGGTGGCGGTGACGAAGATGTCGGCGCGCGGCGCGGCCTCCTCCATCGTCACGACCTCATAGCCCTCCATCGCCGCCTGAAGCGCGCAGATGGGGTCGATCTCGGTGACGATGACCCGGGCGCCGCCGTTGCGCAGCGAGGCCGCCGAGCCCTTGCCGACGTCGCCGAAGCCGGCGACGGCCGCGACCTTGCCGGCGAGCATGACGTCGGTGCCGCGGCGGATGGCGTCGACCAGCGATTCCTTGCAGCCGTAGAGATTGTCGAACTTCGACTTGGTCACGCTGTCGTTGACGTTGATCGCCGGGAAGGGAAGCTTGCCCTGCTTGCTGAGCTCGTAGAGGCGGTGGACTCCGGTGGTGGTCTCCTCGGAGACGCCCTTGATCGCCTGCACCGTCTTGGTGAGGAAGCCCGGCGACTTGGCGATGACCCGGCGGACGGTGGCCTGGAAGACCTCCTCCTCCTCATTCTCCGGAGCCGGGAATTCCTCGCCGGCCTCGATGCGCGCGCCCCACAGCGCGAACATGGTGGCGTCGCCGCCGTCGTCGAGGATCAGGTTGCAGGTCTCGCCATTTCCCCAGTCGAAGATGCGCTCGACATAATCCCAATATTCCTCGAGCGTCTCGCCCTTGACGGCGAAGACGGGGACTCCGGTCGCGGCGATGGCGGCGGCGGCATGGTCCTGGGTCGAGAAGATGTTGCACGAGGCCCAGCGGACCGTCGCGCCGAGCGCCGTCAGGGTCTCGATCAGCACCGCCGTCTGGATGGTCATGTGGAGCGAGCCGGTGATGCGCGCGCCCTTCAGAGGCTGGGAGGCGCCGAACTCCTCGCGAAGCGCCATCAGGCCCGGCATCTCGGTCTCCGCGATCTCGATTTCCTTGCGGCCGTAAGCGGCGAGGCCGATGTCGCGGATCACATAATCGTCAAAACGGGTCTGGGCCTGAGTCGCCACGAAGGTCTCCTGTCGCAAAGAAAAGACCGCCGGCAAAAGGGGCGGTCGCAAGGCGGCGCTCTAGCCGCAATCGGGCTCGGATGCAAATATAAAGATATCTTTATATGTGACCTGCGCTGCCTCCAGAGCCGTAATGAGACCGGACGTGGTGGTCGGCCGTCGCGATGCCCCAGGCGCCTCGGCCTTCAGTTTTCAACGCAACGACGCAAAGACGCAACGATTCAGCAACGCGTCGACGCATTGCCACGATTCGCTTTCCCGAGCAGCGAAGCTGCAATTATGAGGCTCTTCAAAAGCATTCAAAACCGCACGGCCTCGGGGAGCGGCACGACATCGTTGCGTCGTTGCGTTGAAAAATCATTGGCCTGCGGCCGATGAAGACTGGCGCCGGATGCGACAGGCTATGCGGTGCCGAAATCCGCGGTGAGCATCCTTGTATCCACGCCGGCGCTCCTGAAGGCGGCGCACCAGCGGCTGTCGACGTCGCAGTCGTAGAGGAGCTCGTCGCTTCCGGCGGTTGCGAACCAGCCGTTGCCGCGCAATTCCTCCTCGAGCTGGCCCGCCCCCCAGCCGGCATAGCCCAGCGCCGCCAGCCAGCGGGTGGGGCCTCGGCCTTCGGCGATGGCGCGCAGGATGTCGAGGGTGGCGGTGAGGCCCCAGCGGCCGGCGACTCCGACCGTCTCGCCGCCGCCCCAGTCGGTCGAATGGAGGATGAAGCCGCGCTGCGGCTGCACCGGCCCGCCGGCATGGATCGCGACGTCCGGCGCCACGCCTGGCTCGATGTCGAGCTGGCGGAGCAGCTCATGGAAGCTGATGCGCGGAACGATGCGGCCGAGGCCGAGGCCGAGGGCTCCATTCTCGTCATGGACGCACATCGCGATCACCGCCTTCTCGAAGCGCGGATCGCCGATGCCGGGCATGGCGAGGAGGAGCTGACCCGTGAGGAAAGGCGGCTGATCCATCCGCTCGGCTATAGGCGGCGACCCGGGGCGCTGCTAGGGCGGCGCGGATCTTCCAGACGAAACGAAAGGAACCCGAGATGAGCATCAGCGTGGGCGAGAAGCTCCCCAAGGCGACCCTGGTCAAGGCCAGCGCCGACGGGCCCCAGCCGGTCGACAGCGAGGCGTTTTTCGGCGGCCGCCGCGTCGCCCTCTTCTCGGTGCCCGGCGCCTTCACCCCGACCTGCTCGGCCCGTCACCTTCCCGGCTTCGTCGAGAAGGCGGACGAGATGAAGGCGAAGGGCGTCGACGAGGTCGCCTGCGTGGCGGTCAACGACGCTTTCGTGCTTCAGGCCTGGGCGGAGTCCGCGGGCGCGGTGGGCAAGGTGACGATGCTGGCCGACGGCAATGGCGATTTCGCCCGGGCGCTCGGCCTCACCATGGACGGCTCCAAGTTCGGAATGGGCGAGCGCGGCCAACGTTGGTCGGCGGTGGTGGACGACGGTGTCGTCGAGCAGCTCAACGTCGAGGAGCCCGGCGCCTTTAACGTCAGCAGCGCCGACTACATGATGGAGCGGCTGTAGCGGGCGCTCGCTCGCCTTTCGGGGGTAGTTGGCGACGGGACGCAACGGCTTCGGCCAAAGCGCGTTCTGAGTCCCTGCTGCAACAGCGAAAGTGGGGAGTTTCACATGCCTGCCAATTCGGACCCGCCCAGGAAAGAGGGCGGAAAATCGGCGGCGTTGAAGCTGGCCGAGGACATCAAGCGGAGCCCGCTGGCGGCGGCGGCGATCGCCGGGGGCGCGGCGGCGGCGGCGGCCGGGGCGGTCTACGGCGCCCGGGCCCTCGCCCGCCGAAACGGCGCTCGCGAGGGCAAGCCGGTGAACCAGGTCCTGGCGGCCGCGATCACCGCCACGGAGGCGGCGGCCGCCTGCCAGAAAGCGCCGGACCCCACCACCATGCCGGAGCCCGGCGCGGGCGAGGCCGAGGGCCATCCGAGCTGAATGCCGGCCCTCACCCTGAACTTGGTTCAGGGCTCCAGTTCTCCGCCCGCGAGGCGGCTCCACGCTGGAGGCTGAAACAAGTTCAGCATGACGGGATCAGCGCGGCACCATCGCATAATCGATCCAGACGGTGATGTGCGTCGTCAGCTCGCCCGGCTCGAGATTGGGGCGCCTGATCAGGCTGCCGGTGACGGTGATCGTTTCGCTCCCCTCCCAGCCGAAGTGGCCGCGTTCGCTCATCCGAAGGACCCGGGAAATCCGCATGCCAAGCGCCTCGGCGTAAGTGTCCGCCTCCTCGCGCGCGGATTCGACCGCAGCTCGACGAGCCAGGCGCTCGGCGGGCGCCGGATCGGCGAGAGAGAAGCGCGGTCCTTCGACGGAATTGGCGCCCGCGGAGAACAAGGCGTCGATGATATCGGGAGCCTTGGCGAGGTCCCGCAGCCGCAGCTCCAGCCTGTTCCTTGCGACATAGCCAAGGATGCGCGGGCCGCGACCCTGGCGCTCGGCCCTTTCGGCAGCATCGTCGCTCAGCTCTTCCATCTGGGGCTCTACGCTGAGCTCAGCCGTCTTCGCGTCGCGCGGATCGACGCCCTGCGAGCGGACGACGTCGATGAGCTGGCTGGCCAGTGCCGAATTATCCGCCATCGCCTTGCGCGCGCTGGCGGCGACCGTAACCACCCCGGCGGTGATCGTCATCATGTCCGGCCGGGCGAGGTGATTGCCCTGAGCCTGCACCTGCAGGAGCACCTCGCCGGGAGCGAGTGCGATCGGAATGTCCTGCGCGCCCGCCGCGGCGGGCAGCGCAGCCAGTGCCAGCGCGGCGGCTAGGCCTGCCAGCCGCATTTGCGCCCCCTATTCTGCTGCTGAAGCCAGCCCATCAGCGGCCGGAAATAGTCGAGCATCGGGCCGCCCGACATCTCGCGGCTACCCGTGAAGGCTTCGAGCGCGTCGGGCCAGGGCCGCGACGCGCCCATCGCCAGCATCGCGTTCAGCCGCTGGCCGACCTCCTTGTTGCCGTAGAAGGAGCAGCGGTGGAGCGGCCCGGTCCAGCCGGCCTGCTTGCAGGCGGCCTGGTAGAATTGGAACTGGAGGATCCGGGCGAGGAAATAGCGCGTG
>DASWLY010000054.1:0-18084 GCA_036400035.1 Allosphingosinicella sp.
GAAGGCCCGGGGCCTGACCCGCGAGCAGGTCATGAACGACGTCCTCCTCGCCGCCCAGCCGACCAAGAAGTTCGTCACCGTCGACCAGGTCGCCGCCCTGGCGCTGTTCCTGTGCCGGGACGAGGCGAGCGCGATCACGGGCGCGAACCTGTCCATGGACGGCGGCTGGACGGCGGCGTGAGCGCCCCAACTCCTCTCCCGCTTTCCGCGGGAGAGGGGGGACCCAAGCCGGAGGCTTGGGGGGTGAGGGTCTTTTCCGGCTCCCGTGTACAGACCCTCACCTCCCACCGCTTCGCGGCGCCCCCCCCTCTCCCGTAAGGACGGGCGAGGGTTATAAGCGGAGCGACCCTTGAATCTCCCGGACCTGAATCTGCCGGACCCCGTCCTTCGCCAGCGACCCCGCGCCATCGCTCTCTGGCTGCTCGCGGTCGCCGCGCTCGTTTTCGTGATGGTCGTCGTCGGAGGGATCACCCGGCTCACCGAATCGGGCCTGTCGATCGTGCGCTGGGAGCCGCTCTCCGGAACGATCCCGCCGACCAGCGATGCCGCCTGGGCGGAGGAGTTCGCCGCCTACAGGCAGAGCCCGCAATATCAGCTCGTCAACACCGGCATGAGCCTGGCCGACTTCAAGAACATCTACTTCTGGGAATATGTGCACCGGCTGCTCGGCAGGGTCATCGGCCTCGCTTTCGCCCTGCCGCTCCTATGGTTCGTGTGGAAGCGCGCCGTCCCCGCCGGCTACGGCTGGAAGCTGGCCGCCTTGTTCGCGCTCGGCGGGCTGCAGGGTGCGATCGGCTGGTGGATGGTCGCGTCGGGTCTCGTCGACCGCCCGGACGTCAGCCACATCCGGCTCGCCGTCCACCTGCTGACGGCGCTCGCCATCTTCGCCGGGCTGCTATGGGTGGCGCTCGACCTCCTGCGGCGGGCGCGGCGCGGCGAGTCGAGCCCGGCGCGAATGCCGACGGCGGCGATCTGGATGCTGTCCCTGCTCTTCCTGCAATTCCTCTTCGGCGCCTATGTCGCCGGCCTCGACGCCGGCTTCGCCTATTCCAGCTGGCCGAAGATGGGCGACGAGTGGTTCCCGGCCGACGCTCCGAGGCTCGAGCCCTTCCTGAGGAACTTCGTCGACAATCCGATCATGGTCCAGTTCGTCCACCGCTGGCTCGCCTTCGCGGTCGCCGCGGCGGCCGTCGTCCTGGCCCGCAACGCCTGGCTGAGGGGGCACCGGCAGGCCGCGGCCATGCTCGTCGCCGCGGTGACGCTTCAGATCCTGCTTGGCATCTTCACGCTGCTTTCAGGGGTCGAATTGTGGATCGCCGCGGCTCACCAGGGGGCCGCCGTATTGCTCCTGGCGGCAACGATCGTCGTCTCCCACCGGCTCGGAGAAAAACCGGCCGGCTGAAGGGGAAGCCTCCGTCCCTCCGGGGCCCCGGCTTGTTGAACGGCCCCGCAGAAGGCATAACTCGCCCCGCGCGTTGAACGGAGAATCGAATTGGCCACGGCGAGGCTCGAGGAGCAAACAGGCAGGGCCCCGACGTCTCGAGACGCACTCGCCCTCCTGCTTGCGGGGGAGACCGAAGCGGGTCTCGACATCTACGATATCTGCCTCAAACGCACGAACCGCCACAACATCCCGTTCGGGCTTCACCTGATCTTCCTGGAACGCGCCGGGCTGCACGGCGTCGCCGAGCATCTTCGCCGCCTCGTGCTCCGCCGCGGCGGCAATATCGCGCTCAAGGATGTCAGACCAGGGGCGTCACCGGCCGAGGTCGCGGAGGAATATGAGGGGATGTTCGCCCGGGGGATGGCCAATTCCCGGATGATCTTCCGCTACATGCTCGCACTCGCCCGCCTGGGCCGCATGGACGAGGTGGCAGCCCTTCTCGATGTCCCTCGCCTGCTCCGCAAGGTTCGGCTCGATCGGCCCGGACCGAACGGTGAAGCGGGCGGCCTGGCGGAGGCCGTCCAGACGATGCTTATCCGGGAAGAGGGCCGGGCCGAGGATAAGGACGCCGTACAGCCGTTCATCAAGGTGCCGATGCTGGAGCGCCTGCACAGGCTGGAGGATCCCACGGTAGGCGCTCTCACCGCCGCCCTTCGCGAGGAGGCGGATCGCTATGTCAGGGATTGGGCGGCGAGCGACCATCCGCTGGCCAGGCTCGTCTCGCGCGACGTCCGTCTCGACGTCTGGGCTCTCTACGCCCGGGGCGACGGCTATTGCCCGCGTCACCTCCACCCCCAGGGTTGGAGCACCGGCGTCTTTTATCCGGCGGGTGTCGAAGGGGATTGTCCGGGAGGAGACCTGATGATCGGGCCACCGGAGGAGCTCGAGGATATCGCGCCCGAATGGCCCCGGCTCACGATTCGCCCCGAAGCCGGCCTGCTCGTGCTGATGCCTTCTTACTGCATGCACTGGACGAAGCCGCTCGGCGGGCCGGGGCTTCGGACCTCGATCGCCTTCGACCTGCTCGACGTCGACCGGCTCGACGTCCCGCCGCCGCGGTCCGACGATGCGCACGGCTGACGGGCCCGGACGGGGGCGCCGGACGGCGCGCAGGGTCGCCTGGCCTTCCCCCGGGGCGGCGATCTTCGCGGTTCGGCATTCGAGACGATCGTGACTGACGACCCGCACAATGCGCTCGTCACCGTTTACGCGACCTTTTCTTCGGAGGAAGAAGCCCGCCGCATCGCCCGCATCCTGATCGAGGAACGGCTCGCCGCCTGCGCCAACATCCTCGGCGGCTGCCATTCGATCTACCGCTGGCAAAGCGAGGTCGAGGAGGCGGAAGAGGTCGTGGCCCTGTTCAAGACCCGGGCCGGGCGCGCCGAGGCGCTGATCGCCCGCCTGGCCGAGCTGCACAGCTACGACGTGCCGGCGGCGGTCGTCTGGCCGATCGCGACGGCCTGGCCGGCCTATGCAGGCTGGGTGACGGCGGAGACTCTGGACGGCGGAGACTAGCGCTTCATCGAGGCCGCGTCGGCGGTCGCGGCGGGTCTCCACCGGATCCCGGCTTGCGCCGGGATGACGAGTTGCTGTCGATACACGCGTCACCCCGGCGAAAGCCGGGGTCTCGCGTCGATTAGTCGCGGCGGGTCTCCACCGGATCCCGGCTTCCACCGGGATGACGAACTCATCCGGGTCGAGCAGACCGGACGGGTCCAGAAATGTCCTGGTATCATGTTACCGCACGGCAAATGCCCGCTTTTCCTTGACTTCCGGGCCCTCCGCTGTCATTTGCCGGCTCAAGCGCCGCTCCCCCTGGGAGGCGGCGCGGTTCATTTCAGTAGAGGTTCACCCCTCCAAGGGAGATTCAGGCCATGAAGGCGCTGATGAAGACCACCAAGTCGGCCAAGCCGGCCGAGGTGGAGAAGAAATGGCATCTGATCGATGCCGAGGGCCTGGTCGTCGGCCGCCTCGCCTCGATCATCGCCAACATCCTGCGCGGCAAGCACAAGCCGAGCTACACCCCGCACGTCGATTGCGGCGACCATGTCGTCGTCGTCAACGCGGACAAGGTGCGCTTCACCGGCAAGAAGCTGTCCGACAAGATCTACTATCGCCACACCGGCTATGCCGGCGGCATCAAGAGCGTCACCGCCGGCAAGATACTCGAGGGCCGCTTCCCCGAGCGCGTGCTGGAAAAGGCCGTCGAGCGAATGATCCCGCGCGGGCCGCTGGGCCGCGACCAGATGCGCGCCCTCCACCTCTACAACGGCACCGAGCATCCGCACGGCGGCCAGAGTCCCGAACCTCTCGACGTGGCGGGAATGAACCGCAAGAACAAGGTGGGTGCCTGATGACCGACAATCGCCAATCGCTCGCCGATCTCGGCCAGCTGACCGGCGCGGCCGCGGCCGCGCCTCCCGCCGCCCCTGAAGCCGCCGCCGAAGCTCCGGCCGCCGCCGCTCCCGCCGAGCCGATCCCCGGCAAGGACGACCATGGCGTCTCCACCCAGGGCTCGCAGATCCAGGCCGTGCTTCGCGAGCAGCAGCTCGACAAGCAGGGCCGCGCTTATGCCACCGGCCGCCGCAAGGACGCGGTCGCCCGGGTCTGGCTGAAGCCCGGCTCCGGCAAGATCATCGTCAACGGCCGCGACCAGGAAGTCTATTTCGCCCGGCCGACCCTTCGCCTGATCATCAACCAGGTGTTCGATGTCACCGAGCGCCGCGGCCAGTATGACGTCATCGCGACGGTCAAGGGCGGCGGCCTTTCCGGGCAGGCCGGCGCCGTCCGCCACGGCATCTCGACCGCGCTCACCCGCTACGAGCCGGAGCTTCGCACCACGGTCAAGCGCGAGGGCTTCCTCACCCGCGATCCGCGAGTCGTCGAGCGCAAGAAGTACGGCAAGGCCAAGGCCCGCCGCAGCTTCCAGTTCTCGAAGCGCTAAGAGGCACGTCGTCCCAGCGCAGGCTGGGACCCCGGCGGGTGAAGGGCGCCGCGTTCTTCACCCCCTGGGATGCCAGCCTTCGCTGGCATGACGGGAGGGACGTTCAGTCGTGGAGGGGCCGGTGCGGAAGCCCCGGCTCTTTCTTTTTGCAAGCGCCCGAAGAGCCCCTCCACCATGCTTCGCATGGTCCCCCTCCCCGAGAAATCTCGGGGAGGATTTTTCAACGCAAGATACGGATTGAAGACCGCCGCCGCGCCTGCTGAAGCGGCGCGGTGAGCGAACGCGACTACGTCCTCGGCACCCACGACGAAGAAGTGGAAAGGCTCGGCCTCCAGCACCGGGTCTGGCGGCCGCGGGTTCTCGACGCCTTTCGACGGGCGGGCATCGGCCCCGGAGCGGCGGTCGTCGACGTCGGCGCCGGCCCGGGCTTCGCGGCCACCGACCTGGCGGAGATCGTCGGGCCCTCCGGCACGGTTCTCGCGGTGGAACGCTCGCGCCGTTTCCTCGACGTGCTGGAGGACCGCGCCCGCCGGCTCGGCCTTGGCAACATTCAGACACTCGAGCAGGACGTCTCCGAGAGCGGCTTCGGCGAAGCGATGGCCGACGCGAGCTGGTGCCGCTGGCTGCTCTCCTTCGTCGCCGATCCCCGCCGCACCGTCGGCCACATCGCCGCGGCGCTGAAGCCGGGCGGCCGCGCCGTCTTCCACGAATATGCCGATTACGGCGCCTGGCGGACGCTGCCGCCCGACCCGGATGTGGAAAGCTTCCGGACCCTTGTCATGCAAAGCTGGCGCGACGCCGGCGGCGAGCCCGACATCGCGCTGGGCCTGCCGGACTGGCTGCGGGAAGAGGGGCTCGAGATCGTCGAGATGCGTCCATTGATCCACGTGGCGCGCAAGGGCGATTTCATGTGGGAGTGGCCGGCCGCTTTCATGGCCAGCGGCGCTCGGCGGCTGGCGGAGCTCGGCTATGTCGAGGCCGGGGAGGCGGATCGGCTGGCGAGCGCGCTCGACCGGAGGCCGGAAGGGAGCTGGATGACGACTCCGCTGGTGCTCGAGGTGATCGCCCGGAAGCCACAAAAATAGGGGCGACGTTCGGGCGCGGAGACATATAAGCGAGCCGAAGCGGAACGCCCGCCTGGGAGGAAGTGCCGGTGTCGCTACGCAAGCTCGTCCTGGTGATCGCAGCGGCGCTGATCCTCCTGGCCCTGATCCTGAGCGCCGCCGGCTGCGAGCGGGCGACTCTGCCGGTAAGCGCGGGCATTGGACCTGCGCCCGTCCTTCCCAGGCCGGCGAAGGCGCTCCTGCCCACGATCAACATCGCCAAGGCGACCGGCTGGGAGGGCGGCAAGCCGACGGCGGCGCGGGGCCTCCAGGTCGCCGCCTTCGCCGAAGGGCTCGACCATCCTCGGTGGCTCCACGTGCTGCCCAACGGGGACGTTCTGGTGGCCGAGTCCAACGCGCCGGCGCGTCCGGCCAAGAAGGGCCTGCGGGCGGCGATCGAGCGGAGGCTGATGAAGCGGGCCGGAGCGGCCGGGCGGAGCGCGAACCGGATCACCCTGCTGCGCGACGGCGACGGCGACGGCATCGCGGAGACCCGGACGGTCTTCCTTTCCGGCCTCAACTCGCCGTTCGGAATGGCGCTGGTCGGCGGCGATTTCTACGTCGCCAACACCGACGCCGTGATCCGCTTTCCCTACCGGACGGGGGAGACCCGGATCGCGGCCACGGGCACGAAGCTGACCGACCTGCCGGCCGGGGCGCGCAACCATCACTGGACCAAGACGATCGTCGCCGGCCCGGACGGATCGCGCCTCTATGCCAGCGTCGGCTCGAACAGCAACGTCGCCGAGCACGGCATGGCCGAGGAGGAGGGGCGCGCGGCGATCTGGGAGATCGACCGCGCCACCGGCGCCAAGCGCCTGTTCGCCACCGGCCTGCGCAACGCGGTCGGCCTCGCCGTCGAACCGGGCAGCGGAGTGCTTTGGGCGGCGGTCAACGAGCGCGACGAGCTTGGGAGCGACCTTGTCCCCGATTACATGACCTCGGTCCGCAGGGGCGCCTTCTACGGCTGGCCCTATTCCTATTTCGGAGCGAACGTCGATCCGCGGGTGAAGCCGCAACGGCCGGACCTCGTCGCCCGGGCGATCGTGCCCGATTACGCGCTCGGGGCGCACACCGCCTCGCTCGGCCTTGCCTTCCACGGCGGCGGCCTGCTGGGCGCGCGGCTGGGCGGCGGCGCCTTCATCGGCCAGCACGGTTCGTGGAACCGGAGGCCGGCCAGCGGCTACAAGGTGATCTTCGTCCCGTTCGCGGGCGGGCGACCGTCCGGACCTCCCGTCGACGTGCTCACCGGCTTCCTCGACTCTTCCGGCAAGGCGCGCGGACGGCCGGCGGGCGTGGCGGTCGACAAAGCCGGCGCATTGCTCGTCGCGGACGACGTCGGCAACACGATCTGGCGGGTGACGCCGGCGCGCTGAGCTTGTCCGCGCGGCGTTCCTGGCCCATCACGGCCCAATGCGACTGCTCCTCCCGATCCTGATCCTGATCGTTCCCGCCGCTTTGCCGGCACAGCCGACGCCGCCGCCGTCCGCTTCGGGCGGCGTTTTCCTGAGCCCGATGGGCGAGCCGTTCCGCTCGGACGGACCGGCGGACAATATCGGCGCCTGGTTCGCGGCGGCGGACGGCGACCGCGACGGGGCGCTGGTTCCCGCTGAGGTGAAGCGGGACGCGGGGCGCTTCTTCGAACTGCTCGACACCGACCGCGATTCCGAGATCGAGCCCGGCGAAATGGCGCGATACGAGAACGAGATCGCGCCGGAGGTCCAGCTCGGACTGCAGATGCGAAGCGCGAAAGTCGGCGACTGGCGCGGCGGCAGGCAGCGGCGGGTGCAGGTCTTCAAGGTGGGGCTGGACGGCGCCGGCCGCTTCTCCTTTCTGAACATCCCCCAGCCGGTGATCGCGGCCGATCTCGACATGAATCGCGGCGTCACCCGAACCGAGTTCGAACAGGCCGCCGACCAGCGTTTCGCACTGCTCGACAAGGACCGGGACGGCCGCCTCGTCCGCGCCGAGCTTCCGCCCCTGCCCCAGCCCCGATACCGGAGGCCGGGCGAGGACGAGGCGGCCAGGCGGCGGTTCGAGGAACGGCGCTAGAGTCCGTCCGGACGATATTGAAACACTTGTTCCCCGGCGAAGGCCGGGGTCCAGCGGCACAGGCCGAAAGACTGGGTCCCGGCCTTCGCCGGGAAACGATTCCGCCTAATCGGCTAAACTCTAGCTGGCGCTTAGGCCGGCGCGCTCCATGGCGGCGGCCAGGGCGCTCTCGATCATGTTGAGATCGTAGGGTTTGCGCAGGACCTCGAACTCGGCGCCGGCCGAACCCACGATCTCCTCGCTATAGCCGCTGGCGAGCAGGATCGGCAGGTCCGGATCCCGCTGCCGCGCCAGCCGCGCAAGCTCGACCCCGCTCCGCCCGGGCATGACGACATCGCTGAAGAGCAGATCGACCTCTTCGGAGTCGAGCCGTTCCAGCGCCTCTTCGGCCGAAGCGGCGCTCAGCACGCGATAGCCCAGATCGTCGAGCAGCTGGTGGGCGAACTCGCGGACATGGTCGTTATCCTCGACGAGGAGGACGCGCAGATCCCGCGACGGCTTCGCCCGGCGCGTGGGCTCCGCGGATCGGTCCAGGGGCTTGTCCGTCGCGGGCAGAAAGATCCGCACCGCCGTCCCTTCGCCGGGGGTGGACCGTATCTCCGCATGCCCGCCCGCCTGCGCCGCGAAGCCGTGGATCTGGGAGAGGCCGAGCCCGGTCCCCGACCCCACCGGCTTGGTCGTGAAGAAGGGCTCGAACGCCCGGTCGAGCACGTCCGCGCTCATGCCCGTCCCGGTGTCGGCGACCTCGACCATGACCTCGCCGCCGGCCTCGCCGGGCAGATGACGGGTCGTCAGCGTCAGCCGCCCCCCTTCCGCCATCGCATCGCGGGCGTTGAAGGCGGCGTTCAAAAGGGCGGTCTCGAGCTGGGCGAGATCGACCTCGACCGGCGGCAGGGACGGCGCGAGATCGAGGACGACCTCGAACTGCCCGCCCAGCGTCCGCCCGACCACCTCGGCGAAGGCGTCGAGGCGAAGGTTGAGATCGGCGACTTCGGGCTTGAGCGCCTGCCGCCGGCCGAAGGCGAGCAGGTGGCTGGTCAGGGTCGCCGCGCGATCCGCCGTGTCGATGATCGCCCGCAGGTAGCGCGAGCGCCTCTCCTCGCTCAGCCCGGGCCGGGTCAACAATTCGGCCGAGCCCCGGATCACGGTCATCAGATTGTTGAAATCGTGGGCGACTCCGCCGGTCAGCTCGCCCAGCGCCTGCAGCTTCTGCGACTGGAACAGGGCGGCGCGGGCTTGCTCCAGCTCTTCCCCCGCCTTGCGCCGTTCCGTGATGTCCCGGGTGATCTTGGCGAAACCGATCAGCCGGCCCTCCTCGTCGTGGATCGGGTCGATGACCACGCTCGCCCAGAAGCGGGTGCCGTCCTTTCGGACCCGCCACGCCTCCTTCTCGTACTTGCCCTCGGCGAGCGCGGTCGCCAGCGCCCGCCGCGGCTCGCCCGCGGCCCGGTCCTCCTCGGTGTAGAATTGGGAGAAATGCCGCCCCACGATCTCATCGGCCTTATAGCCCTTGATCGCTTCGGCGCCCGTGTTCCAGTTGGACACCTGGCCGTCGGGGTCGAGCATGTACAAGGCATAATCCCTGACGCCCTGGACCAGCGTTCGGAAGCGGCGCTCGCTTTCCAGCAGGGCCAGCGAGGCCTGCCGCTTCTCGGTATCGTCGCGAGTGATCTTCGCGAAGCCGATCAGCTTGCCTTTATCGTCGCGAATCGGGTCGAGCACGGCGTTGACCCAGAAGCGGGTGCCGTCCTTCCGCAGCCGCCACCCCTCGGCCTCGAACCGCCCCTCCTCCGCCGCCGCCTTCAAGGCGCGGGCGGGGAGGCCCGCCTCGCGGTCCTCTTCGGTGAAGAAGGTGGAGAAATGCCGGCCGATAATCTCCTCGGCCTCATAGCCCTTGAACCGCCGCGCACCGGGATTCCAGGTGGCGACGTAACCGTCGGAGTCGAGCATGTAGATGGCATAATCGGTAACGGCATTGACGAGCAGCTGGAAGCGCTCGGCCGTGACGTGGGTATCGAATCGGGTACCGTCAGCCATCCAGCAACCTGCGGAAGGGGCGGCCTATATGGCCGAAGGCGCGGCCCTACGCTCCCGATATCGCCGTCGCAACCGGCAAATCCCGAGGAGGATGGGGTGCGTGACGGCCAAGGCCGGCGCCGATTACCCCTCCACCATGCTCGCATGGTCCCCCTCCCCTTCTTCGATGGGGAGGCAAGGGGGCGTGCGGGGGCCTCCGTTGCCGGATGGGGGGAAGAAGCGGCCGGCGCGTCCTTGCCACGAGCATCCGGGGCTGGACGACTTTTTTGTGCTTTCGTGTCGTTAACTCGAAAGCGTCCAGACTTTTCGATGAAGAGCCGCCGGGTCCCGCTCTGGCCTCGTCTGTGGAGGCTGAGTGGCTCCGGCTTCCGCCCCTTGCGAGGGCGGCGCCGCCGTTGGGCTTTCGAAGCAGGGTCGGGCGTTTCCTTCCGTCCGGGGTCACTGGCCCCGATCTGGGAAAGATCGGGGCCGAAGCCTCGATCTCCCCTCGCGCCTTAAGTCCGGGCGCCGGCGTTCCACGCTCAACGCTGCTTATTTCCGAACCCTTCGGAAGACAACGCTGCACGGCTCTTCAGGTGACGCGAGCTCAAACGTTCCCGGATGACTTCGCGCCGGCCGCCGGCTTCGGGGCGAACCCCTAGGCCGATTCCCGCCTCCGCCGGTTGATCGGGCCGACTCGAGCAGGATTCCGATATGGCAGAAAAGTGAGAACAGTTCAAGAACATTGTGGTGCGCGTCGCCGGATCCGTTTGGTGTGCTACCCCCTTGCGATATCGAACGAGTCCCTGCCTTCATCCCGGGGCTTGGCCCGGGACCATGAACACCGCCGCATCCGGTTCGCGACCGACCGCGTTCATGGATTCCGGCTTTCGCCGGAATGACGAGAACGGCCTGGCATCTGCATGTCCGAAGGGAACAGGCGCCAACTCGTTTCGCAGGTCCAGGTCTCCACCCGCGAGGCGGCTCGCCGCTGGATGCTGAAATCCGTTCAGCATGACGTTCAGACTGGCGGCCGGGCCCGAAGCCGGCGGCTATTTCCGCAGGTCGGCGAGGAATTCCCGTATCCGCTTCGCGTTCATGCCGACGTCGCTCCCGCCGACCCGGCTGATCGAGCGCATGTCGACGAGGCTTCCGCCGCCGGGCGCCGGCCTCACCCGGACGACCACGTCGTCCTTGAACCGAAAGAAGGTGCTGGTGGCGGTGGCCTCGACGCTGTCGTCGTCGACCAGCGCGATCTGCCAGCCGCGCCCGGCGGCCAGCGCCGCCGCGCGCCGCACCGTCTGCGCCGGAGGCGTGGGCAGGCGGACCGTTCGGATGTCCCCATAATGGGCCCGGTGCAACGCCTTCCACCGGTCCTCGGGAGCCATCGCCTTGAGCTCCGCCTTGCCCTCGTCCGGAACCTTCTCGAGATTGTCCGGGCGCACCGCCAGCCGGCTGAATTGCGGTACGTCGTCGAGGTCGGTGGCGACGTCGTGGATCGCCGGCACGCTCCTGGCGACCCGCACCCAGTTGCCGATATAGAGGACGAAGCCCAGAGCGACGACGAGCGCGGCGAGGTTGGCGAGCATCAGCCTGGCCCGCCGCCGAGCCATGATGAGGCCGATCAGGCCGAGGACCGCGCCCGCCGCGGCCGCGTAGAACAGGTAGCGCAGGGCGGTCAGGCCGGCGCCGAAGCCCCACAGGCCCATGGCGCTGCCGACCGACGCGACCAGGGCGGCGGCGACCGCTCCGATGCCCAGCGCAATGGCCGCCCTGGTGACGAGCCGAGTCCAATCCCTGTTCGATTCCGCCATTTCGCCCTCCGTTGCCGCCATGCTGCCCCCTCGGGCCCGCCACTGCAAGCGCGGAGCCTTGCACTTCCCCTCGCCGGGGCTAACAGCGGGCGGCGACCCTGCCGGAGTCCCGGATGAGCCTGAGCCCCACGACCCTGGAACACTCGGAGTGACCGAGATCGTCGCGGCGGACCTCGGCGGCACCCACGCCCGCTTCGCGATCGCCGAGGTCAAAGGGGGCCGAGTGGTCCGGCTCGGCAGGGAGTGCACCCTGAAGACGGCGGAGCATGCCAGCCTGCGGACGGCGTGGGAGGCGTTCGGCGCCGGGATCGGCCGGCCGCTCCCCACCGCGGCGGGAATCGCCGTCGCCGGGCCGGTCCGGGGCGAAGCGCTGAAGCTCACCAACAATCCCTGGGTGGTCCGCCCCGCCTCGATCCCGGCGGAGCTGGGCGCGGAGCGCTACACCCTGGTCAACGATTTCGGAGCGGTCGCCCACGCCGTCGCCCAGTTGGGCGAGGAGCATTTCGGCCACCTCTGCGGTCCCGAGCGGCCGCTGCCGGCGGAGGGCGTCGTCAGCATCGTCGGCCCCGGCACGGGCCTCGGCGTGGCCCAGCTGATTCGCCGACCCGATCGCTATGATGTGGTCGAGACGGAAGGCGGCCATATCGACTTCGCGCCCCTCGACGGTCTCGAGGACCGGATCCTGGCTCAGCTCCGGATCCGCTACCGACGGGTGTCGGTGGAGCGCATCGCCTCGGGCCCGGGTCTTTCCAACCTCTACGAGGCGCTGGCGGCGATCGAAGGCGCGACCCCGCGCTTCCTTGACGACAAAGCCTTGTGGGCCGCGGCCATGGCCGGCGAGGACAGCCTCGCCGCCGCCGCCTTCGACCGCTTCTGCCTGTCGCTGGGCGCCGTCGCCGGGGACATCGCCCTGGCGCAGGGCGCCCGGGCGGTGGCGATCGGGGGCGGGCTCGGCCGCCGGCTGGCGGGCCACCTGCCCCGCTCGGGCTTCCGCGACCGGTTCATCGCCAAGGGCCGCTTCGAGCGGCGAATGGACGAGATGCCGGTCAAGATCATCACCCACGAGCAGCCGGGCCTTTTCGGCGCGGCGGCCGCCTTTGCCGCGGAGCATGTCGAATGAGGAATATCGAGGACATCATGCGCCTGGCGCCGGTCATCCCGGTGCTGGTCGTCGATGACGCGGCCCGGGCCGGGGCGATCGCCCAAGCCCTGGTCGGCGGCGGCCTGAGGGTGCTTGAGGTCACCCTCCGGACCCCCGCCGCCCTCGACGCCATCGCGGAGATGCGCAAGGTCGAGGGCGCGGTGGTCGGAGCGGGAACGGTCCTCAACCCGCGTCAGCTGGACGAGAGCCTCGCCGCCGGCGCCGAGTTCGTGGTCTCCCCGGGCCTCACCGAGCCGCTCGGCCGGGCAGCAATCGCCTCCGGCATCCCCTTCCTGCCGGGAATCGCCACCGCCGCGGACCTGATGCGCGGCCTCGACCTTGGCCTTTCGCATTTCAAATTCTTCCCGGCCGAGACTTCCGGGGGGATCCCCGCGCTCAAGGCGCTGGCCGGCCCGTTTGGAGGCGTGCGCTTCTGTCCGACAGGCGGAATAACTCTCGAGACGGCGCCGGCCTGGCTGGCGCTGGAGCCGGTGCTGTGCGTCGGCGGCAGCTGGCTGGTGCCGAAGGGGCCGGCGGATCCGGGCCGGATCGAAAGCGCGGCCCGCGCCGCCGCGGCCCTGAGCCGGTGACCGGGAGCGCCGGCACCGCCCGGGCGTTTCACCCGGGCCTTACGAGGAAAGACGTCATGCGCCTTTTGCCGCTTCTGCTCTTCGCCTCCGCCTGCGCCGCCGCGAACGACGGCCCGTCGAGCGGCGAAACCGATCTGACTCGTGAGCTCGCCGGCCGCACCGCCGGGCCGCCGCAGGACTGCGTCTCCGCCTCGTCGGGCGCCACTCTGGTGCCGCGCGGCCGGCAGGCGCTCGTCTACGAGCGCGGCGACACGATCTGGGTGAACCGCCTCAGGGCCGAATGTCCCGGGCTGGACGAGATGAGCCAGCTGATCATCGAAGTGAATGGCGGCCGCCATTGCCGAGGCGACCGTTTCCGGACGCGCCGTTCGGGCGAGAGCGTCCCCGGCCCGATCTGCGTCCTCGGCAGCTTCACCCCCTACCGGCGCTAGACCGAACGGACGCGTCCGGCTCAGCGCAGCTGGATACCCGACGTCGGTGCATCAAGCCGCCTTCGCGCACTTGTGTCGCCGAGAAGATGGGCATTGAGGAACAGGATCGTTACGTCCACCGCGCGCACGAAATTCTCCTGTTTGCCCCCGACAATCAAATCATGCTCGGCGCCTGGTAGCACCAATGCGTAGCGCCCGCCCGCCGGTGCCCCTCGAAAGGCGGCGAGATGGTCCTCCCAGTTGCTGACGAAGCCCGGTATGACATCGGCGGTCCCAGTGACAGCCAATGAGGGCACCGCCACCGTGCTGAAGGCGACGTCCGGCCGTACCAGGCCTGGAATGATGCCCGGCGATGAGAAGCTCACCACCGCCCGTACCTGATTTGCCCGCACATCGGTGATATAGCGTAGCGCCCCGCCCTGCATCTGGGCGAAAAGCGCCCCATAACTATGCCCTACCGCCGCGAGAGGCAGCCCTGGAAAGCGTTCCGCCGCTGCGCGCGCCGCCGCACCCACGTCGGCAATCCGCTCGCCGAACGCGGTCTGCAGGTCGTAACGGGCATGCTCCGGATTCTGCAGCGAATCGACGTGCACCGGCGCCATAACGGCATAGCCGGCGGCGTTTAGCCGAGCGAACAGGGGCAAGTAGCGATCGGGTGATCCACCGGCGCCATGGCCGAACACCAGCACGCCCTTGGGCCGCGCTGGGGCGAACACCTGGATCTGGACCTGTCGTTTTTCCGTGGCGCGTGCCGTGATGATCTCCGGCGTTACCGCAACCTCCCCAACGGCCGACGGCGGCGTCCCCGGCGCACAGGCGGACAAGGCCAACGTCAAGGCCACGGCGCTAAGCACCACTACACTTGTTGCAAGTCTCACGATGACGCTGTTCCTTGAATATTCAACCTGGCGAGGCGAGACCCTGCAGTGGGGGATCCGGAGCTCATGAACAAGATGCCTCTCCGCGATGCGATCCTCTCGACAAGGGCCGCGCCCTTTCCTAGATATCGCCGACCCGAGCGGGCGTAGCTCAATGGCAGAGCAGAAGCTTCCCAAGCTTACGACGAGGGTTCGATTCCCTTCGCCCGCTCCAGGACTTCAGATCCCCTCCCGTGCCACCTCCCTGCCCGCCTCCTCGAGCCGGGCCGCGAGGTTCGCCTCGCACGCCGCCAAGGCTGCGGGGTCGGTGGAGCGGATGACGAAGTTGGCGCCGACGCGGCCTTCGCGGAAGAAGGGATAGGAGCCGATCTGGCAGCCGGGATGCCCGCGCTCGACCTCGGCGAGCAGGCTCGCCACCTCGCTTTCCGGAGTCCAGCAGCCGATCGTCGCGGAGAGGAGCGGGCGGCCGCCCTCGATCGTGCCCGACAAAGCCTCGAGCATGAGCGTGGCGATGTGCGGCACTCCGGCGAGGATGAAGATGTTGCCGACGCGGATCCCCGGCGCGCCGGACATCCTGTTCTCGATCAGCTCCGCGCCGTCGGGCACCCGCGCCATCCTCAGCCGCGCCTCGTTCACGCCGCCGCGAGTCTCGTAATAAGCCTCCAGGATCGCCCTCGCCTTGGGGTGTACCACGACCGGGACTCCAAGAGCGTGGGCGATGGCATCGACCGTCATGTCGTCGTGCGTGGGCCCGATGCCGCCGGTGGTGAAGAGATAATCATTCTCCGCCCGAAGCGCGTTCACGGCCGCCGCGATCCGCCCGATCACGTCCGGTACCACGCGCACCTCGCTCAGACGGATGCCCTGCAGGTTCAGCCAGCCGCCGATCTGGGCGATGTTCTTGTCCTGGGTGCGGCCGGAGAGGATCTCGTCGCCGATGACGAGCAGGCCGGCCGTCCAGATGCGCTCTTGGGTCAATGCCAACTCCGTTCGGGCCGAGCCTGTCGAAGCCTTTCCTCTACTCTCGCCGACAAGAAGGGAAGGCCTTCGACAAGCTCAGGCCGAACGGTGTTTGTCGGATCGCGTTCCCGGGCCTATATTCCCCCCATGACCCAATATCAGGCGATCAGCGGCACCGAAGTGATCGGCCGCAGCGGGGCGATCAAGCTCCATGGGCCGGAAGGCTTCGAAGGGATGCGCCGGGCCGGCCGGGCCGCGGCGGAGGTGCTCGATGCGCTCGTCCCCCACGTCGTTCCGGGGATCACCACCCAGGCGATCGACGACATCGTCAATCGCGAGATGATCGCGCGCGGCGGGATTCCCGCAACGCTCGGCTATCGCGGCTTCACCGGCAGCTGCTGCACTTCGATCAACCATGTCGTCTGCCACGGCATTCCCGGCGACCGGACGCTCAAGGACGGCGACATCGTCAACATCGACGTCACCATCATCTTGGGCGGGTGGCACGGCGACACCAGCCGGATGTTCCTGGTCGGCGACGTTCCGATCAAGGCGCGCCGCCTGGTCGACGTCACTTACGAATGCCTGATGCTCGGAATCGAGCAGGCGCGGCCGGGCAGGTTCCTCGGCGATATCGGCCACGCCATCCAGACCTATGCCGAGAAGCAGCGCTACGGCGTGGTGCGCGATTTCTGCGGCCACGGCCTCGGCCGGCTGTTCCATGACGCCCCCGAAGTCGTCCATGCCGCCCGCCCCGGCAGCGGCCCGGAGCTCCGGCCGGGCATGTTCTTCACGATCGAGCCGATGATCAACATCGGCAAGCCGAGCGTGAAGCTGCTCGAGGACGGCTGGACCGCGGTCACCCGCGACCGCTCCCTCTCCGCCCAGTTCGAGCACAGCGTCGGGATCACCGAGGACGGCTGCGAGATCTTCACGAAGAGCCCGGCGGGGTTCGACCGGCCGCCTTATTAACCCCTCTCCCTGCAGGGGAGAGGGAGGGGCCCGCGAAGCGGGAGGGTGAGGGCCTGTGGCGCCATGGCAGTAGGCCCTCACCTCCCACCGCTTCGCGGCGGGCCCCTCCTCTCCCCTACAGGGAGAGGGTAAGTGATTGCCCCTCTTGAACTTTCTTCGCCCTCCCCTATCTCCTCCCTATCGTTCAACAACGGAAAGGAGGTGGTCTGATGTCTCATTGTCATATGCCGCATGCGGCGAGTCGGGTGAGCGCAGCCTCCACGGGGGTTCGCGCCTGAAGACTTGAGGCCGCATTCCGGCTGACAATGGAAAGGCCGTCCCGAAAGGGGCGGCCTTTCGCATTTTGCCTGCAATGACACGGTCGCGGGGGCTTCGCGGCGCGCCCGAGTCCGCGGACGGACCCGTCATTGCGAGGAGCGAAGCGACGAAGCAATCCAGAGCCTCCGAGGCCGCACTGGATTGCTTCGCTTCGCTCGCAATGACGGCCGATCAGCCGCCGCCGACGGCGCGCTCGACGTTGAGCGCCGCCTCGACCATCCGTTCCCAGACTTCCGGATCGCCGGCGGCGGCCATGACCGGGTCGGGCTCGCGCATCGTGCGCAGGATGGACAGCGCGTCCTTGGTATATTCGTGCCAGGTTTCGTCCACGTTCGGACCGGCCGACGGATCGTCCCCTTCCGCGTTGATGCTGTGCGCCCGGCCGGCGAGCACCCGGGCGATTCGCTCGACGAGCGTCAGATTCGAGACGGGCATGAACGGATCTCCTTCGTTTCGTGGGGACAACGGCGAAGACGGCGGCGGGTTGCGCCGCCTGCGCATCCACCCCCTTCGGCAATTCCCCTCCCCATCTTCGATGGCGGGGTTAGAGCACCTCGAACAGGCCGGCCGCGCCCATTCCGCCGCCGACGCACATGGTGACGACCACATATTTGACGCCGCGGCGCTTGCCTTCGATGAGGGCGTGGCCCGTCATCCGAGCGCCCGACATGCCGTAGGGGTGGCCGATCGAGATGGAGCCGCCGTCGACGTTGAGGCGGTCGTCGGGGATCCCGAGCCGGTCCTGGCAGTAGAGGACCTGGACGGCGAAGGCCTCGTTCAGCTCCCACAGCCCGATATCGTCGACGTTGAGGCCGAAGCGCTCGAGGAGCTTGGGCACGGCGAAGACCGGGCCGATGCCCATCTCGTCCGGATCGATGCCGGCGACGATTGATGCCTCCGCGCTGCTTAAAGCAGCTTCTCGGCGACTTTGATGAGATGCGACACGAAGCGGAATTCCGACGGGAACCAGATGGCCAGCAACCGCAGCAGAATAGCTATAGGGCCTCCCACGACCAGCAGGGCTAACGAGGAGCCGATAAGCTTCCCGGCAGTCCTATCGAAAGTATCGGCGGCCTTGGAAGCGACGGCCTTGAGACGACTGTTGAAGGATCGGCCAACCGCCCTGAAGGCGTTCCCCACGCTTCGCAGCAAGGCGAGATCAGCCACCTTGTCCGGCAGATCCTGAACATTGCGGCGGACGTTCGCGAGCGCCTGCTGCAGCTCCGGCTGCACGGTTTCTGAGGGCTGTCGTTCGAGGGCCTGCGCAAGGTCCGCGGCGGCACGTCGCCGCTCATCGGGCATTGCTTCGAAAGCCAGCGCTTCGTCAACGAATGTGCGATAGTGGGGGACCTGACGCGTCAGCTCAGTAAGGTCGGCCACGAATGCGCCGACGTCGGCGGCCGTCACGTCATCCAACCGCT
>DASWLY010000055.1:0-4374 GCA_036400035.1 Allosphingosinicella sp.
GCCGGGATGACGGCTTGTTCCTTCAACCCGCTGCGATCAGGCCTCAATAGGCGTCGAAATCCAGGCCCCGGAAGACGACCCGGTCCGGATCGGGCACGAAGCCGCTTCCGGTCAGGTCCTTCGGCGGAAGCATGATCCGGAGCCTGGTCGCACGGGCTCATCTCCCGCACCCGCCCCTCCCGTCATCCCGGCGAAAGCCGGGATCTCAGGGCGGAAAAGGCGCGGGTCCCCACCAGATCCCGGCTTCCGCCGGGATGACGGCGATCAGGCCTCAATAGGCGTCGAAATCCAGGCCCCGGAAGACGACCCGGTCCGGATCGGGCACGAAGCCGCTTCCGGTCAGGTCCTTCGCCGGAAGCATGATCCGGAGCCTGGCCGCACGGGCTCATCTCCCGCACCCGCCCCTCCCGTCATCCCGGCGAAAGCCGGGATCTCAGGGCGGAAAAGGCGCGGGTCCCCACCAGATTCCGGCTTCCGCCGGGATGACGGCTTGTTCCTTCAACCCGCTGCGATCAGGCCTCAATAGGCGTCGAAATCCAGGCCCCGGAAGACGACCCGGTCCGGATCGGGAACGAAGCCGCTTCCGGTCAGGTCCTTGTAGACGAGGTTTAGCGGGGAGGGGCGAAGGCGCATCGGGATGGGGAGAAAGGCGGAGCCCTTCCAGTCGATGCCGGGGTCGAGCCCCAGCCAGAGCCGGAGCGGGCCCGGCGCCTGCCCGCTTTCCGGAAGGCTTTCGCGCCCGGCGCCCTGCCCGGGGCCTTGGTGCAGGATGGCGCCGATTCCCGGGACGCCCGCGGCGGAAAGGATGGCCGCCTGATCGCCCTGCCGGATCGAGCGATACCGGCCTTCCGGATTGGCCAGCCGCCAGCGCACCGCCTCGTCGCTCCAGACCCGCTCGAAGCTGGGTCCGGGACCGGCCTCGCGGCGCTTCGGCAGCCCGAAGCCGAGGCGTGCCTCGAGGGGCCGAAGCATCTTGAAGCGGGTGAGGAGCGGTCCGGTGCTCCATTTGTTGCCGGTGGCGAGGCAGAAGGAATAGCCCAGGCGGGCCGCCTCCTCGAACATGGCGGCGCTGATCCGGCTCTGCAGCCTCCGGCCGCGGTGCAGCGGGTGGACCGAGCCGTTGACGGTGTACATGCCGCGCCGGTCTTCTCCCTCCAGCGTGCAGGGAAAGACGTGGGCCGCCATGTGGCCGACCAGCTCGCCGCCGGCGAAGGCGTTGCAGCCGATCGCCTGCCCGTCGGGGTTCCGGCCGTAATGCCATTCGAAATAACGCGGCGTCAGGTGCCGGGCCTTGGGAAAGACCTCGCCCATCAGCTTCGAGATCCGCTCATAGCCGCGGGCATTATGCTCGAGCGGCTCGAACCGGTATTCGTCAGTCATCCGCACCTCGTTTCGAACGCAAGCTCTCGCCGACCCCTCGCGCATAAGGTCCGTAGGCGGCGAAGGAGAAACCCAGCGACCTCGCCATTTCGAGCCTCGGCAGGACCGCGCCGCGGTTGGCCCGCATCAGCAGGTCGAAGGCGCCCCAGCGGCGGAAGCCGGCATGGGTGAAGCCCTGCTCGGTGTCGATGTCGTAGGGGTGGTGGTAGCTGGCGACCGCCTCGCCCCGCTTCAGCCGGACCGCCAGCGCCCGGCGAAGGATCGGCCGGGGCAGGACCCGGAAATAGAGGCCGCCGATCGGCACCGGCAGGATCCGGAACGGGAGCAGGGTCACGGGAAGCTCGACCACCCCGTCGATCAGCCGCGGCGCGGTGCCGAAGCTGGAATGGCCGTAGAGCGGGCTTCGGGCGGGCAGCACCGAGCTCGAATAGGTGAAGCCGAGCTCCGCCAGCGTCTCATAGGCCCAGCCGGTCTCGGCGGTCATCGAGAAGCAGGGCGCCCTGTAGCCCCCGATCGCGCCCGCGCCGGCTTCCCGCAACGCCTCCATGTTGCGCACGAGATCGTCGCGAAACCGCGCCTGGCCGAGCCGGTCGAGCGGTACATGGGCGTCCGAATGGCAGCCGAGCTCATGCCCCTCGGCGGCGATCCGGCGAACGACGTGCGGATGCCGGCGTGCCACCTCGCCGACGACGAAGAAGGTGCCCTTCGCCTCGTGCCGCCGAAGGAAATCGAGATAGGAACCGACCAGCGCCGGCACCCTCGCCGGCAGGCGCTCCCCGTCGGCAAGATCGAGCCGCGGGTCCTCGACATCGACGCTGAACAGGAAAGGCGAATCGCCGGTCATTGCCCGGCCCGCTTTCGTGGCGCCCGCCTTCGCGCCAGGTCGGCGAGGCCGCCGGCGGCGAGCAGGATGAGATGGGGCAGGATCGGCGTCCGGTAGCGCCAGTCGAAATCGACCTGAACGAGGGCGTGGAAGACCGCGTAGGAGAGCAGGGCTCCGAACGCGGCTAGGAACACCTTGCGCTCGCTTGGCCCGAAGGCGGTACGCCCGCGCCACAGGGCGATGGCGAGCCAGCCCGCCAGCGCATAGCAGGGCAGGAAGAAGGCCAGCTCGACCAGCCAGTGGGCCGGGCTGAAGTCGGCCGCGCCGGCCGCGAAGAAGTGGAGGAAGCGGTCTGCCGAGATGAGCGCGTAATCCAGCAGCGCCGAGGGCGGTCCATGGTAGGTCTCCGGCCGCCCGCTCACGACCTGGCCGAGCGCATATTCCGCCCCGGCCGTTCGGAAGGCCGCGCCGAGGGAGGCGAACGGCCAGCGGCCGGGATCCTGGACGAACCAGGCAAAGCCCAGCACGACGGCCGCCAGCCCCGCGGCGAGCACGGCCAGCGTCGGGCCGCGCCGGACCTTGGCCGCGCCGCTCTTCGCCAGGTAGATCGCCCAGGCGAGATCGGGGAGGAGCACCATTCCGGTCGGCCGGTAGAAGACGCCCGCCGCGGCCGCCGCCAGCACCGCGCCCCACCCCTTCGCTTCGCCGAGGATCCGAGCCGCGGCCAGCGTGAACACGAAAAAGGCGATCAGGACGAAGGTGGCGTCCGAGAGCACGAAAGGCACCCACATGAGCAGGTCGAAGCAGCCGAGGTAGAGCAAAAGCGCGCCCCAGCCGGCGAGTCCGCTCCGGGTCACCCGCGCCGCCATCCGGACGACGAGGATGCCGAGCGCGACGTGGGCGGCAAAGTTGAGCACGACCAAAGCGGTGGCCCAGCCGCTCCCGAAGGCCAGGCGAAGCAGGGACAGCAGGGTCCCGAACAGGACGTAGAGTATGGCCGGGAAGCCGCCGCTCGCTTCCGCGATCAGCCGGGGATAGTCGAAGCCGCTTTCGATCAGCCGTGCCGAATAATAAGCGTAAGCATGGCTGTCGCTCGACATCCTCACCCCGGCCACGAGCGCGAACAGGCCGTGGCAGGCGCCGACCAGCAAGGCCGCCGTCCACCAGGACGGCGCCTTGACGCCGGTGAGGCGGTCCAGCCACGGCGCCGCCTTCGGCATTCAGCAGGGCGAGCGCGGCCGGGAGAGGGGCTCGCGGGCCGCCTTGCGAGCGTCGTAGTGGCCGGCGGCGGCGAGCAAGGCGAGGCCGATCACGAGGCAGGCCGCCGCCGCCTGCGCCGCCCCCGGCGCGCCGGCGCCGCTCGAGGCGCCGATCCACCGCCATCCGGTCAGGCCCGCGGCCGCGGCGATCATCGCCGTCGCCGCCAGCAGCTTGACCGAGCCCAGGTTCCAGGGGCCGGTGAAATATTGCGCGCGCAGCCGGCGGACGAAGCGGCTCGCCGTCATCACCGCGAATCGAGGCGCGACCCGGCGAAGGCTGAGGCTGCTGCCCGACCCGGGATAGCAGGCCGGGAGCGGAACGTCGGCGACCACGGCGTCGACCAGGTTCAACCGGTAGAGCATGTCGGTCTCGAAGAAGAAGCAGTCGGCGAGCGGCTCGAGGCCGATCCGCTCGAGCGCGTGCGCGTGGATGGCGGTATAGCCGTTGGCCGGATCCTCGATGCGCCAATAGCCTGTCGCGGCCTTGTGGAGGATCGAGAGCAGCATGTTACCGGCCCGCCGGGCCGGCGGCATCGCGTTCAGGGCGCGCGGGGAGGAGCCGGACGGCATCAGGTGCGCCGGGGCGAACCTGTTGCCTTTGGCATAATCGGCCTTGCCCTCGACGATCGGCGCGATCAGTCGGCGGATATGGCGCGGGTCCATCTGAGCGTCGGCGTCGAGCTTGACGACGATCCCGGCTCCGTCGGCCAAGGCCCGGGCATAGCCGCGCTTCATCGCCCCGCCGACTCCCAGATTGCGCGGATTGCGAAGGACGACGACTCGCGGGTCGGAATTGTCCCTAAGCGCCCGCTCGCCGGTGGAATCGGGGCAGCCGTCGTCGACGACGTAGATATGGCCGACCTCGGGCCCGATGGCGCGGAGCACTCCGCCGATCGTCGCGGCCGCGCGGAA
>DASWLY010000056.1:0-3353 GCA_036400035.1 Allosphingosinicella sp.
GAGTGCATCGTCACCACCGCCTGGGCGATGAGGTTGTCGAGCTCCATCGTCTCGACGAGGTCGGTGTTCCAGACGAGGCTGCGGTCGGTGACCTTGACGTCCGCCATCTGCCTGTAGACCTCGTCGATCCGGCCCACGCCCTCGGCGAGGCTGGCCTCGGCTCGGAAGACGGCGCAATCGGCCTGCATGACCCGCTGCATGCGGTTGCGGATGACCGAGGTCGCGCTCCCGCCGGCGGCGAAGCGGAACTTGTCGAGGCGGCCGAGCGCCATCTCCTCCGAGCCCTTGGGAAGCGGCCGGTGAGCGCTGTTCGGCTTGATGATCTCGCCGACCCGATGGCCGACGGCGCGGCCGAAGACGACGAGATCGATGAGGCTGTTCGAGCCGAGCCGGTTCGCCCCGTGCACCGAGACGCAGGCCGCCTCGCCGACGGCGAACAGGCCGGGCACGACGCTGTCCGGATTGCCGTCGCGAAGGGTCACCACCTCGCCGTGGAAGTTGGTCGGGATCCCGCCCATGTTGTAATGGACGGTCGGAAGCACCGGCAGCGGCTGGCGGGTCAGGTCCACGCCCGCGAACACCTTGCCCGTCTCGGTAATGCCCGGAAGCCGCTCGGCCAGGATCTTCGCATCGATATGGTCGAGGTGAAGGTAGATATGGTCCTTGTCCTTGCCGACTCCGCGGCCCTCGCGGATCTCCATCGCCATGGAGCGGGAGACGACGTCGCGGCTGGCCAGGTCCTTGGCGGAAGGGGCGTAGCGCTCCATGAAGCGCTCCCCTTCGGAGTTGGTCAGGTAGCCGCCCTCGCCGCGCGCGCCTTCGGTGATCAGCACCCCGGCGCCGTAGATCCCGGTCGGGTGGAACTGGACGAACTCCATGTCCTGGAGCGGAAGGCCGGCGCGAAGCACCATAGCATTGCCGTCGCCGGTGCAGGTATGGGCCGAGGTGGCGGTGAAATAGACCCGGCCGTAGCCGCCCGTCGCGAGCACCACGGCCTGGCTCGAGAAGCGGTGAAGGCTTCCGTCCTCCATGCACAGCGCGATCACGCCCCGGCACTCGCCGCCTTCCATGATCAGGTCGATCGCGAAATATTCGATGAAGAAGTCGGCGTCGTACTTCAGGCTCTGCTGGTAGAGCGAATGGAGCATGGCGTGCCCCGTCCGGTCCGCCGCCGCCGCGGTGCGCTGGGCCGGCGGCCCGGCGCCCATGTTCTGCATCATCCCGCCGAACGCGCGCTGGTAGATTTTGCCCTCGGCGGTGCGCGAGAAGGGCACGCCCGCATGCTCAAGCTCGTAGACCGCCGCCGGCGCCTCCCGGCACAGATATTCGATCGCGTCCTGATCGCCGAGCCAGTCCGAGCCCTTCACCGTGTCGTACATGTGCCAGGTCCAGTGGTCCGGGCCCATGTTGCCGAGAGAGGCGGCGATGCCCCCCTGCGCCGCCACCGTGTGCGAGCGCGTCGGGAACACCTTGGTGATGCACGCCGTCCTCAGCCCCTGCCCGGCGGCGCCCATCGTCGCGCGCAAGCCCGACCCGCCGGCGCCGACGACGACGACGTCATAGCTGTGATCGATGATCTTGTAGGCGGAGGTGGCGGTCATTGGGGGGCGCTCGCATAAGGGCAGGTTTCGCGGGCGCTTTTAGGCTTTGGGCAGGCACTTGCAAGGGAGGGTGCAAGGGCGGGGCGTCCAATAGGGCTCTCCCTCCCTCCGCCGCCCGGAGGCGGTCCGCGACATGGCCCGCGCTAACCGCCTTGTTGATGGCCGCGGAAGATCAGCACGAGCCCGAGGACCGCCCCGCACGCCCCCAGCGCCATCATCAAGGCCGATCCCGAATGGAAAACCCCGCGAAGCCCCACCGCCACGCCGAGCGCCCCGACGACCATTCCGGCAAACTGGGTCCCGTTCCTCATTCGCACCGTCTAGGCGGCCGCCGCCCGCTTGTCACCGCGACTGGCCAGACTTCCCGCCGGACTGTCCGGTGACTGTCACTCGATCGAACGCGGCGGGAGGCCCGTTATCCTTCAATCGGCCTGCTCCGCCTCGACACGAATATGACGACATTAGCCGGCATCGGCCCTGCTCTGGTCGGCCGCGGCGAAATGCGCCATCTGATCGGCGCGGGCCTTCTGGAACGCGGGGCGGCCGGTGACCCGGGTCACATAGGCTTCGGTCGAGGGACGATCGCCGAAATCGCGGACCTTCGGAACCCGCAGGACATCCGCCATCAGCAGATCCGCGGCGGTGAAGCGGCCGGCGGCCAGCCATTCCCGCTCGCTCAGCACCGTCTCGATCCGGTCGAGCCGGCTTTCCAGCCAGCCGGCAAGCCCATTGTCCTTCGCTCCGGTGATCTCGAGGAACCACCAGGGAACGGTCACCATCTCCATCGAGTTGAGCGCCGCCACGATCCACTGGACCGTCTCCGCCTCCCCGACCGGATCTTTCGGCATCAGCGCTTCGCTCTTGCGGGCGAGATGCAGAAGCCCGGCACCGCTCTCGAACATCTCCAGCTCGCCATCGTTCAGGAACGGCACCTGGGCGAAGGGCTGGCGCCGCAGGTGATCGGCCTCCCGCCCGTCGAAGGGAATTGTCCGCACCGAATAGCCAAGCCCCGCTTCCTCGCACGCCCACCTGAGCCTCAGGTCGCGCACGAACCCGCGCGGCCCCTCGGGCACCCAATCGTAGGTCCAGACGATCAGCTCGCTCATGGTGTCCGTCCCTCCTGTGAATTCGCGCTCCCCCTACAGGTTCGACGTCGCGGCCGAAACCGCTTGCCGAACGCTACGCCGCCGCCCTGCGTCGGCCCATGGGGGGCTCGACGACGCGCGGGCGCAGAGGCGGCTGGATCTGCCGATCCTGTCCCAGCGTAAGGGGCTGGGGGTGGAGCCGGTGGGGATGCTGGCGGTTGGAGTGAAGTCGCGCTGCCGCGGTCAGAGACGTTCCTCGATCCAGTCCCACAGGGGCTTGGGGAGCCAGCCGCAGTAAGTGCCTTCAAGCACCTGAGCGACGATGATTTTGTCATCGTTGGCGAGGCCCTGGTGGAGATCGGCACTGATCTGCCCCGCCGACAAGGGCGTCGACACGAAGTAGACCGACTCGAACTCCTCGTCATGGATATACTGATACGCCTCGAGCCGCGCCACGAACGCGGCCTCGATAGCCTCGAGCTCGGCCTTTTCCCTGTCCAGTTCGGTGTTCAGCTTCCAGGTGACCAGATAAACGCCCATGCCCGCTCCTCGACGATCCCGGACGCTCCACGGCACCCCCTCGGTCGCTTCCCAGTGTTGGCCGCCCCACCGCCCGAAGGCAACATTGTCAAGCGCCGCTCCGGCGGCCTCTGGAGCCGGCGCCTCG
>DASWLY010000057.1:0-20658 GCA_036400035.1 Allosphingosinicella sp.
CCGCCGGCTTCCGGATGGCGGGCCTCGCCCATTTCTTCGACAACGAGATCGCCGGCTCGATGCACGGACGGAAGAAAGGCGGGCTGACTCCGCTCGGGCGGCAGGTCGTCCGTGAGATGGAGCGGCTCGGAATGATCGTCGACATCGCCCATTCGAGCCACGCCGCCGTCGCCGAGGTCCTCGCCATGGCGAAAAGACCGGTGGTCTCGAGCCACGGCGGGGTTCAGGCGACCTGCAAGGTCAACCGCAACCTCACCGACGAGGAGATTCGCGGAGTCGCCCGAACCGGCGGCCTCGTCGGGATCGGCTATTGGGAAGCCGCCGTCTGCGACCTGAGACCGGCCGCGATCGCCGCCGCGATCGCCCACGTCCGGGACCTGGTCGGGATCGACCATGTCGCCCTGGGCTCGGACTTCGACGGGGCGGTGACGACCGGCTTCGACACGGCAGGCCTCGCCAACGTCACCCAGGCTCTGGTCGAGCGAGGCTTCACCGACGAGGAGATCGCCAGGGTGATGGGCGGGAATCTGCTGAGGCTTCTCGCCCAGCTTCCCTGATCTTGCCTCCCCATGCGCAGCATGGGGAGGGGGACCACGTGAAACGTGGTGGAGGGGTAATTGGCGCCGGGCCCCGAGGATCAGGCGCTGGACGGCAGGAGCCTGCGCCTTCTACCCCTCCACCACCCTACGGGTGGTCCCCCTCCCCATCTCCGATGGGGAGGCAAGAGGATTTACCTCACCCCTTCCCCTCTCCTATAGCGCGCCCATGGAGCGGCTGGACGGCGGCTCGGCGGTTCCGCGGGCGCTTCGCGGGGGCATCGTCGCGCTCGGCAATTTCGATGGATTCCACAGGGGGCACCAGCAAGTGGTGGCCCGTGCGGTCGAGCGCGCTCGGGCAGAAGGGCGGCCGGTGCTGGTAGCGACCTTCGACCCGCACCCGGTCCGTTTCTTCCGGCCGGAGACCGCGCCTTTCCGGCTGACCAGCCTCGACCAGCGCCAAAGGCTGTTCGGCGCGGCCGGCGCCGATGCGATGATCGTCTTCGCTTTCGGAGCCGGGCTTGCGGAGACTCCGGCGGACGAGTTCATCTCGAACAACCTGCTCGACCTGATCGGAGCGGCCGGGGTGGTGACGGGCGAGGACTTCACCTTCGGCCGCGGGCGCGGCGGCAATGTCGACGTGCTCGAGGCGGCCGGAGCCAGGCTCGGTTTTTCGGTGGATGCGGTCGGGCCGGTTTCGGACGAGGAGGGACCGATCTCCTCGAGCCGGATCCGCCGCGCCCTCCAGCAGGGCGATTGCGAGACGGCGACCCGGCTCCTGACCCGGCCGTTCGCGATCGAAGGCGTGGTCGAGCATGGCGACAAGAGGGGCCGGACCATCGGCTACCCGACCGCGAACCTCGCGCTCGGCCCCTATCTTCGCCCGCGCTTCGGAATATATGCGGTCCGCGGTCGGCTCGCCGACGGGCGGGTGGTGGACGGCGCCGCCAATCTCGGAATCCGCCCGACCTTCGAGCCGCCCAGGGAGCTGCTCGAGCCTTATTTCTTCGGCTTCGAAGGCGATCTCTACGGCCAGACCGTCGAAGTCGAGCTGATCTCCTTCCTCCGCCCGGAAGAGAAATATGAAAGCCTGGAGGCGCTGACGGCCCAGATGGCCGCCGATTGCGATGAAGCACGGCGGAGGCTGGCGGCGTGAGGATCTGGAAATGGGTGGGCGCCGCGATCGTGGCCTTCGCGGTCGTCGTATCGCTGATCAACGCCTCGTGGATCGCGCCGAGGTCGAAGAAGCCGCTGATCCTCGTCGCCCATCGCGGCCTGGCCCAGCAGTTCGACCGCGCCGGCGTCGGCCGGGACACCTGCACGGCCACGCGAATCCGTGCGGGCGAGCATGATTTCATCGAAAACACCCTTCGCTCCATGTCCAACGCCCGCCATTTCGGGGCCGACGCGATCGAGCTCGACGTCCATCCGACGAAAGACGGGCAGATGGTCGTCTTCCACGACTGGACCCTCGACTGCCGGACCGACGGCAAGGGCCCTGTCCGCAAGCATATGCTCGCCGAGCTGAAGCGGCTCGACGTCGGCTACGGTTACACGTCCGACGGCGGCAGGACCTACCCGCTGCGCGGCAAGGGCGTGGGCGGAATGCCGACGGTGGAGGAGGCGCTTCGGGAGACTCCGCGGATGCGGCTCTTCTTCAACTTCAAGAGCAGGAACCCCCGGGACGCCGACGCCCTCGTCGCCGCCTTCCGCCGCGCCGGCGTCGAGATCGGCGACAGGTTCGCCTTTTACGGGCATCCACGGGTTACCGCGCGGATGAAGCAGCTCGTCCCCGGCGCCTGGACCTTCTGGAAGGACGAGATGAAGGAATGCCTCACCGACTATGTTAAGTGGGGCTGGACGAGCTTCGTGCCCAGGAGCTGCCACAACAGGACGGTGGCGGTTCCGCTCAACTATCAATGGGCGATCTGGGGCTGGCCCAAGCGCTTCATCGCCAGGATGGAGAGCGTCGGCACCAAGGTGATCCTGATGGGACCCTATGAGGACGGCCAGATCGCCGGACTCGAGCGCCCCGAGCAGCTCGCCAAGGTACCGAGGGACTTCCGCGGCTATCTGTGGATCGAGGATTTCTACAACGTTGGACGGGCGTTGGAGAATTGAGGGCCGGCGCGGAAGCAGCCCGTCGCCCCAGCGACGGCTGGGGCCCCAGGGGGTGAAAGGCGCCGGCGGTCTTCACCCGCGGGGGTCCCAGCCTTCGCTGGGACGACGAGAGGTTCCCATTCCCGTCCTTCCCGGCTAATCCCCCGCCAATGTCCGAAAAACCCGATTACCGCGACACGGTCTTCCTTCCGAAGACCGACTTCCCGATGAAAGCCGGCCTTGCTCAAAAGGAGCCGGCCATCCTCGCGCGCTGGGCGGAGATGGGGCTCTACAAGCGGCTGCGCGAGGCGCGCGCCGGGCGGACGCGCTTCATCCTCCACGACGGCCCGCCCTACGCCAATGGCGACATCCACATGGGCCACGCCATGAACAAGATCCTCAAGGACATGGTGGTGCGCTCCCAGTCCCTGCTCGGCAAGGACGCACCTTACGTGCCCGGCTGGGACTGCCACGGCCTTCCGATCGAGTGGAAGATCGAGGAGCAGTACCGCAAGAAGAAACTGGATAAGGATGCAGTGCCCCCACGCGAATTCCGGGCTTTATGCAGGGCTTATGCGGAAAAGTGGGTAAATATACAGTCCGAGCAGTTCCAGCGCCTCGGCGTGATGGGCGAATGGGACGATCCCTACCTGACCATGAAGTTCGAGGCCGAGGCCAAGATCGTCGAGGAGCTCTTGACCTTCGCCGAACGCGACATGCTCTACCGCGGCGCCAAGCCGGTCATGTGGTCTCCGGTCGAGAAGACGGCGCTGGCCGAGGCCGAGATCGAATATGAGGACATCGTCTCGACTCAGATCGACGTGGCGTTCGAGATCGTCGAGAGCCCGATCGAGGAGCTGGTCGGCGCGTTCGCGGTGATCTGGACGACGACGCCCTGGACGATCCCGGTGAACCAGGCGATCGCCTACGGGCCGGAAATCGACTATTGGCTCGCCCGCTTCGACCATGACGGCGGCACCCTCACCGTGCTCGTCGCCCGCGACCTGATCGAAAGCTTCGGCGGCCGCATCGGCCATCCGGTGGTGGTCAGGATCGGCGCCGACGGCGGCACCGTGACTCCGCTCAAGAGCTTCAAGGGCGCGCAGCTCGCCGGAACGCTCGCCCGCCACCCGATGCATCATCTCGGCGGCTTCTTCGCCAGGCCGCGCCCCTTCCTCCCTGGCGACTTCGTCACCACAGACGCCGGTACCGGGCTCGTCCACATGGCGCCGGACCATGGCGAGGACGATTTCCTGCTCTGCAAGGCGAACGGCATCGACACCGTCTTCGCGGTCGAAGGCGACGGGCGCTATCGCGACGACTGGGTCTGGCTCGGCGGCCAGGGCAGCGTCATCAACGCCAAGTTCAACGCCCCCGACGGCCCGATCTGCTCGGACCTGCGCGAGACCGGCGCCCTGCTCGCGGCATCGGCCGACTTCCAGCACAGCTATCCGCACAGCTGGCGCTCGAAGGCGAAGGTCATCTTCCGGGCCACCCCGCAATGGTTCATCCCGATGGACGCAAGCCCCTCTCCCTCCAGGGGAGAGGGACAGCGGAGCGAAGCGACGCAGGGTGAGGGCGTGGCGGACGGTCCCTCACCCCTCGGCGCTGACGCGCCTCTCCCCTCTCCCCTACAGGGAGAGGGGCTTAGAGCTACGGCGCTCCAGGCCATCGACGAGACGCGGTGGGTCCCGGAGAAGTCGAAGAACCGGATCCGCGCCATGGTCGAGGGGCGCCCGGACTGGGTGATCAGCCGCCAGCGGGCCTGGGGCGTTCCAATCGCGCTCTACGTGCACCGCGAGACCGGCGAATATCTCAAGGACGCCGTGGTCAACTCCCGCATCATCCGCGCCTTCCACGAAGGCGGCGCCGACGCCTGGTTCGGCGCGGACCACCAGGCGATGCTCGGCAACGGCTACAGCCTCGACGATTACGAGCCGGTCACCGACATCCTCGACGTCTGGTTCGACAGCGGCTGCACCCACAGCTACGTGGTCGAGGCGCGCTACGGCGAGGGCGTTAGCGCCGACGTATACGTCGAGGGCTCGGACCAGCTTAGCGGCTGGTTCCAGTCCTCGCTGATGGAGAGCTGCGGCACCCGCGGCCGGGCCCCTTACGAGACGGTGCTCACCCACGGCTTCGCGCTCGACCAGAACATGCGCAAGATGTCGAAGAGCCTGGGCAACACGATCGACCCGCTCGCGGTGCTCAAGGAGAGCGGCGCCGACATATTGCGGCTGTGGACCGCCTCTACGGACTATTTCGAAGACGTGCGCATCGGCAAGGAGGTGCTCGCCACCACCACCGACGCCTACAGGAAGCTGAGGAACACCTATCGCTACCTGCTCGGCGCGCTGGCCGGCTTCGACGAGGCGGAGAGGCTGCCGGCGGCCGAGATGCCGGAACTCGAACGCTGGGTGCTTCACCGCCTCGCGGAGCTCGACGCCGAGCTCCGGGAAGCGACCGAGGGCTTCGAGTTCAACCGCTACGTCCGGCTCATCTCGAACTTCGCCAATGACGACCTCTCGGCCTTCTTCTTCGATATCCGCAAGGACAGCCTCTATTGCGACTCGCCCTCGTCGCCCAAGCGCCGGGCCTGCCGCACCGTGCTCGACACGGTGTTCCACGCCTTGGTGCGCTGGATGGCGCCGGTGCTGTGCTTCACGACCGAGGAAGTCTGGCAGACGCGCTATCCCGACGAGAACGGCTCGGTTCACCTGCTCGAATGGCCGGAGATCGACTCCGCCTGGCGGGACGAGGCGCTGGGGGCGAAATGGGCGCTTATCCGCTCGACCCGGGAGCGGGTCACCGAAAGCATCGAACCGCTTCGGCGCGAGAAGGTCATCGGCTCGAGCCTCGAGGCGAAGATACTCTACCCCGCCGTCCAGGCCGGCCTCCTCGACGCGGAGCTGGACCAGCTGGCGGAAATCTACATCGTCTCCGAGGTCGCTCCGGGCGAGACCGACAGCCTCGAGGTTACCAGGTCCGACTATCTGAAATGCGGCCGCTGCTGGCGGCTGCTTCCCGAGGTGGAGGAAGACGGGGGCCTGTGCGCCCGCTGCGAGGGGGTATTGAATGGCTGATCTGTCCCGCGATGACGAGCGGATAAGGAAGAACCGGAAGATCGGGGTCTCCGTCGCCGCCGGCATCTTCCTTCTCGACCAGGCGGTGAAATGGGTGGTGACCTACCCGCTTCAGCTGCCGCACCGGCTGACCATCGACGTCCTCCCCTTCTTCACCCTGCGCTGGCTGAAGAATACCGGAGTTTCGATGGGCCTGCTCAACGCGAGCAGCGAGACGGGGCGCTGGCTGCTCGTCGCCCTCACCTGCGCGATCGCGGCCTTCGTGGCCTTCTGGATGTGGCGCGAGCAGCGCCGGGACGACGCGGTTGCCCTTGCGCTGGTGCTCGGCGGGGCGCTGGGCAACATCCTCGACCGGATCCGGCTGGGCTATGTCGTCGACTATGCCGACCTGCATTTCGGCGACATCCACCCCTTTTTGGTCTTTAACGTGGGCGACGCTGCCATTACCATCGGCGTCCTGCTATTGCTGGTCCGGGCGCTGCTGACCCGCGAACCGAAGACTCCCAAGGAGGAAAAGTGACTATGCGTATCGTCAAGCTCGGCCTCGCCGCCTGCACGGCCACATTGCTGCTGGCCGGCTGCGGCACCGGCGGCATCGCCGGCCGGGAGCGGCCCGACGAGTTCGCCGTCACCCGCAACCAGCCCCTGGTGATCCCGCCCGATTATGCCCTGGCGCCGCCGCGCACCGGCGAGCCGACCCCGGTCGGCGCCGACGCCCGCACCCAGGCGCTCGAAGCCTTGTTCGGCGGCCCCGCCCCGCGCAGCCAGAGCGAGCGCTCGATGCTCAACGCGGCCGGAAGCGACCGGGTCGCGCTCGGCGCCCGCTCCGTCGCCGGCGATCCCGGCACCAACGTGGTCGACAAAGGCGCGGTCACCCAGGCGATCGTCGCCGCTCCCGCCGGCGCCGGCCGCGACGCCACGGTGACGACTCCGCAGTAATAACGTCATCCCGGCGAAAGCCGGGATCTCGAGGAGTGAAAGGCGCCCAGCCTTTTCCGGGCCGAGGCCCCGGCTTTCGCCGGGGTGACGGTGTGTTTCACCCTTCCTTAGCCCTGCCCCCTTATCCTGCAGCGCATGACGCAGCAGCAGCCGCCTCCTTATGCCCCGGGCCTCGCCGACGCCGGCGCCCAGATCGCGCAGCTTCGGCAGGTGCTCGCCTTGGTCGAGGAGATGGCCGGCCGAGCCTTGGTGTCTCCTGGGGACTCTATCCTCGACGAAGCCGCGCGGATCAGCTCCGCTTATGCCCGCGCCTTTCCCATCGACCAGAAGAGGTTCGACAACCTCGCCGCCGAGACCGCGCGCTGGGCAGCGGCCGGGGTCGGCGCCCTCCTCAAGCTCGAAGAGGCCGGAATGCCCGTCCGCGCCGCGGCCGGGCGGCTAGCCGAGGAGCTGGAGAAAGGCCTGGCGGCCTTGGCTCGGCGGCTGCCCTAGACGTCATTGCGGGCGTAGCGAAGCAATCCAGTGGCTCCGACGCTGGAAGCTGGATTGCTTCGCCGCTTCGCTCCTCGCAATGAGGGACCCTATTCGCCCGCCTTGGGCGCCCCCGGCCATTCCTTGATCCGCAAGTCGCGCTGCGGGAACGGAATGTCGATCCCGTTCTCCTTGAACAAGGTCCAGACCCGGTTGAGGATTTCGGAGCGGACGCTGCCGACGCCCTGCTCGGGATCGCTGATCCAGACCAGGATCTCATGATCGACGCTGCTCTCGCCGAAGGCCGTCAGCCAGACCTTGGGAGGCCGGTTCTGCATCACCCTGTGCGACTCGCTCGCCGCCTGCACCATGAGCTTCTGGGCCAGCGGCAGGTCGCAATCGTAAGCGACTCCGACGGGGATGTGCACCCGGACGTCGCGGCTGGAATAGGACCAGTTCTCGACCTCCTGGGTCATCAGATTCTCGTTCGGGATCAGATGCTCCTTGCCGTCGCGGGTGACGATCGAGACGGCTCGGACCCCGATCTTGCTGACGTGGCCGAAGCTTTCCCCGACGACGATGACGTCGCCCGGCTTGATCGACCGGTCCATCAGCAGGATGATCCCGGCGATGAGGTTGCCGAACGTCTTCTGCAGCCCGAAGCCCACGGCGAGGCCGAAGGCGCCGGAGAAGACCGCGAGCGCGGTGAGGTCGATCCCGACGAGGTCGATGCCGATGAAGAAGGCGGCGATCAGGATGGCGACGCTGGCCAGCTTCTGGCCGAGCAATTGTTGGGTGGCGTCGAGGCCCGTCGCACGGTGGATCGAGTGGCCGACGATCCGGTTGAGCAGCTTCACCACCGCATAGAGCGCGACCAGGGTCACCAGGACCTGAAGCACCGTGAGTAGCGAGACGCGGGTCTCGCCGGCGGTGAAGCCGACGCGGTCGAGCGTGTCGGTGATCGGCTTGAGGCCGCCCGCGGCGCGGGCGAGCAGCGACACGAAGGTGACCGACGCCAGCAAGGCCGCGACCCAGCGGGGCATCTGCAGGCCGCGAACCAAGCCCGAAACCAGCAGGGCCGCCCAGACGGCCAGAGCCGCGCCGAGCACGATCCCCCCCAGCGGCCGCCACGAGTCGGCGTTGAGGACGAGGGCGACGATCAAGGCGGCGATCAGATAGCGGGTGAGGTCGCACATCCGGGTCGCCAGCGCCTCGCCGCGGCGGCCGGCGCGATGCTCCCAGAAGGCGGCGATGCGCGGGCCGAGCCACCGGCCGATCAGCCAGGCAGCGCCCCAGGCGCCGGCGACGACGGCGAGCGCGACCGCGGCCGACGCCCAGTCGCCCTCCGTCGGCCAGGTGACTCCGAGCCCTTCCGCGAAGCCCCTCACCGCCCCGCTCCGCACGAAGCGAGCGCCGCCGCCAGGTCCTCGATCAGATCGTCCGGATCTTCAAGGCCGATCTGGAGCCGAACCAGCGGCCCTTCCGAGCGCCACCGGGTCGCGGTCCGGATCCGCTCCGGATCGGCCGGAACGACGAGGCTCTCATAGCCGCCCCAGCTGTAGCCGAGGCCGAACAGCTCGAGCGCCTCGATGAAGCGGATCCGTTCGGCGTCGCCGCCGCGAAGGACGAAGGAGAAGAGACCGGAAGCGCCCTTGAAGTCCCGCCGCCAATGTTCGTGTCCGGGGCATTCCGGCAGCGCCGGATGGAGAACCGCCGCCGCTTGAGGCTGCTCCTTCAGCCAGCGGGCGATCCTGAGCGCGCTCGCCTCGTGCTGGCGGAGGCGCACCCCCATGGTACGAAGGCCGCGCGAGCCCAGCCAGGCGTCGTCGGGGCTGGCCGAGAAGCCGAGGTCCCAGCTCGTCCGCTCCAGCTTAGGATAATGTCGGTCGGTCGCCGTGACCGAGCCGAGCATGACGTCGGAATGGCCGCCGACATATTTGGTCCCGGCGAGGATGGAGAGATCGACTCCCGCGGCGAGGGCAGGGAAGAAGAGCGGAGTCGCCCAGGTGTTGTCGAGCAGGGTCGCGACTCCCCTTGCCTTCGCCGCCGCGCAGATCGCCGGGGCGTCCTGAACCTCCATCGTCAGCGAGCCCGGGCTTTCGAGGAAGATCGCCCGGGTGCGCTCGCCGATCAGCTCGCTTATGCCGGCGCCGACCATCGGGTCGTAATAGCGGGTGGCGACTCCGAAGCGCTTGAGGAAGCCGTCGCAGAAATGCCGGGTGGGCCCGTAGACGCTGTCGGTCATCAGCAGCTCGTCGCCGGCCGAGAGCAGCGACAGCAGCGCCGCCGTTACCGCCGCGAGGCCGTTCGGATAAAGCATCGTGCCCGCCGCGCCAGGCTCAAGCTCCGTCAGCGCTTCGGCTAGCGCCCAATGCGTCGGCGTTCCGTGGAGACCGTAATAGGCCTTGCCGAATTCCGGAGCGGCGGCGCGCATCTCGGCGACGCTGTCGAAAAGGATGGTGGAGGCGCGATGGACGGGCGGGTTGACCAGCCGGCCGCGCCATTCCTTGCGACGCCCTCCCTGGACGAGCTGAGTGTCCGGCCGCCTGTCCTTCACGCCGCCCCCGTCGCCTTCGGAGTCGCCGGATCGGCGCCCCATTCGGACCAGCTTCCGTCGTAGAGCTTCAAATCCTCCTTGCCGAGCAGATGCGCCCCGAACAGGAGGACGCAGGCGGTTATGCCCGAGCCGCAGGTGGCGACCATCGGCTTTGCCAGGTCCAGCCCCGCCGCATCGAACTCGGCGCGAAGCTCCCCGCCCCGCTTCCAGCTGTTGTCGGGGTTGAACAGCTTGCCCTGCGGCAGGTTCTTCGAGCCCGGTATGTGGCCCGAGGCCATTCCCGCCCGCGGCTCCGCCTCCTCGCCGGTGAAGCGGCCGGCGCCCCGGGCGTCGACGATCTCATGGCTGCCGGCGCCGAGCAGGCCGGACACGAAGGCCTTGTCGGCCACCGCCTCGGGATCGAGGCGTGGGCTGAAATGTCCGTGGCGCAGCTTCGGCCGCCCGCTTTCGAGCGCGCGCCCCTCGGCCTTCCACTTCTGCAGTCCGCCGTCGAGGATGGCGACATAATGGGCTCCGAAGCTCTTCAGCATCCACCAGGCGCGGGCGGCGCTGTGCAGCGGGCTGTTGTCGTAGACGACGAAGCGGTCGCCGTCGCGAAGGCCGAGCGAGGCCATCCGGCTGGCGAATTTGGGCTCGGGCGGCATCGTGTGCGGCACCGGGTTGGAGCTGTCCGACACTTCCTCCAGATCGAGGAAGACCGCGCCCGGTATGTGCTCCGCCTCATATTCGGAGCGGGCGTCGCGCGGCTCGCCGGGGAGGAACAAGGTGGCGTCGATCAGCTTGAGGTCGCTCGCGCCGAGCTCCCGCTCGAGCCATTGGGTGGTGACGAGGCTTTCCATGGCTCTCCTAACGCCGGATCACGCCGAGCCGCTCCAGCGCCGCGAGATAGGCGGCCACTTCCTCGACCGGCGCCGGCCCGACCGTTGCCGCGAGCTCGTCGCGTATCTGCTGGACGTTCCGGCGGCCGTCGACGAGGTTCAGCGCCTCATAGCCGAAGCTGGGTCCCTCCCACGCCGGCTCGCGCGCCAGCAGCGCCGGCCTTTCGAGCTTCGCCTTTTCCAGATGGTCGTCGAGCCAGCTGTAGCCGAAGCCGTTCATCGGTCCCTTCAGCTTGGGATCGCGGCGGTAGATCGTTCCGAGGCCGGCGGTCGATGCGGGCGCGGGACCCGCTCGGTCAGGCTCGCCGACGAGGAGGCCGAACCGCTGCAAGGAGAGCTCCAGCGCCACCTCATGATCGGTGTGCTGGGACACCGCCTTGGCGCCGTCTTCTTCGGACAGCCCGCCTTCGCGCCGCGCGCCCTCGCCGCGGCGAAAGTCGGCCTCGATCATCTGCAGCCGCTCCAGCGCCGGGGTGTCGGACTGTTCCACATTGGCCAGCGCCCAGGCCGAAGCCGCGGCGATGAACATGGCCCGCTTCATTTTCGTGGAGTCGAGATTGCCGGGCACGTCCTTGTTGGTGTGAATGTAGACGTCCGGCCAGTCCGAAACGTAGATGACCGGGATCCGCCAGCTGCCCTCGCTCCAGACCTGGTGGTCGGAGCCTTCGGAAAAGCCGCCGATCCTGGCCCGAAGCGGGTTCTTCGTGCCTTCCGGGTCGAGCAGCGGGAAGTCCGCCTCCCCGCGCTCGGCGTAGCGGGAGGCGTTGGAATCGACCCATCGCGCCATGGCGAAGCCGACATAGGAGACGAAGCTCGGAAGGCTCGGAGGAGAACCCTCGACGCCGAGCGTTCCCTTGGTGACCTCGATATTGCCGCCGATCATGTCCAGGTGGATCGTCGCCAGGGTGCGGCGGGCATATTCAGGTTTCGCGTTGAGCAGGGCGATGGTGCACTCGATCTCGCACGGCCAGATGAAGCGCAGGGTCCGCTGCGGCTGCGGAAGGCGCCCTTCCGCGACCAGCCGCTGGAAGGTACGGGCGATCTCGAGAATCCCCGAGCAGCCGCTGGCATTGTCGTTGGCGCCCGGCGAGGGATGGTCGAGGTGGCAGGAGAAGAGGATCTCCTTCGACCGGTCCTTGCCGGGGATCACGGCGGTGGGGATGAGATAGGCGCCCGGCGTCCGCCCCGCCTTCACGTCCGCGCGAAGCCGAACCGTCTCGCCCTTGGCCAGCCGCGCCTGCCAGGCCCGGGCCCGGGCGGGCGAGACCATGAAGGCGAAGGTGGGATCCTTCCAGGTGCTGAGATGGCCCCAGCGGATCAGGCTCTCGTCCTCGCCCCACCAGGCGGAGCGCTGGTTCTGCGCCCATGAGAGGATACCGGCCGCGCCCCGCTCGGTGACCGCGAGCTTCGCCGCCGCCTCCGGCTGGCCGGAGACCAGGACGAGCTTCCCGCGTACGTCCCTGCCGGCATAATCGGCCGACGAGCTGCCGGCGCCGACATCGATCAGCTCCGCCTCGGCGCGGCCGCTGACGCTGTCCTGGGCAAGCGTGATCGGCTGGTCGGCCCAGGAGGCGACCCGCTCCGAATCGCGCCACCGTCCGCCTTCCTGCCTTTGCTCCCAAAGCTCGGCGAAGCTCGCATTCCAGGCGGGCCGCGAGCGCTGGGTGCCGTAGAATATTTTCCCGTCGGCCGGGAGGGAGAGGATGTCCACCTCCTTAAGGCCGTATTCGCGAAGCCGGTCGCGGATCAGCTCGGCCGCGGCGCGATAGCCTTCGGAGCCGCGCATCCGGTGGTGGAGCGACAGCGCCTGCACCGTTCGCCTGGCGGACGCGCCGGAAAGCTCCCCGGCCAGCGCCTCGGTCTCGGCCGGCGTGAGCAATGGCGCGGCCGGCTGCGCCGCCGCCGGGGCAGCGAGCAGCAGCAGGAGCGCCCCGATCGCCCTCACTGGGCGAACCGCCGGAAGAAGCTCTGCTGGCTCCAGGACGGCCGCGCCGGCGCGTTGGCGACCCGCAAGGCCAGTTCCCCGACGAAATCGTGCAGCCGGATCGCATCCTGCCGAGCCACCGGCTGGGAAAGGTCGTCCGACGGGGCGTGGTAACGGGTCGAGCGCCACTGCCGCTCCGCCGCCGCTTCCGGGTCATCCTTGCCGAAGCCGAACTTGAAGGCGAGCGCCGGAATGCCCTCGCGGATGAAGCTGTACTGGTCCGATCGCACGAAGCTGTTCCGGTCCGGGAAGGGATCGGCGACCAGGGGCAGGCCCATCGACTCGCCGACCGCCGCGGCCATGGCGCCGAGGCTGCTTTCCTCCGCCCCCAGCGCGATGACGCTTTTCAGAGGAAAGATCGGAAGCGCCATGTCGAAGTTCATGTTGGCGGCGATCGAGCGCTTCGCAACCGTCGGCCGAAGCGCGAAATAGCGCGATCCCAGCAGCCCCTTCTCCTCGGCGGTGACGAAGACGAACAGCATCGAACGCTTCGGCTTCAGCCGCCGCGCCTTGTAGCTTCGGGCGATGTCGAGCAGTCCGGCGACGCCCGCGGCATTGTCCATCGCGCCGTTGTAGAGACCGTCGCCGTTGATCGGCGCGCTCACTCCGAGATGGTCGAGATGGGCGGAGAAGACGACATGCTCGTCCTTGAGCCGCGGGTCGCTTCCCGGCAGTCGGGCGACGACGTTCGACGAGGTGACGGGCCGGTGCCGCATCGCGACCGTCGCCCGCAACGACTGCTTCAAGTCGAATTTCGGAAGTGGCTTCGAGGCGTCCGCCAGCGCGGATATGTCGGCGAAGGTGCGGCCCGACCGGGTGAAGAGCTTCTCGCTGCCCTCGGTGTTGAAGCTGGCGCTGAAGAATTCCGTCTTGACGTCGCGAAGCGCCGGATCGGCGAAATACATTCCGGACTGGCCGGCCTGCGCCATCGCCCTCGACCAGGGCACCTCCACCGCCTTCGCCGTGGTCAGCGAGAGCAGTCCGGCGGCGCCCCGTTCGGAGAGCAGCCGCGCCCGGTCCCGCCGGGCATGCGCCTTGAGCGCTCCCGAGACATCGGCGGGGCCGCCGCTGACGACGACCGCGATCTTGCCCTTGAGGTCGACTCCGGCGAAATCGTCATGACCGGCTTCGGGCATGTGCAGCCCGTAGCCGACGAAGACCAAGGGCGCCTCGATCCGCTCCGGCCGCCGTCCGTCACCTCGGCCGATGATGATGTCGCCGGGAACCGAGAGCGCGGTCTCGCGCCCGCCCGCGACCAGCGCCGCGCTCGATCCCGCCGACTCCACGAACTGCTCCTCGAACGCCACCGGCTGGAAGTAGCCGTTCGTCCCGGCGGGTTGGAGGCCGATCTCCTTCGCCCGGGCCACGACGTAATCGGCGGCGCGCTGATAGCCGGCCGTGCCCGTGAGCCGCCCTTCCATGTCGTCGGCGGCCAGGGCCGCGACGTCGCCCCACCAGCGCTCGGCCCGCTCGGCGGCGGTCGGCGGCTCGGGAATTGTGGCGCAGGCGGTGACGGCGAGGGCGAGGGCGACAAGGGGGGCGAGACGCATCGGCTACTCCGGCGGCAGGGGCCCCTCCCCTTGTCCCGCTGCCGCCGGGATGTCCAGCCGGAGAGCCGTCGTCCCAGCGAAGGCTGGGACCCCAGCGGGTGAAAGGCGCCGCGTTCTCCACCCCCTGGGGCCCCAGCCTGCGCTGGGGCGACGAGTGGAACTACCAGACCCGCACCCGCGCGTTCGGCGCCAGATAGAGCTTGTCGCCCGGCTTGACGTCGAACGCGGCATACCATTCGTCGATATTCCTCAAGGTGCCGTCCACCCTCCAGCGATAGGGGGAGTGCGGGTCGGAGACGAGGATCATCCGCATCAGCTCGTCCCTCACCTTGCCGCGCCAGCCCTGGGCATAAGCGAGGAAGAAACGCTGGTCGCCGGAGAGGCCGTCGAGCGCCGGCGCCTTCTTCCCCTTCAGCGAGGCGTGATAGGCGTCGAGCGCGATCCGGACTCCGCCCTGGTCACCGATATTCTCGCCCAGCGTGAGCTTGCCGTTCACCTTCATGCCCGGAGCGCCTTCATAGGCGCTATATTGATCGGCGAGCTTGCCGGCCTCCGCGACGAACCGGGCGGCGTCCTGCGGCTTCCACCAGTCGCGCAGGCGTCCGGCCTCGTCGAACCGGCGGCCCTGATCGTCGAAGCCGTGGCTTATCTCGTGGCCGACCACCGTTCCGATCGCGCCGTAATTCACCGCCGCGTCGGCCTTGGGATCGAACATCGGCGCCTGGAGCATGGCGGCCGGGAAGACGATCTCGTTGCCCAGCGGGTTGAAATAGGCGTTCACCGTCTGGGGAGTCATCATCCACTCCTCCTTGTCGACGGGCTTGCCGATCCGGTTGAAATAATAGCCCACCGTGAAGGCGCCGGCCCGCTTGACGTTGCCGTAGAGATCGTCCGGCCGGAGCTCGAGCGCGGAATAATCGCGCCACTTGCTGGGATAGCCGACCTTCACCCGCTGCCTGGCGAGCTTCTCGAGCGCGGCGGCCCGGGTTTGCGCCGTCATCCACTGGGCGCCCTCGATCCGGGCCCGCATCGCCGACTGCAGGTTGCGGACGATCTCCTCCATCTTCGCCTTGGACGAGGCCGGGAAGTGGCGGGAAACATATTCCTTGCCGAGCACCTCGCCGAGCACGCCGTTGACCAGCTGCACGCCCCGCTCCCAGCGCGGACGGTTCTCCTGCTGGCCGCTTATCGATCGGGTGAAGGCGAACTTGTTCTCGACGAAACGCCTGGACAGATAGGGCGCGGCGTCGTTGGCGACGTGGAAGGCCTGCCAGGCCTTGAGCGTGTCGAGCGGTACCTCCGCGAAGATCCTCGCGATCTTCGGCACCGCCGAATCCTGGGTGACGATGAGCGTCTCCATCGGCGCAACGCCGACTCCGGCAAGATAGGCGGTCCAGTCGAAGTCGGGCGCGTGCGCGCGAAGGGCCGTGAGCGTCATCTCCTTGAACATCCTGGTCGGATCGCGCTGCTCGACCTGCGACCAGCTCGCCTCGGCGACCCGGGTCTCGAGGCCGATCACCGCCTGCGCCGCGGCGGCCGCGGCGGGCCAGCCGATCAGCTGGAGGGTGCGCTCGACATGGCCGGCATAGGCCTCGCGCTGCGCCTTGAACTGGTCGGTGAGGTAATAGTCCCGGTCCGGCAGTCCCAATCCGCCGATGCTGATCCCGGTCGTGTAGAGATTGGTGCCCTTGGGATCCGCGCTGATTCCCAGATTGAAGAAGCTGGAGCCGAAGGTTCCGGTCGTCGCCCCCATCAGCCGCGCCATGTCACGCTTCGATCCGGCCGCCTTGACCGCGGCGAGGTCGACCGCCAGCGGCGCGGCGTCGAGCCTTTCCAGCCGCGCCTCGTCCAGGAAGCTGGCATAGAGGGCGCCGACCTGTCGGGCGCTTTGGGTCGTTGGGTTGCGGGCGCTGTCCTCGACCACCGAACGAAGCTGCGCCTGGGTGAGCAGATGGGTGTCGAGCGCGACCCCGGCGACCGGCTGGTCGGCCGGGATCACGGCCGTCTTGTACCAGCCGCCATTGGCGAAATCGAAGAAGCTGTCGCCGGGCTTCACCCGGGTGTCGCGGGCGCTGAGGTCGACTCCCCAGCTTCCGAACTTGCGCGGCGCCGGCGCCTGCCCGGCCTGGGCGGCGAGCGGGGCAGGAAGGGAGGCGGCGGCGACCGACAGGGCCGCGACCGAGGCGGCGAGGAAATGGAGGCGCTTCATGGGAGGGTTCCTTTCTTTCAGGCAAAGCTTGAGCGTCGGCTGCCGGAGGCCCGGTCAGTCCGTTCTGTTTTTCTTCTGCGTTTTGAGTGGCTGGCGGAGGCGTTCCGGCTAGAGGCGAGTCGCCGCCAGCAGAGTCTCGAAGGTCACGCCCCCGGCGACGGCGCCGTCGGGTTTGACGAGCCAGATCGAAGTGCGGACTCCGAATCCGCCGAGCTGATTGAGGGAGACGAGCGGAGCGACGACGAGCGCGAGCAACGCGACGGCAATGAGATTCCTGATCATGACGATGTCCTTAGCGGAAGCGATACCAGAGGCTGGCGAGGGCGAGGCTTAGCCAGAAGGTGACGAAGAGCACCCAGTGGATCGGCTCGGGCACGAAACCGCCCCTCCAGAGCAGGAACCAGATCGGATAGACGAGCATCAGCATCATTCCGGCGAAGCTCGCCGCCTTGTAGGCGTTCTGCCGCTCGACCTCGTCGGTGACTCCGCGAAGGAGAAAGCCGCCGCCGATGACCGCGACGAGGTACAGCCCCGCCAGGACCGCCACCAGCGCCGGCGGCCACAGGCCCGACCGGCTCCCGGCTAACGCCGCGCCGTCGTTCCAGCCAAGGTAGAGTCCGGGCACGAAGCCGGCCACCCCCAGCGCGACCACGATCAGCCACCTCTTGCGGCGGCGCGCCGCGTCCTGGCGCTCCCCCTCCCCGCGAGGCGTGTTATCGCGCCTCCCGCGGGCCCCCGAAACCGTCATCGAAAATCTCCTCGATCGGGACGCTGAACAGGCGGCTGAGCTTGAAGGCGAGCGGCAGCGAAGGATCGTATTTGCCCGTCTCGATGGCGTTCACCGCCTGGCGGGACACGCCGAGCCGGCCGCCAAGCTCCGCCTGGCTCCAGTCGCGCTCCGCCCTCAAGACCTTCAAACGATTCTTCACGAACCCCCCGATATCCACAGCCCTTACCCCGCGTCCACCGGCAGCCCATCCGCCGGCCATGGCGAATCGATTAGTGCAAGCCTGACTTTATGTCAAGCATGGCTGACATAAAGTCAGGGTAGAACCGCATAATGCCAGTGATACTGGCCTTTTTCATCTCGTCGCCCCAGCGAAGGCTGGGGCCCCAGCGGGTGAAGAATGCGGCGCTCTTCACCCACTGGGATCCCAGCCTGCGCTGGGATGACGGCCCCTCACCGGCCCCTTATGAACGCCCTGACGTCGCTCGAGAGCTTCGAGCGATCCTCGTCGCGCACGTACATCATGTGGCCCGAGCCGTAATATCGGTAGACGATCCGCTCCTGCGGTATGCCGGTCCGGGAGAGCGAATATTCGGCGCCGAAGAAGGGCGTCGCGAAATCGAAATAGCCCTGGCCGACGAACACCCGAAGCCCGGAATTCTCGCGCATCGCCTTGCCGATATAGGGGGTCACGTTCTTGTAATAACGCGCCTCCCCGCCTTGGTCGGCCAGGTCCCAGTCCCAGTTGCCGACCCCGCCGATGGTCGAATATTGGCGGTCGGTCCGGAACTTCAGCCCGTCGCGCGCCCAGCTGTTCAGGGCCGCCGTATAGCCCGCGTCGATTCCGTAGAAGCTGGGGTCGTTGTCCGGCGCCTCCCCGGCATTGTCATAGTCGCGGCCGGTGTAGCGGGCGTCGAGACGCCCGACCACCAGGCCCCTGTCGCGAAGCAGCTCCTTGTAGAAACGCTGGTCGCTGACCCGGAGGTCGGCGGCCTCGAGGAAGCGTTCGGAAAGGCCCGTGAAGCGGGCGAGCCTGCGCCGGATCGCCGAGCGCTCCTCGCCCTGCAGCTTCTGGCCCTTGAACAAGGCGGAGGCATAGTCGCCGGCCGCGAACTCGCGCGCCTCCTGGACGAAGCCCTCCAGGGTGCCCGCATCGGCCGGCGCCTTGCCGTGATGGAAGGCGGCGGCCGCCATCGAGGGCAGGAAGAGGACGTAGGGCATCTCGTTGCCCGGCACATTGGCCTGGGCGCCGAAATCGAGGATCGTCGAGATGAGGATGATCCCGTTGAGGGAGACGTCGTTGAAGGCCCCTTCGAGCTGGTTGACGACGGCGGCGGAGCGAGTCGTTCCGTAGCTCTCCCCGCCCAGATATTTCGGCGAGTTCCAGCGGCCGTTCTCGCCCAGCCAGATCCGGATGAACTCGGCGACCGACCGCGCGTCCTGGGTGACTCCCCAATATTCCTTGCCTTCCGTCTTGCCGAGCGGCCGGCTGAAGCCGGTGCCCACGGGGTCGATGAAGACGATGTCGGTGGCGTCGAGAAGGCTGTCCGGATTGTCGAGGATCGGGAAGGGCGGCGCCCCGTCGTCGCGAGCGTCCGAGGGAATGGCCACCCGTTTCGGTCCGAAGGCGCCCATGTGCAGCCAGAGCGAACCGGAGCCCGGGCCGCCGTTGAACAGGAAGGCGACGGGCCGCTTCGGATCCCGCGGTTCCTTGACGTAGGCGATCGAGAAGATGCTGGCCTTGGGGGTGCCGTCGGCGGCCTTGAGGTAGGTCTCGCCCGCCGTCGCCGTGTACGACATGCGCTGCCCGCCGAAGGTGCCCGAATGCCGGGTGACGGAGACGATCGGTTCGGGAACGGGCTTGTCGGCTTCCTTGGCGGCGGGCGGCGCGCCCGCCTGGCCGAGGACCGGAACGGAGAAAGCCAAGGCGCCGGCCGCGAGCAGGATCTTCTTCATGCAGCGAGCTATCGCACGCGTTCCGGCCGAGTCAAAGCGCTTGCCCGGCGCGGGAGCCGTACAGGCCCCTCTCCCGCTTTCGCGGGAGAGGGATAAGGCGGGAATGCCGATGCGCCCTGGCCTCAGTCCATCTCGCCCGCCGCCGCCGCCGCTACCGCGCAGCCGCCGAAGAAATGCGAGCAGTCGAACCAGTAGGGAGTACGCTTCGCCGCTGGGCTTTGCGGGAAGCGCCGGTGGAGGAGGGTGAAGGCGGCCTTCGAATAGGCGCCGTGGCCGCCCTGGCGCTGGCAGCCGTAGCGCGTGGCCCGGACCGCGAGGGCGAGCGCCTCGTCCGACCCTTCCGCCCCGCCCGATGCCTCGGCCCAGCGCACCGCTCCCTCCGCCAGCTGCTTCGGCGCGCAGTCGATGCCGGCCAATCTTTCCTGCTCCGCCCTCGACGCGCGGGAGCGCCACAGCCAGCTCTGACCAAGCACGGTGCGAAGCCGCCGCGGCACGCGCCGGACTTCTTTATCATCCCCCGATGCGGTCCACCCGGAGAGGAACTCCCGGTCCAACGCCTCCGAAGCCGAACGGCTATGGCGTTCGATCTGCCACTCGCACCACCAATTATTGTCGCTGTGCGATTCGATGTCGATCCGGGTTAAGCCCGGCGAGCTCGGATCCTGATAGCCGGGATCGAGCCGGGTCATCAGGATGTTGAGCCCGGGAGAGCGAAGAACGTCGAGAAGGAGCCTGGGATCGGCCGCCCCCGTCCCCGGCTCGGAACGCCAGTCGCGCGTGACCTGCGGATTGAGGCGGCGCATCAGGAGGTCGAGCTCACGGGGTATCGGCCGCCCGGTGGCATAGAGGCGCGTCCACGCCACCCTGGCGAAGAGCGAGCGGTATTCGGCCGGCACCTCGTCGCGGCCCGCAAGCCGGGCGAGGACGGGGACGGAGAGGCGCTCGAAGAAAGGAAGCCCGACCCTGTTTTCGTATCTGCCGCCGAGGGTTGCGGATCGGGCGGTGGCCGCCATCTCCCGGACCAGCTCGTCCTCGTCCCGCGCCAGGAGCAGCATCGGCAGAGTGTCCCCGCTGTCCTTGGGGTACGAACTGCTCGACCGGAGTCGGCGAGCTTCCGAAAGCCGCCCCGCGGCGATCAGATAGGTCAATGCGTCGCCGACGGTTTGATAGAAATGAACGCCCTTCGCCCAGGGCCACCGCTCGATGAGGTTCAAAGCTCGGGCAAAGGCGCGACCCTGGGCGGCGCCTCGGCCCCCGTACATCAGGGCCGCGCGGACCTGATGGTGGAGGAGCGTCGGAAGCAAGGCCAGGTCGCGGTCCGACGGGCAGGTCCGGGCCCTGGCCAGCCGGCGATCGATGAGCCGCCACAGGCCAGGGTCATAATGCTCGGCCTGCTCGAGCCGAACCGAGAGCCAGGCCGAGTCGCGGCGCTGCCGGGCGATGTGGCGACGGAGCTCGGGAGGATAGCGCCTCGGCGAGGCCGCCCAGGGGGTATGGCGCTCGAACGGAGACGGCGGCAGGATAAGCCAGGCGGCGAGAGGATCGCGGCGGGCGGCAGCCGCAAGCGCGCGGCTCGTATAGGCGTCCCTGGGAAGCGCGGCCGAGGGCAGCCAGCGCCTCTTGAACATGTCGCGCTGGAAATATTCCACCTCGGCCGCGGCCCGGGAA